>CBINNP010000139.1:0-9433 GCA_966252075.1 uncultured Solimonas sp.
CGACCGGCTTCCCGATCGCCAAGATCGCCGCCAAGCTGGCGGTCGGCTACACGCTGGACGAACTCAAGAACGACATCACCGGCGGCGCCACGCCGGCCAGCTTCGAGCCGAGCATCGACTACGTCGTCACCAAGATCCCGCGCTTCACCTTCGAGAAATTCCCGCAGGCCGATTCGCGTCTGACCACGCAGATGAAGTCGGTCGGCGAGGTGATGGCGATGGGTCGCAACTTCCAGGAGTCGCTGCTCAAGGCGATGCGTGGCCTGGAAGTCGGCAGCGACGGCTTCGATCCGCAGGTGGATCCGGTCGACGGCGCCTATACCGAGGAAGGCTTGAACCGCATCCGCACCGAGCTGGCGATCGTCCGCGGCCGCCGCCTGTGGTACGTCGGCGATGCGTTCCGCGCCGGGCTGTCGCTGGCCGAAGTGCACAAGCTGACCAAGATCGACGTCTGGTTCCTCGAACAGATCGAGGAGCTGATCGCCACCGAGGCGGAGATCGCCGAGCAGAAGATCAGCAAGATCGAGGCCGACGATCTGCGTCGCTACAAGCGGATGGGCTTTTCCGATCGCCGTCTCGCCAAGCTGATGGGGGTCAAGGAGGAATCGGTGCGCCGCGCCCGCCACAAGGCCGGCATCCGCCCGGTCTACAAGCGCGTCGATACCTGCGCCGCCGAATTCCCGACCTCGACCGCCTACCTGTATTCGAGCTACGACGAGGAATGCGAGGCGCAGCCGACGACGCGCGACAAGATCATGATCCTCGGCGGCGGTCCCAACCGCATCGGCCAGGGTATCGAGTTCGACTACTGCTGCGTGCACGCGGCGCTGGCGCTGCGCGAGGATGGTTACGAAACCATCATGGTCAACTGCAATCCGGAGACCGTGTCGACCGACTACGACACTTCGGATCGCCTGTATTTCGAACCGCTGACTTTCGAGGACGTGATGGAAATCATCGACCTCGAGAAGCCCAAGGGCGTGATCGTGCAGTTCGGCGGCCAGACGCCGCTGAAGCTGGCGCGTCAGCTGGAGGCCGCCGGTGCGCCGATCATCGGCACCACGCCGGACGCAATCGACCTTGCCGAAGACCGCGAGCGCTTCCAGAAGCTGGTCGAGAAGCTCGGCCTGCTGCAGCCGCCCAACGGTACCGCGACCTCCGAGAAGCAGGCGCTGTCGGTGGCCGGCAAGATCGGCTATCCGCTGGTGGTGCGGCCGAGCTATGTGCTCGGCGGCCGGGCGATGGAAATCGTCCACGACGACGACGACCTCAAGCGCTACATGCGCGAGGCGGTCAAGGTTTCCAACGATTCGCCGGTGCTGCTCGACCGCTTCCTCAATGACGCGATCGAAGTCGACGTCGATGCGCTGGCCGACGGCCAGGATGTGGTGATCGGCGGCATCATGGAGCACATCGAGGAGGCTGGCGTGCATTCCGGCGACTCGGCCTGCTCGCTGCCGGCGCATTCGCTGCCGAAGAAGGTGCTCGACGACATCCGCGGCCAGATCGTCAAGCTGGCCAAGGCGCTCAATGTCATCGGCCTGATGAACACGCAGTTCGCGGTGCAGGGCGCCAAGGCCAGCGAGATGAAGGTGTTCCTGCTTGAAGTGAATCCGCGTGCTTCGCGTACCAGTCCGTTCGTGTCCAAGGCCACCGGCCGGCCGCTGGCCAAGGTCGCCGCGCGCTGCATGGCGGGGCAGAGCCTGAAGAGTCAGGGCATTACCGGCGAGATCATCCCGAAGTACTTTTCGGTGAAGGAGTCGGTGTTCCCGTTCAACAAGTTTCCGAGCGTCGACCCGCTGCTGGGGCCGGAAATGCGTTCGACGGGCGAGGTGATGGGCACCGGCAAGCACTTCGGCGAGGCCTTTCACAAGGCCTTGCTGGCGGCCGGCACGACGATCCCGCGCTCCGGCACGGCGTTCATCTCGGTGCGTGACCAGGACAAAAGGAAGGCTGTTGAGCTGGCGCGCATCCTGAGTGGCCACGGCTTCCGGATCGTCGCCACACACGGTACGGCCGCGATGATCACCAAGGCCGGCATCGCCTGTGACGGCGTCAACAAGGTCAAGGAAGGCCGGCCCCACTGCGTCGACCAGATCAAGAACGGCGAGATCCATTTCATCGCCAATACGACCGAAGGCAAGCAGTCGATCGAGGAGTCGCGCTCGATCCGTGCGGCGGCGATCCAGCACAAGGTCTGCTACTTCACGACCATCGCCGGCGCGCTGGCGGCGGCAGTGGCCATGGATCACCTCGACCAGCTGGACGTCAATCGCCTGCAGTCCCTGCACAGCGGCCTGCACTGAGCACGCTGTCGCCCGCCGCCTCCCGCCCCTCGTGGCGGGGGTGGGCGGCCGCGATGGGCGGTGTTATCGTTCAGCATCCCCCTAACGCCCGCATCGGCTCGCTGCCGGTGCAGGCCTTGTCGTTTCGAATGCAATGACCAAGACTCCGATGACCCTGCGCGGCGCCGACCAGCTGCGCGAAGAACTCCGGCACCGCAAGAGCGAACTGCGACCGAAAATCATCGCTTCCGTCGAGGAAGCCCGCGCGCACGGCGATCTCA
The DNA here is from genome assembly GCA_966252075.1 of uncultured Solimonas sp. Lineage (GTDB taxonomy): Bacteria > Pseudomonadota > Gammaproteobacteria > Nevskiales > Nevskiaceae > Solimonas. Next base: position 2,567 of record CBINNP010000139.1, read on the forward strand.
AGGAGAACGCCGAGTACCACGCTGCCCGCGAACAGCACGGCTTCAATGAGGGGCGGATCCAGGAGATCGAGGCCAAGCTCGCCAACGCCCAGATCATCGACCCGACGCAGGTCGCGGCCGGCGGCAAGATCATTTTCGGTGCCACCGTCGAGCTGTCGGATGCCGACAGCGGGGAAGCGATGCGCTACCAGATCGTCGGCGAAGACGAGGCGGACGTGAAAGCCGGGCGGATTTCGTTCAACAGCCCGATTGCGCGGGCGCTGATCGGCAAGGTCGAGGGCGACATCGTGCAGGTCTCCGCCCCGCAAGGGGTCCGCGAGTTCGAGGTTGTCGGCATCCGCTACGAATAGGACTTTATTTTGCCCCGGGGCGCCCGGCCCCGGCCCGGGGGACTTGAAGTTGTCGAAATCGGCCACAGATTGCTGGCATTTCGCGCTTTCGACATGACCCAGAAACGTCGCCCCAGTTCCGCCCGTTGGCTTGCCGAGCATGAGGCCGATCCTTATGTGCAGGAGGCGCGCCGTCTGGGGTTCCGCTCCCGTGCGGTGTTCAAGCTCAAGGAAATCCAGGACAAGGACAAGATCCTGCGCCCCGGCCAGGTCGTCGTCGATCTTGGCGCCGCGCCCGGCGGCTGGAGCCAGTACGCGCGTCCGCTGCTCGGCGCCCGTGGCCAGCTGTTCGCGCTGGACATCCTGCCGTTCGAGCCGATTCCCGGTGTCGACATCCTGATCGGTGATTTCCGCGAGGACGCCGTCTTGCACCAGCTTGAGTCACGCGTCGGCGACCAGATGGTCGATGTGGTGCTGAGCGACATGTCGCCCAATCTCTCCGGCATCGACGCCGCCGATCAGGCCGGCAGCATGTATCTATGCGATCTGGCGCTGGAATTCGCCAAGGCGCATCTGAAACCGCGTGGCAGTCTGTTGGTCAAAGCATTCCAGGGCGATGGTTTCGACGCCTATGTGAAAGCGCTGCGCGAAGTGTTCGAGACCGTCAGCATCCGCAAGCCCAAGGCCTCACGGCCCCGTTCCAGCGAGGTTTACTTGCTGGCGCGCAACTTCCGTGCGGTGTAATGTGACTTCGTCACGTGCTTTCCCTAGGTGCACAAGTTGAACGATCTGGCTAAAAACCTGCTGCTCTGGGTAGTCATTCTCGTCGTCCTGATGAGCGTGTTTCAGAGCTTTTCGTCGCGTTCCCGCGCGCAGCCGGAACTCGCGTACTCGGAATTCATGTCGCAGGTAAAGGACGGCAACGTCGCCGAGGTCACCATCGACGGCCAGGTCATTCGAGGCGAGATGAAAGGCGGATCGTCGTTCATCGCCATCAGCCCTGAGACCGACAACAGCGCGATGGTCGGTTCGCTGCTCGACAACAAGGTCAAGTTCAGCGGCCAGCTGCCCAAGGAAACGCCGATCCTGCTGCAGCTGCTGTTCAATGCCTTCCCGATCCTGCTGCTGATCGCTGTCTGGGTTTATTTCATGCGGCAGATGCAGGGCGGCGGTGGCGGCCGCGGCGCGATGTCGTTCGGCAAGTCGCGCGCACGCATGCTCTCGGCCGACCAGGTCAAGGTCACTTTCAACGACGTCGCCGGCTGCGAGGAAGCCAAGCAGGAAGTCTCCGAGCTGGTCGACTTCCTCAAGGATCCGGGCAAGTTCCAGAAGCTCGGCGGCAAGATCCCGCGTGGCGTGCTGATGGTGGGCAGCCCGGGTACCGGCAAGACGCTGCTCGCCAAGGCGATTGCCGGCGAGGCGGGCGTGCCGTTCTTCACCATTTCAGGTTCGGACTTCGTCGAGATGTTCGTAGGCGTCGGTGCCAGCCGCGTCCGTGACATGTTCGAGCAGGCCAAGAAGCACGCGCCCTGCATCATCTTCATCGACGAAATCGATGCGGTTGGCCGCCATCGCGGTGCCGGCCTCGGCGGCGGTCACGACGAGCGCGAGCAGACGCTGAACCAGTTGCTGGTCGAAATGGACGGCTTCGAGGGCAGCGAGGGCGTCATCGTCATCGCCGCGACCAACCGTCCGGACGTGCTCGATCCGGCGTTGCTGCGCCCCGGTCGCTTCGACCGGCAGGTGGTCGTGCCGCTGCCGGATGTACGCGGGCGCGAGCAGGTGCTCAAGGTGCATATGCGCGCCGTGCCGCTGGCCGACAACGTCAAGGCGGAAGTCATCGCGCGGGCGACTCCGGGCTTCTCCGGCGCCGATCTGGCCAATCTCGTCAACGAGGCTGCCCTGTTCGCGGCGCGCGCCAACAAGCGCCTGGTGGATCACGACGACTTCGAGCGCGCCAAGGACAAGATCATGATGGGCGCCGAGCGGCGTTCGATGGTGATGTCCGAGGACGAGAAGAAGCTGACCGCCTATCACGAGGCCGGCCACGCGATCGTCGGTCTGACCGTGCCGGAGCACGATCCGGTCTACAAGGTGTCGATCATTCCGCGCGGCCGCGCGCTGGGCGTGACCATGTTCCTGCCGGAAGAGGACCGCTACAGCTACACCAAGCAGCGGCTGAACTCGTCGATCTGCTCGCTGTTCGGCGGCCGTATCGCCGAGGAAGTGATCTTCGGTCCGGAAAAGGTCACGACGGGTGCCTCCAACGACATCGAGCGTGCCACCGACATTGCCCGCAACATGGTCACCAAGTGGGGCCTGTCGGACAAGCTCGGTCCTCTGGCGTACTCCGACGACAACGGCGAAGTGTTTCTCGGCAAGTCGGTGACGCAGACCAAGAACGTGTCCGACGAGACCGCGCACACGATCGACGAGGAAGTGCGCAAGATCATCGAGGCCAACTACGCGCGCGCCAAGCAGATCCTGCTCGACAATATCGACAAGCTGCATGCGATGTCGGCGGCCCTGATCAAGTACGAGACCATCGATTCCGAGCAGATCCGTCGCATCATGGCCGGCCAGGATCCTGGCGTGCCGGAGAGCTGGACAGACGGCACGCGTCCGGGCGGCGGCACGGGTACGCCGACGCGGCCGGCGGCGGAGAGCACGCCTCAGCCGAACGGCGGGACGCAGACTCCTGCGGGCCAGCAGACCTGAGCGCCAATGCGTTACCACAAGGCCGGCGCTCAGCCGGCCTTTTCATTGGACTGTCCTGGACGGGCACGTGCAGCTGCAACTTCGCGATCGCGTACTGAATCTCGACGAGCCGGCGGTGATGGGGATTCTCAACGTCACGCCGGATTCGTTCTCTGATGGCGGTCTTCACCTGGATCTGGATGCAGCGCTGAAGCGTGCGCGGCAGATGGTGGCAGAGGGCGCACGGATCATCGACATTGGCGGCGAATCGACGCGGCCGGGCGCAATGCCCGTCGACGAGGCTGAGGAGATCGCCCGTGTGGTGCCGGTGATCGCGGCGTTAAGAGGTCAGAGCGACGCGGTGCTGTCGGTCGACACGATGAAGCCTGCGGTGATGCGCGCGGCCTGCGCCGCCGGTGCCGAGCTGGTCAACGACATTCTGGCGCTGCGGGCGCCCGGCGCGATCGAGGCCGTCCGCGACACCGGCGCAGCGGTTTGTCTCATGCACATGCAAGGCGAGCCGCGGACCATGCAGGCGGCACCGCACTACGGCGATGTGTTGGGCGAAGTCGTCGATTTTCTGGCGGCTCGCGCGCAGGCTTGTATCGCCGCCGGGATCGCGGCGGAGCGGATTTGCGTCGATCCTGGCATCGGCTTCGGCAAGACGCTGGAGCATAATCTTCAGTTGATCGCGCAATTCGATGCGCTGGCAGCGGGTGGTTTTCCGCTGTTGGTCGGTGTGTCGCGCAAGTCCATGTTCGGCAAATTGCTCGATCGGCAGGTCGATGAGCGCTTGCCGGCGACGCTGGCGGCGACGACAGTTGCCGTCTGGCAGGGCGCGGCTATAGTGCGCACCCACGATGTTCGGGCGACCAGCGACGCGATTCGCGTCGCGCACACGCTGGCCCGGGTCAGGAATAGAGAGTGAGCCGCAAATACTTCGGAACGGATGGCATCCGCGGGCCGGTCGGCACAGCGCCGATGACGCCCGATTTTGCCCTCAAGCTGGGTTGGGCGGCGGGCAAGGTGTTGGGGGTGCCCCCCCGCGCCTTTCCCCCCCTTTTCGCCCCACAGGGGGGGGGGGGGGGCGGCCTTTTTGGGGGGGGGGGGGGGGGCCCGTGTGCTGATTGGCAAAGACACACGTCGTTCCGGGTATATGTTCGAGTCGGCGCTCGAAGCCGGTTTCGCCGCTGCCGGTATGGAGGTGGACCTGCTGGGTCCGCTGCCGACGCCCGGTGTGGCCTATCTGACGCGCGCGCTGCGTGCGCAGGCTGGTGTGGTGATTTCCGCATCGCACAACCCGCACTACGACAATGGAGTGAAGTTTTTCGACGCCGACGGTGGCAAGCTCAGCGACGAAATCGAGCAGCAGATCGAGCGGCTGCTTGATTCGCCTTTGCAATGCGTTGCCCCGGAACACCTGGGGCGTGCCAGGCGGATCGAGGACGCGGCTGGACGATACATCGAGTTCTGCAAGGGCAGTTTTGGCGAGCGCAAGCTCAAAGGCCTGAAGCTGGTGATCGATTGCGCCAATGGCGCTGCCTACCGGATCGGCCCGGCGGTGCTGGAGGAACTCGGCGCCGAGGTGATCGCCATCGGCACCAGCCCGAACGGCTTCAACATCAATGCCGGTTGTGGTTCAACGCATTTGACCCCGCTGAAGGCGGCTGTGCTGCAGCATCGGGCCGACGCTGGTATTGCCCTGGACGGCGATGCGGATCGCTGTCTGATGGTCGATGCCGATGGCAACGAAATCGATGGCGACCAGATCCTCTATGTCATCGCCCGGGCGATGCAGGCGCGCGGTGAGCTACAAGGGCCGGTTGTCGGCACGCTGATGTCCAATCTCGGCCTGGAGCAGGCGTTGCAGCGGCTGGGGCTGCGCTTCGAGCGCGCCAAGGTCGGCGATCGTTATGTGATGGAGCGGCTCAAGGCGAGCGGCGGCGTGCTGGGTGGCGAAGGTTCCGGCCACACGATCTGTCTGAACAAGACCAGCACGGGCGATGGGCTGGTAACAGCGCTGCAGATCCTCACCGCGTTGATCCGCAGCCAGGGTAGCCTGGGGGCGCTGGTGGCGCCGATGCAGAAGCTTCCGCAAGTGCTCATTAATGTGCCGATCCGGGGACGAGCCGCCGATCTGCTGCACCACGATAGCGTGCGTCAGGCGGAGGCGAGGGTGGCGGCTGCGCTGGGCAAGCGTGGACGCGTGCTATTGCGGGCGTCCGGAACGGAGCCGCTGATCCGCGTGATGGTGGAAGCGGATGCGGAGGAATTGGCGCGCTCGCAGGCCGAGGCGCTGGCTGTCGCGGTAGGAGCCGCTTGCGGTCCCGCCGCGGCTTAATGTGCACGAGAACCAAGGAGCAGAAGAATGGCACGTCGCAAGATGGTGGCTGGCAACTGGAAGATGAACGGCGCGCGGGACGCCAACGCGAGCCTGCTGCATGATCTGCTGTTCGATGCCCGCCGCTTTCCGGGCGTCGATATCGTGGTCTGCCCGCCGCCGGTCTATCTGGAATCGGTCGGTGCCGCAGTCAATGGCAGCAGCATTCAGCTGGGCGCGCAGAATTTGTGCGAGCAGGAGAAGACCGGCGCCTTTACCGGTGAGATCCATGGCGGCATGCTCAAGGACGTCGGCTGCTCGTACGTGATCGTCGGCCACTCCGAACGCCGGGCGCTGTACGGAGAAACGGACGCCGTGGTTGCCCGCAAGTTCTGCACGGCTCTGCAATGCGGGCTGACGCCGATCTTGTGCCTGGGCGAAACGCTCGACGAGCGCGAGTCGGAGCAGACCGAGACGGTACTGGCCCGACAGCTCGCCGCAGTGCTGGCGGCTGCCGGTGTCGACGCGTTCAAGACCGCGGTTATTGCATACGAGCCGGTCTGGGCCATCGGCACGGGCCGCACCGCGACGCCGGAGCAGGCTCAGGCCGCGCATGCGTTCATCCGTGGCGAGCTGGAAGGGGCGAGTGCTAAAATCGCAAATTCGACGCGGATTCTGTACGGCGGCAGCGTGAAAGCTGATAACGCCGGGGCGCTGTTTGCCAATCCCGACGTCGATGGTGGGCTGATCGGCGGCGCTTCGCTGAAGGCCAGCGAATTCCTTGCGATCTGCGCGGCCGCGCAGGCGCCTCAGTAGTAGGGCCGGGTATGTATAGCATTCTGGTGGTTCTCGAAGTTCTCGTCTCGGTCGCTCTGGTCGGCCTGATCCTGATCCAGCACGGCAAGGGCGCCGATGCCGGCGCTGCGTTCGGCAGCGGTGCCTCGGGCACGGTGTTCGGTTCCCGCGGCTCTGCCAATTTCCTGTCGCGAGCGACGGCCTGGCTGGCCACGGTGTTTTTCTGTCTGAGCCTTGCACTTGCCTATCTTGTCCACGGGCAGCGCAGTGGCGGTTCGATCATCGACAAGGTGCAGGGCGAGGCGCCGACCGCAATTCAGCCCGCTAACCCGGCGATTCCCGACGAGGCGCCTGAGCAGACGCCGTCGGGCGCGCCCGCTGTCACCGAGCCCTCGCAGCAGCCGGTTGTACCGGAATAGAGACAAATCGAAATTGAGGCGCTAGAATTCGCGCCCCGTTGAATCCTTGGCCCACGTGGTGGAATTGGTAGACACACTACCTTGAGGTGGTAGCGGCGAAAGTCATGGGAGTTCGAGTCTCTCCGTGGGCACCACAGCGGGAAGTTGAGCGTAGTCTGGAAGTAGATGTAGGTAGTTGACGCAAGTATCGATTTTTAGTTTTGCAGTAGCGATTTTGATTGCCTGTATGTGCCAAACTCGTTATACTTTGTTTCTGTCTGGTGCGGGGTGGAGCAGTCTGGCAGCTCGTCGGGCTCATAACCCGAAG
>CBINNP010000140.1:0-9423 GCA_966252075.1 uncultured Solimonas sp.
TCCAGCTGACGTTCGCGATCATCACGCCGGCGCTGATCACGGGCGCCTTTGCGGAGCGCATGCGCTTCGGGGCGATGGTGCTGTTCATGGCTCTGTGGTCGGTGCTGGTCTATGCGCCGGTCGCGCACTGGGTCTGGGAGCCGACCGGCTGGCTGGCCAGCCTGGGCGCGCTGGACTTCGCCGGTGGGACCGTCGTCCATATCAACGCCGGCGTCGCCGGCCTGGTTTGCGCCTACATGCTCGGCCGCCGCGCCCACTACGGAGCCGAGCCGTTCATTCCCTTCAACCTGGCTTTCACCCTGAGCGGCGCAGCGCTGCTCTGGGTCGGCTGGTTCGGCTTCAATGCCGGCTCCGCCGTCGCCGCCGACGGCCGCGCCGGCATGGCGATGCTGGTGACCCAGATCGGCGCGGCGACTGCGGTGCTGAGCTGGACCACCACCGAATGGCTGCTGCGCGGCCGCGTCTCGCTGCTGGGCGCCTGCTCGGGCGCGGTAGCGGGGCTGGTCGCGATCACGCCGGCATCGGGTTTCGTCAATGTCGGCGGGGCGCTGGCGATCGGTGCGGCGGCCGGCGTGGCCTGCTACTGGGGTGCGACGGGCTTGAAGAAGCTGCTGCGCGCCGATGACTCGCTCGATGTCTTCGGCATTCACGGTATCGGCGGCATCGTCGGCGCGCTGATGACCGGCGTGTTCGCCGATCAGGACATCAGCGGAACCACCGGCAATCTGCTCACGCAGGCGATCAGCGTCGCTGCAACCCTGGCCTACAGCGGCGTGGCGTCGCTGCTGATTCTTGTCGTTCTCAAATACACGATCGGTTTGCGCGCCACCGCCGACGAAGAGCTGACGGGTCTGGACCTTTCCCTGCATGGGGAGGCGATTCCCTGAGTCGAAGCAGTAAGAGGCCTCATTCATGACCGACAACGAACTGCTCAGTGTCGCCACCCGGCTGTATGTGCGCATGCGCGCCGGCGGCGGCCGCGTCATCGACGCGCTCTGGATGACCCAGAACGAGCTCTATGCGCGCGAGGTGCTGCGCCTGGCGCTGATGAGCCCGGACGCCGAGGTCCAGCGTCTGGGGCAGCGCTTCGAGGAGATCATGTTCGGCGGCGGCGCCCGGCCAGCGGCCGCGGCCAGCGTGGCCGCCGCGCCTAGCGCGACGACGGCGGCGCCGGTCATCAATCGCTACGTCGGCGTGCTGCGCTAGGGCCGTGAGCCTCACGAGGAGCAGCTGACGCTGAGGTGTCGCGCTTCCGGCGGCGGCTCCGCCGCATAGGCTTCAAACGACGGCTGTTCGTCGAACGGCTTGCGCAGCACCTGCAGCAAGGTCTCGATCTCGGTGCTGTCGCCGGCTTCGGCCTGCTCGATCGCGCGCTGCGCCAGGTGATTGCGCAGCACGTACTTGGGATTGACCGCGTTCATCCGTGCCGCCCGGGCCGCGTCGTCGCTGTTCTCGGCGCGCAGGCGTGCGCGGTAGTCCGGCAGCCACCGCGCGAAGCCTTGCGTGTCGTGAATCTCGTCGGCGAGGCGGCCGGCGGTGGCGTCGTCGGCACTGCCCACCTGTGACAGCGCGCGCAAGCTGCGTGTGAAATCGGTGCGCCCCTGATGCAGCAGGCTCAGGAAGCGGTTGATCAGCGCCGGGTCGTCGTCGCGGTGCTCGCGCAGGCCGAACTTGTCGTGCCAGATCGCCGTCATCGCCTCGCGATAGATGTGCGGGTAGCGCTCCAGCAGCTCCTGCGCGATCTCCACCGCGCGCTCCGCTTTGTCGGCCAGCAGCGGCAGCGTCGCCTGCAACAGCCGTGAGCAGTTCCAGTAGCCGATGTCGGGCTGGCGATCGTAGGCGTAGCGACCGGATTCGTCGCTGTGGTTGCAGATGTGGCCGGCGTCGAAGCCGTCGAGAAAGCCATAGGGGCCGAAGTCGATCGTCAGGCCGAGGATCGACATGTTGTCGGTGTTCATCACGCCGTGGCAGAAGCCGACGCCCTGCCACTGAGCGATCAGCCGCGCGGTACGCGCGACGATCTCGCCCAGCCAGCGTTCGTAACGGTCCGCTGCGCCGCGCAGCGCGGGAAAATGCTCGTCGATGACGTGATCGGCGAGCGGCGCGAGAAACTGGTGCTGGCCGCGGTAATAGAAGACTTCGAAATGGCCGAAGCGGATATGCGTCGGCGCGACCCGGCAGATCACCGCGGCGCGTTCCTGCGTTTCCCGCCGCACCGGCGTGTCGCCGCTGACCAGGCTCAGGGCGCGGGTGGTGGCGATCCCCAGATGGTGCAGTGCCTCGCCGGCCAGGTATTCGCGGACGCTGGAGCGGATCACCGCGCGGCCGTCGGCGAAGCGCGAGAACGGCGTGCGGCCGGCACCCTTGAGCTGCAGATCCCAGCTGCGGTCGGCGGGGTCGCGCAGCTGGCCGAGCAGGATCGCGCGGCCGTCGCCCAGCTGCGGCACGAAGACCCCGAACTGGTGTCCTGCGTACAACGTGGCCACGGGCCTGCCGCCGGCCAGTGGCCGGTTGCCGCACAGCACTTCGACGGCGGCCTGGCTGCGCAGCTGCGCGCTGTCCAGCCCCAGCTCGCCGGCCAGTTCGGTGTTGAGGTGCAGCAAGCGCGGCGCTGCCAGCGGCTCCGGCTGCACGGCGTGCGCATAGGGCTCGCCCAGCGCGGCGAGGCGGTTGTCGAGCGGCAGCGCGAACAAGGAAAAAGGGGGAGACTTCGACACGATACGTTCAGCCGGAAAACCTCACTCTACCCAATATGGGCGCTGTCCCGCCGGTCTGATATACAGACCGGCAGCGTCTGCCAAGGAGAGCACAATGAAAATCGAGTACGGCGGCTTGTGGGGATTGCTGGTTCTGATCGCCGACATCTGGGCGATCGTCAGCGTTGTGCAAAGCAGCGCCACCACCGGCCGCAAGGTGCTGTGGATTCTGCTGATCCTTTTCCTGCCGGTGCTGGGCTTCATCATCTGGCTGCTGGCGGGGCCGCGCGGTCGCTAGAACCGGCCGCAGGCCGGTCAAGCACGGGGAGGGGACATGGGGGGTGCAGCCTTGCTGCGCGTGGCCGGCTGCGGGCTCCTGCTGTGGCCGCTGCTGGCCTTGAGCGAGCCCGATGCCGCGACGCTGCTCGCCTGCATGCGCGCCAATGTGCCGCAGACCCTGCAGATCCGCGAAGTCGAACTGCAGTCGCAGCGTGGCGACGGCGGCGAACGCCATCTGCGCGGGCGGCTTTACCTGAGCCGTGAGCAGGAGCAGCTGCGCGCCACGCTGAAAATCCTCGCCCCGGCCGATCTGGCCGGCGCTGCCTATCTGCTGCGCGAGCGTGCGCCGGCCGACGAGATGTACATGTACCTGCCGGCGCTGGCCAAGGTGCGCCGGCTGCGCGGCCTTGCCGCCGAAGGCCGGCTCTGGGGCAGCGATCTGAGCTACGGCGATCTCAAGGCGCTGAGCAACCGGTTCGATGCGGCCGGCGCGACGCTGGAGCGCAGCACCACGATCGACGGTCGCGCGGTGCAGGTGCTGGCGCTGACATCGGGCGGAGCGGCCGGGCCGCCCGAGCTGATGCGGCTGTGGGTCGACGCGCAGAGTTGCCTGGCGCTGCGGGCTGAGTTCTACGCCGGCACCGTGCTGCTCAGGCGCATCAGCGCTGATCCGCAGCAGCTGCGCCAGCAGGATCGCTACTGGTACGCCGGCAGCGTGCGCATCGACGATCTTGCGCAAGGCAGCCACACCACGCTCAAGGTGCTGAGCGTGACGCTGGACCGTCCGCTGAACCAGCGCTACTTCGATCCTGCAACTTTCCATCTGGGCGACTGATGCAGCGGCTGATCGCCTGGGCGGCCCGCCATCCACGCCTGATCGTGGTGCTGGCCATGCTGATCAGTGCGCTGGCGGCGCTGCTGCTGATCGATCCGCGCCACCGCACGCTGCGCCTGGCGGTGGATCCGTCGGTGGAGGCGCTGCTGCCGCCTGACGATCCGGACCTGCTGCTGCTGCAGCGCATCCGGCGTGAATTCGGCGACGCCGAGGCGATCATCGTCGCCGTCGATCTGGCGCCGCTGTTCAGCGCAGCCGCGCTGCGCAAGGTCGAGGCCCTCGAAGCACGCTACCGCATGCTGCCCGGTGTCAGCCGCGTCTTGTCCCTGGCCAGTGCCCCGAACCTGAGCGCCCACGGCGACGAACTGGACTACCGCAGCTTCACCGCGCAGGCGCGGCAGCAGCCGGCCGCGATCGCCGGTTTCGCGGCGCAGATCGCCGCGCATCCCCTGTATCGCCAGACGCTGGTGTCGGCGGACCAGCGCAAGGCGGCGTTCGCGATCTACATGAGGGACAGCAGCGTCGCGCACGTTCACGAGCACGACGTCGCGGCGCAGATCCGCGCGGCGACGCAGGAAGTCGCAGGCGCGGCGCCACTATGGATCACCGGCACGCCGATCGTGCGCGCGGCGGCCGCGGCCGCGGTGTTCGAGGCGCTGCGCTTCACCGTGCCGGCGGCCTTCGCGTTGATGCTGGGGCTCCTGTACCTCGCGTTCCGGCAGCTGCTGGCGACGCTGGCGTCGGCGCTGGCGATCGCGATGAGCCTGTTGTGGACGCTGGCCGCGGCCGTCGCGCTGGATCTGCCGTTCAACCTGATCACGGCGCTGGTGCCGGCGCTGATCGTCATCCTCGGACTGTCCTACACCGTCTATCTGCTGTCCGCGTACTTCTCGGCGCAGACGCGCGAACACCTGCAGGACGAGCAGACGCGGATGCGCTGGGTGATCAACCGTGCCGGCCTGGGTTTGAGCCTGTCGGCAGCGACGACCGCGGCCGGCTTCCTGGCGCTGCTGGTGCACGAACTGCCGGCGATCCGCGCCTTTGCGGTGCTGGCGACACTGGGCTCGTTCTTCGCGGCGCTGCTCACCCTGAGCTTCCTGCCTGCCTCGCTGCGGCTGATGCGCTGCAGCGCCGCCGGCCGTGCACCGCCGGGCGAGACTCGCTTTGCCGCCGCGGCGCGCGGGCTGGCGGCGTTCGACCAGCGCTGGCGCGGCCTGATCATCCTGATCGCGGTACTGCTGATTCCGCTGAGCGCGGTGCTGGCGACACGCATCGAGTCGCGCGCCGAGTTCAGCGGCAGCTTCGCCGCCGATTCGGCGATACGCCGCGACTTCGGGCAGATCAACCGGGACTTCGGCGGCGCCAACCGGCTGGCGATCCTGATCGACACCGAGGTCGACGATGCGCTGCTGGCGCCTGCGGCGATCGCCCAGCTCGACGGCTTCGTGCAGTGGCTGCGCGAACAGCCGCAAGTCGGCGCGGCGAGCTCTTACGTCGATCATCTCAGGCTGATCCACCGCGCCTTCAATGGCGATCGGCCGGACGCCGCCGGCGTGCCGGACGACGCCGTGGCGATCAAGCAGCTACTGGTGTTCGGCGGCGGCGAGTCGCTGGCGCGAGTGATCGATCCGCGCTTTCGTGCGGCCTTGATCGAGCTGCGCATCAAGGTCGATGACTCCGCCGCGGTCGCTGCGCTGGTCGAGCGGATCGAAGCACAGATGCAGACACTGCCGCCGGCGCTGCGCGGTACCGTCAGCGGCGCCAGCGTGCTGGCGACACGGGCGGTACAGCGCATCAGCTCGGGACAGATCGCCTCGATCGCCATCGCCACCGCGGCGATCGGCCTGTTGTTGAGCTGGATGTTCATGTCGCTGCGCACCGGCCTGATCACCTTGCTGCCGACGCTGGTGCCGGTGGCGATCTACTTCGGCACGCTGGGCCTGCTCGGCATCGCCCTGAGCCCGACCACGGCGCTGATCGCCTGCGTGGTGGTCGGCATCGCCGTCGACGACACCATCCAGTTTCTGGCCCGCTTCAACGTCGATGCGCGTGCCGGTGCCGCCGAGGCACCGGCGGTAGCCAGCGCGCTGACGGCGGTGCTGCGGCCGTTGAGCCTGAGCACGGCGGCGCTGTGCCTGGGCTTTCTGGTCTTCGCCGGCAGCGGCCTGAGTTCGCAGGTGCAGTTCGGCTGGCTGTCGGCCTTCACCCTGTTCCTCGCCTGGCTGATGAACATCACGCTGACGCCGGCACTCGGCGCAAGTCTGCGCATCGTCACCTTGTGGGACAGCGTGCGCGTCGACCTGGGCGAGGCGCCGCAGCAGACGATTCCGCTATTGGCCGGCCTGAGCCTGCGGCAGGCGCGGGCCTTCGCGCTGATGTCGAAGCTGGAACGGCTGGCGCCGCAGCAGCGGGTGATCCGCGAGGGCGAGCAGGCCAGCGAGATCTACGTCGTCATCGACGGCGAACTGGAGGTCTGGGTCGAGCGCAACGGCGAGCGGCGGCGCCTGGCGACGCTGGGTCGCGGCGCGGTGATCGGCGAGACCGGCTACTTCGGCCAGCGCCGCACCGCCAATGTCGATGCGCTGAGCGCGGTGCGCGTGCTGCGCTTCAACGCACAGGATCTGGAGCGCCTGCGGCTGCGCTATCCGCGCATCGCCGCGCTGGTGTTGCGCAACCTCAACCGCATCCAGGCCGAGCGGCTGGCGCGCGCCACCGCGATGCTCGACTGAAGCCCGTGCCGCCGGGCGCGGGGCTTGACCTCGCGCCGCCGGTGCGGACACTGGCGTTCCGTCACTTCCCACGCTCACTGCCACACCATGTCGCGCTGGCGTCCTCCCGCTGAAAAATCCTCGCCCTACATCACGGCCGACGGCCACGCACGGCTGAAGCTCGAGTTCGACGGGCTCTGGCGGCAGCGCCGGCCCGAGGTGGTGCGCGCGCTGGCGGCCGCGGCAGCGGAGGGCGATCGCAGCGAGAACGCCGAGTACCAGTACCGCAAGAAGGAGCTGCGCGAGATCGATGCGCGGCTCAAGTACCTGACCACGCGGCTGCAGGACGTGCAGGTGATCCCCCCGGCGCGGCCGGGCAGCGGCAAGGTCTTCTTCGGTGTCTGGGTGGAGCTGGCGGACGAGGACGGCAATGCACGCCATTTCCGCATCGTCGGGCCTGACGAGACCGACGGCACGCGCGGCTGGATCAGTGTCGATTCACCGGTCGCGCGGGCCTTGCTGGGCCGCGCCGTAGGCGAAATGATCCGGGTGCGCCTGCCGGCCGGCGAGGTCGAGTACGAGATCATCACGGTTCATCATGATGAGCCGGCGGCGCGCTGAGCGCCGCGGCCCAGCCACAGGGACAGCATGACGAAGGCCAGGCAGGCGCCGATCGCGGTGGCGTTTTCACGCCACGCCGGCGACAGCACGAGGATGAAGCCGCGGTCCTTGATCAGCGCCGCGAAGCTGGAAACGCAGAACGGCATCAGATAGAGCCGGAAGGTCTGCCAGCTGCGCAGCCGCACCGGCGCCGCGACGCTGAGCAGCAGGCCGCTGCCGATCAGGGCGCTGATGCCCAGCGAGTTGATCCACAACTTGGGCGCCGGCTCGAAGTGGTAGGCGAGCATCGTCAGATACCAGATCAGGTAGCACCACAGCACGCGGCGCGAGGGGCTCAGATGGGCGAGATAGCGCAGGATCGGCATGGCGCCATTGCATCAGCAAGAACTCCGCCGTCGCTCGGGGCTGCGACTGATCCTCGCAGCGCCCTCATGTGGCGGTGCAGCAATAGGCAGTTCATCGGGCGCTGCCGATAATCCCGACCATCCCATTGCCGCCTCATCCGGAGAATCACGATGAAACCCTACGGCCGCAAAGTCGCCATCGTCGGCGGATCGCGCATCCCGTTCGCCCGCTCCAACACCGCCTACGCGACCAGGTCGAACCAGGACATGCTCACCGCCGCGTTCAAGGGCCTGGCCGACAAGTTCCAGCTGCACGGCGAGCAACTGGGTGAGGCGGCCGCCGGCGCCGTGCTCAAGCACTCGCGCGACTTCAACCTCTGTCGTGAATCGCTGCTGTCGTCGGGGCTGTCGGCCGCCACGCCGGCCTATGACCTGCAGATGGCCTGCGGCACCGGCCTGCAGGCGGCGATCAACATCGCCAACAAGATCGCGCTCGGGCAGATCGACTCCGGCATCGCCGGCGGCGTCGATACCACCTCCGACGCGCCGATCGCCGTCGGCGAGAAGCTGCGCAAGATCCTGCTCGAAGCCAATCGCGCCAAGACCACCGGCCAGCGCCTGAAGGCGTTGGCCAAGTTCCGCCCTGGGATGCTGGCGCCGTCGATCCCGACCAACGGCGAGCCGCGCACGCGCATGAGCATGGGCGAGCACTGCGAGCTGATGGCCCAGCAGTGGCAGATCCCGCGCGAGGCACAGGATCAGCTTGCCTTCGAGTCGCACAAGAAGGCCGCCGCCGCGTGGGAAGCCGGCTTCTACGACGATCTGGTGATTCCGTATGCCGGCCTGTCGCGTGACAACAACCTGCGCCCGGACATCTCGCTCGAAAAGCTGGCGACGCTGACGCCGGTATTCGACCGCAAGTCGGGCAAGGGCACGCTCACCGCCGCCAATTCGACGCCGCTGACCGACGGCGCTTCGGCGGTGCTGCTGGCGTCCGAGGACTGGGCCCGCGCGCACGGGCTGCCGGTGCTGGCTTACCTCACGCATGCCGAGACCGCGGCGGTGGATTTCGCCAATTCCGGCGGCCAGCGCGAGGGTCTGCTGATGGCGCCGGCCTATGCCGTGCCGCGACTGCTCCAGCGCGCCGGCCTGAGCTTGCAGGACTTCGATTTCTACGAGATCCACGAGGCCTTCGCCGCGCAAGTGCTATGCACGCTCAAGGCCTGGGAGGATCCGAAGTTCTGCCGCGACAAGCTCGGCCTGGATGCGCCGCTGGGCACGATCGACCGCAGCCGCATGAACGTGAAGGGCGGCAGCCTCGCCGCCGGCCACCCGTTCGCCGCCACCGGCGGCCGCATCCTGGCGACGCTGGCGAAGATTCTCGACGAGGACCACAGGGCCAGTGGCCGCAAGGGCCGCGGCCTGATCTCGATCTGTGCGGCCGGCGGTCTGGGCGTGACGGCGATCGTCGAGCGCTCCGAAAGCTGATCGGCCGTCGGGCACAAGCCTTAAGATGTCGACGAAGCCCGGTCGCGCCGGGCTTCGTGCGTTGTGGGGCACGGCCCGCCGGCGTGGTTTGTGCATAATCGCGACAGACGAACAAGGGGATTTGCGAATGGCGGGAATGGCAGGCTTGATGCGCACCAAGGCGATCGATCCGAACGCCAATAGCGGACTGCGGCGCTGCCTGACCGCCTGGGATCTGACCTTGCTCGGCATCGGCTGCACGATCGGCACCGGCATCTTCGTGCTGACCGGTGTCGCCGCGGCCCAGCACGCCGGTCCGGCCATCGTGCTGTCGTTCATCCTGTCCGGCATGGCCTGCGGCTTCGCGGCGCTGTGCTACGCCGAGTTCGCGTCGCTGATCCCGCAGGCCGGCAGCGCCTACACCTACGCGTACGCCACGCTGGGCGAGCTGATCGCCTGGATCATCGGGTGGG
>CBINNP010000141.1:0-9323 GCA_966252075.1 uncultured Solimonas sp.
TGCGAACGTATGGACTGCGAGCAGCGCGCGTTCCCGGCTCTGCAGCATGGAATGACCATCGATGAGAACGTGCGAGGAAGAAGCTTCTTCGCGCAGAAGGTGTGATCACGCTTGCCTTCTCCCGCGCGCGGGCGAATGTGGCGCGCAGCGCCGGATTAGGGCGGCGGCGCTCAGACATCGCGCGTCGGCCGCAGCAGCAGCCACAGCAGGAACGGTCCGCCGAGCAGGCCGGTGACGACGCCGGCCGGCACCTCCGCCGGCGGCGCGAGGTAGCGGCCGGCGAGGTCGGCGGCCACCACCAGCGCCGCGCCGATCGCCGCCGCGTTCCACAGCGACACCGGCGCCGCGCCCGGCAGCTGGCGCGCGAAGATCGGCGCGGCGATCGCGACGAAGCCGACCGGCCCGGCGACGCTGACCGCGAGCCCCGCCAGCGCGGCGGCGAGCAGCAGCACCGCCAGCCGCAGCGATTCCAGCCGCACGCCCAGGCTGCGGATGCTGTCGTCGTGCAGGCCGAGCAGGCGCAGGCTGCGCAGCAAGGGCAGGCTGGCGGCGAGCAATACCGCGAGCACGATCGCGGCGATCGTCACCACGCCGCCGCTGCGACCGGACAGGCTGCCGACGCTGAAGGCGTAGATGCCGCTGGCGTGGAAGATCGGCAGCGTCGCCAGCGCGAGGTCGAAGCCGGCGCGCAGCAGACTGGCGACGCCCAGGCCCACCACCAGCACGCGATAGCCCTGCGTGCCGACGCCGCCGGCAGCGAGCAGCACGAACAGCGCGGTGCCCAGCGCGCCGAGCAGCGCGCACCACCACGGTCCGAGCATTGCCGCGGGCGTGAGCAGCAGCGTCAGCGCCATCGCCATCAGCGCGCCGTCGTTGAGGCCGAGCACATCGGGGCTGGCGAGGCGGTTGCGCGCCAGCGTCTGCAGCAGCATGCCGGCGGAGCCGAGCGCCGCGCCGACCACCAGCGCGGCGATCAGCCGCGGCAGGCGGATATTGAGCACCAGCAGCTGTTGCCAGCCCGGGCCGCTGCCGCGCAAGCCATCGAGCAGCTGCAGCGGCGTCAGCGAGGGATGGCCGGCCGCCAGCGCGGCGAGCGCCAGTAGCGCCAGGACCAGCAGCGGCAGTGTGCGCAGCGCGTTCATCGCGAACTCACCAGTGCCAGCGCGGCGTCGCGGCGCACCATCCAGATCAGCAGCGGCGCGCCGAGCAGCGCCAGCAGCGCGCTGACCGGGGCTTCGTACGGCGCGACGATCAGCCGCGCGGCGAGGTCGGCTGCCAACAGCAGGATCGCGCCGAGCGGAACCGCGAACGCCAGCTGCGCGGCCAGCGCGACACCGGCGAGCGCGCGCGCCGCGTACGGCGCGATCAGCCCCAGAAACGCGATCGGCCCGGCCAGCGCCACCGCGCTGCCGGCCAGCAGCGCCACCGCCAGCACCGCGAGGCTGCGCGTGCGCATCGGCGGGTGGCCTAGGCTCTGCGCGAGTTCATCGCCCAGCGCCAGCGCCGCCAGCGGCCGCAGCAGCAGGATCGCCAGCAGCAGGCCGGCGCCGATCAGCGCGAAGCCCGGCAGCAGCAGGCCGGCCGGCGGATGCGTGAGCGAGCCGAGCAGCCAGAAGCGGAACTGGTCGAGATTGGCGTTGTTGGCCAGCGACAGCCAGGCGGTGAGGCTCTGGCAGCTCGCGCCGATCGCCAGGCCCGCGAGCACCAGGCGCAGCGGCGAGGCGCCGCCGCGGCCGGCATGCGCGAGCAGCAGCGCGATCGCGCTGCCGAGCAGTGCACCGGCCAGCGCCCAGCTCAGCTGCAGCGATGGCGTCAGCGCGCCGTGCACGGCGATGCCCAGCGCCACCGCCAGCGCCGCGCCGCTGTTGACGCCAAGCAGGCCGGCCTCGGCCAGCGGATTGCGCGTCACCGCCTGCAGCAGCACGCCGGCGGCGCCGAGCGCGGCGCCGATGAAAAGCGCCTTGAGCACGCGCGGCAGGCGCAATTCGCCGAGTACCAGCGCAGTCTGCGCGTCGGTGCTGTGCAGGCCCTGCGTGAGCCAGCGCAGCGCGTCGCCTACGCCGACCGTGCCGGCGCCGATACCGAGCGAACCCAGCGCCAGCACGGCGGTGAACAGAAGCAGGGCGCCGTAGACGGGGCCTGAGTTCATCGCCGGCATTTCTCCCTCTCCCCGCATGCGGGGAGAGGGTTGGGGTGAGGGGTGCGCCACAGGCGCAAGCAGGTTGGCATCGCGTCTGCCGCCTGCCCCTCATCCGCCCTGCGGGCACCTTCTCCCCACGCGTGGGGAGAAGGGAAGGCGTGTGCAGCCGTCATTGCGCGGCGGCGAGCGCCGGCTTCTGCCGCAGCATTGCCGTCTCGATGTCGTCAAGCACGCGCTGCGCGGCGAGCGGACCGCCGATCACCGTCCATTGCATCGCATCGACCTCGCGCACGCGGCCGGCCTTGGCGGCGCGCAGCGCGGCGAACGCCGGTTCGTGGCGCAGCGCGCTGAGGCCGTCGGCGTCGGGCGTGAAGCTGCCGATGAACAGCCAGTCGCCGTCGATGTCGGCCAGCACCTCGCGGCTCAGCGGTGGCGCGTGGCCGGCGCCGGGCGCGCGCTGCGCCGGCGGCCGCGTGAAGCCCAGATCGCCGAGCACGCGGCCGGCGAAGGCCTCGCCGAGCATGTACATCGGCCCGTTCGGCGTCAGCCGCACGATGCTGGCCGATTCGCCGGCGTGATCGCGGAGCTGCGCGCGCAAGGCCTCGATGCGCGTGCGATAGGCGTCGAGCACGCGTGCCGCCGCGTCGTCGCGGCCGACGAAGCCGGCGATGCGGCGCAAGCTGTCCTGCCAGGGTTCGCCGACCTTGAAGCTGATGACGGTCGGTGCCAGCTGCTGCAACTGCTCCAGCAGCTGCGGTTCCGGGTGGCCACCGGCGATGATCAGGTCCGGCTGCAGCATGACGATGCGATCGACCGAGGGCTGCGCGAAATTGCCGACGCTGGCGATGCCGTGCGTGCGCTCGCCCAGGTAGGCCGGCGGCTGCGCGCTGCCGCGCGCGTCGGTGGCGCCGACCGGCTTCACCTCCAGCGCCAGCAGCGAATCCAGATCCAGCTCGCTGAGCACGATCACGCGCTGTGGGCGCAGCGGCACCTGCACGACGCGGCCGGCGGCGTCGGTAACGCTATGGGCGGTGCTGGCCGCGGCCGGCGCCGCCGCATCGCCGCCGCGGTTGCAGCCGCAGAGCAGCGCGGCGACACCCAGCAGCGCGGCGGCGGGCAGGGCCAGGCTTCTCATGCGTCCTCGTCCATCAGCTGATGGCGTTGTTCGTGGTACTGCTCCTCGCTGTGGCCGCGGCGCCAGTACGGCACCGCGTACAGCGCTTCGCGCGGCAGCCGGCGCTCGATGCGCAGATGGCTGCGGATGGCGATGACGGCGCTGGTTTCGCCGGCGACCGTCGCCGATACCGTGGCGCGCTCCGGCCAATCCAGTGCGCGCACGGCGTCCGGCAGCGGGCTGGGCTCGGCGGCGGGCAGCCAGCGCAAGGCCACGCCGCGCGGATGGCGCAGCGCCGGTGCCGGCGCGCCGGGCGCGATCTCGATCAGCGCGATGCCGCGGGCATCGGCCGGCAGCTGTTCGAGCACGGCGGCGATCGCCGGCAGCGCCGACAGGTCGCCGGCCAGCAGGAAGAACTGCGCGTCGGCGTGCAGCAGCGGCGGGCCGCCGGGACCGGCCAGGCCCAGGCTGTCGCCGATCCTTGCGCGCGCCGCCCAGCGCGAGGCCGGGCCGTCGTCGCCGTGCAGGACGAACTCGATGTCGAGCGTGCGGCGCTGCGCATCGAGGCTGCGCACGCTGTAGCTGCGCGCCGCCGGCCGCGGCCCGGCCGGCCATTGCGGGCCGCGGCTGCCGAGCAGCGGCAGCACGGCATCGGCGCCGGGCGCCGGGATGAACAGCTTGATGTGGGCGCCGGGGCCCAGATCCGGAAAGTCGTGCAGGTCCTCGCCGCCGAAGCGGATGCGGCGCAGCGGCGGATGCGGCGACGCGGCGTGCAGCACGGTCAGCCGGCGCGGGCGGGTGGCGGGCAGGACGGAACGCCGCTACGGCGGCGCTGAGGCAAAGGAAATCGCGCGGACCGGCTAAAGGGCGGACGCGAACCATAAGCGGCGCCGTCGCGGCATGGCAGGGCGCGACGGCGCTTTGATCGCCGCGAAAACGACATTGCGCGCCGCGCAAAGACCGCCGCCGGCGACGCCGCGCCGCGCGCGGTGTCGACGCGCCGCCTTCATGCGCGGCCGCGCAGACGGCCCGGCGGCGTGCCGAACTGGCGACGGAAGGCGGTCGCGAAGTTGGCGGCGCTGGTATAGCCGGCCAGATGCGCGGCCTCGCCAACACTGACGCCGTCACGCTCGATCGCCGCGCGCGCCAGCTGCAGCAGCCGGCGCCGCTGGTAGGCGAACACGCTCATGCCGGTGTAGGCGCGGAAGTAGCGCTGCAGCGTGCTCGCGCTCATGCCGATGCGCGCCGCCAGCGCCTCCAGCGAATGGCCGTCGCCCTCGCCGCTGTCGAGGAACTCGCGCAGCTGCGCCAGTCGACGCTGCTCGCGCGGCCGCAGGCTGGCGGCGCCGGCGGGCTCCTCGCCGGACACCGCGCCGAGGCCCTCGGCGACGATCTCCAGACAGCGGCTTTCCAGGTACAGGCTCATCAGCGGCGCGCCGGGCGCGCGCATGTCGAGCAGATCGCCGGCCAGCGCCAGCAGCCGCGGCGACATCCGCCAGCGCTGTGCCGCCAGGTGGGTATGGCGGAAGTGACTGAGACGCGGATGCGGCGCCAGCGCATCCGCGCTGTCGTCGAGCCAGCGCTGGCCCAGCGCGAGGCTGACGACGCGGCGGCGGGCGCCGCGGCGCAGGCGCCGGGTGAAGGACTCCGGCTCCGACAGCGTGATCGCCAGGCCTTCGTACAGCAGCGCCTGATCGCTGCGGCGCTGCGGGCCGAGCTGGAAACGGCGCTCGCCGTAGGAGACGTCGGCCTCGCCGGCCAGCGGCAGCACCAGCAGCAGGCCGGCCGGCAGCGCCGTGCTGACGTCCATGTCCTGCTGGTCGCAGACGTCGGAGGCATACAGCGACAGGCCGGGGCGCAGGTGCAGCTCGCGGACGCAGCCGGTCATCACCGCATCGCCGGTCTGCGAGACGACGCCGGCGGCGCCGCCGGGGGTCGCCAGCCCGGGCGTCAGCAGCTGTCCGCAATCGACGGTGCGGCGTGACAGAAATTGTCCTTGATGCATGACCTTGGCGCTCCACGGCCAGCCGCTCGGTGCCGGCGCGAGGCTGGCCAGCAGCGCGTTCACGGCAGTTTTTGTTGCACCGCAGCCTGCCTGCTCGGCAAAGACTTTTGCCCGCAGCGCAAAACCGGCTGGCGACGGCCGACCAGAAAATATCGTCCCTTCCTGGTTAATGCAAATCATTCTCAATTGTTAGGGGACGTCGTTACAATGAAAACCAACACCGCCGCCGCGTCGGCCCTTTCGCTGCCGGCGGCCGTGCCGCTGGCGCTATTGATGGCCGTCGCCGGCCCCGCCGCGCAGGCGCAGCAGACCCAGGAGCCGCCCGCCGCGGCGGCGACCACGCTCGAGGCGGTCAAGGTGGAAGCCACGGCGGTGGCCGAGAACACGGTGGGGCAAACGGTGGAGGACACGCCGTCGACCTCGCTGCAGGACGTCTTTGCCAATGACGCCTCGGTCAGCGTCGGTGGCCCGACCGGCTTTTCGCAAAAGGTCTATGTCAACGGTGTCGAGGAGCAGAACCTCAACGTGCAAGTCGATGGCGTGCGCCAGTCCAACAACATCTGGCACCACAACTCCAATCTGCTGATCGACCCGGGCCTGATCAAGGCGGTGTCGGTGGACGCCGGCGTGGCGCCGGCCGACGCCGGTCCGGGTGCGGTCGGCGGTTCGCTGCGCTATGAAACGCGCGATGTCGCCGATCTGCTGCCGGACGGCCGCAATTTCGGCGCCTTCATCGGCGGTGCGTACGAAAGCAATGCCGAGACCTGGCGCGAATCCGGCGCCGTCTACGGTCGCAGCCAGGGCTTCGAGGCCCTGGGCTACCTCAGCCACGGCGAAGGCAAGAATTACGAGGATGGCGACGGCAGGCAGGTGCAGGGTACCGGCGTCAACCTGCTCAGCACGCTCGGCAAGCTGGCCTACACCGGCAGCGGCGGCCATCGTCTCGAAGCCAACCTGCAGTATCTGCGCGACGACGACATCCGTCCGTTCCGCGCCAACTTCGCCGGCGTGCGCGACACCGTCACGCTGGCGCCGAACAAGTTCGAGCGCAGCACCGCCAGCCTCGAATACAGCAGCAGCCAGCCGACCGATCGCCTCGACCCGCTGCTGCGCGTCTACTACAACGGCACCGGCATCGACCGCCCGAGCGCCGACGGCAATTTCGCGCGCGGCTACTTCGACGCCCGCGTCGACAGCATCGGCGCCACTGCGCAGAACAGCTTCCGCACGCCGCTGGGCCGCCTCACCGGCGGCCTGGACTTCTTCGAGGACCAGACCGAGGTCGATAACTTCCACGACCCGCTGTTCGAGGAGAAGGCGAGCAACATCGGCGCCTTCGTGCAGCTGCGCAGCAAGCCGGTCGAGGCGCTCGATGTCTCCGCCGGCCTGCGCTACGACTACAACGACTTCACCTCGGTCGACCACAAGTCCTACGACGACAGCGGCTTCAGCCCCAACCTCAGCCTGCGTTACGCCCTGCTGCCAGGCCTGGGCATCAGCGGTGCCTACAACTACGTGTTCGGCGGCATGCCGCTGACCGCGGTCGGCAACTTCCACGCCACGCAGTACGTCTACGCAGACGATCTGAAGTCGCAGAAGTCGCGCAACGGCAAGCTGGGCATCGACTACAGCGTGCACGGCCTCAGGCTCGACGCCGAGTACTTCTCGACGACGATCAAGAACTCGGCAGCCTATGACGAGGAAAACGCGCCGGCGCTGCGCATCAACGGTCCGCAACTGGAGACCGAGGGCTTCAACCTCGGCGCCTCGTATGCCTGGAAGCACGCCGAAGCCGGCCTCAGCTACACCAACACCGACATCCAGTACGACAACGCCGATATCGGCACCAATGCCTTCGCGCTCGGCACGCCGGTCGGCGAGCTGTTCAAGCTGCACGGCGCCTGGCTGCTGCCGTCGCTGGGGCTGAAGTTCGGCGCCACCGGCGAGATCGCGCTGAAGTTCGACTATCCGGCGTCGTCGAGCAATGTCGATCTCGACGACTACGAAGTCTTCAACGTCTACGGCCAATGGCAGCCGGCGGCGCTGCGCAATCTGCTGCTGCGGCTGGAGGTCAACAACCTTGCCGACGCCGCCTACACCAACCGCTACACCTCGGGTGCTTCGCTCGGCTTCGTGCAGCCGCTGCAGGACCCGGGCCGCAACATCGTGCTGTCGGCGCGCTACACGTTCTGAAGCGTCGCGGTGCGCGCATCGTGCTCGTCGAAGGGGGCCATGAGTCGGGGGACTCAAACGGATCGCGGAGGATCTGATGGCTGAAGATCTGCAGGCAGAACAGGCATGGCAGGACGCGGCGCCGGCGGCGCCGGTGCTGCAGACATCGAGGCTCGGCGCCAACGCGCTGCTCGAACAGTACTCGGCGACATCGAGCTTCTTCTTCGCCTCGCCGCGCCTGACGCTGCTCGGCGAGGGCGTGCTGGCACGCCTGGCGCCGAGCCGCAGCGGCGCGGTCGGCGAGGCCGTGACGCGGCTGCTCAAGGCGCTGCGGCGCGATGGCCAGCCGCATCCGCTGGCGGTCGGCGCACTGCCGTTCGACCGCAGCGGCGAGCCGGTGCTCTACGTCCCGGCGCAGATCCTGCGCGGCGACTGCCTGCAGCACGCGCAGCTGCCGGAGGTGCGTGCCGCCGCGCAGCCCTGCGCGCTGCGCGAGCAGCCGAGCGCTGAGGTGTACGCGCAGGGCGTGCGTCGCGCGCTGCAGCGGATGCAGGACGGCGAGCTGAAGAAGGTGGTGCTGTCGCGCACGCTGGAGCTGCTCAGCCAAACCGATATCGACCAGCCGCAGCTGCTGCGCAACCTGGCGCGACGCAATGTCGCCGGCTACAGCTTCGCGGTCGATCTGCCGCCGCCGATCCGTGGCGTGAGCCCGCGGCGCCTGATCGGCGCCAGCCCCGAGCTGCTGCTGGAACGACGCGGCCTGCAGGTGATCGCCAATCCGATCGCCGGCACCGTGCCGCGCGTCGGCGATCCGCATGAGGACCGGCGCCGCGGCGCGGCGCTGCTGCACTCGGCCAAGGACCGCCACGAGCATGCGCTGGTGGTTGACGCGGTGGTCGAGGCGCTGCGGCCGTATTGCCACCGCATCGACTGCCCGGCCGAGCCGGAGGTGATCAGCACCGCGACGCTGTGGCATCTGGCCACCCGCATCCGTGCCGAGCTGCGCGATCCGACGGTATCGTCCATCGATCTGGCCCGCGCGCTGCATCCGACGCCCGCCGTCTGCGGCGAGCCGCGCGAACTCGCGGCGCAGGCGATCGCCGAGCTGGAATCGTTCCCGCGCGGCCTGTTCGCCGGCATGGTCGGCTGGTGCGATGCCAGCGGCGACGGCGAGTGGGCAGTGACCATCCGCTGCGCCGAAGTCGAAGCCGGGCGCGCGCGGCTGTACGCCGGCGCCGGCATCGTGCCGAGCTCCAATCCGCTGCTCGAAGTCACCGAGACTGCCGCCAAGTTCCGCGCCATGCTCGATGCGCTCGGCGGGCAGAGCGCATGAGCGCCGCCACCGACCGCGGGTCCGACGACCGCGATTTCACGCCGTGGCCGGCGGCATTCGCGCGGCGCTATCGCGAGCGCGGCTACTGGCGCGGCCAGACGCTCGGCGCCTTCCTGCGCGAGGCGGCGCAGCAGCACGGCGAGCGCATCGCCGTGGTCTGCCGCAAGCGGCGCTGGAGCTATGCGGATCTGGACCTGCGCGCCGACCGCCTGGCCGCCGGCCTGCTCGATCTGGGCCTGCGCCCCGGCGAGCGCGTCGTCGTGCAGCTGCCCAACCTCGCCGAGTTCCTCGTCACGCTGTTTGCGTGCTTTCGCGCCGGGCTGATTCCGGTGCTGGCCTTGCCGGGCCATCGCCGTGCCGAGATCGGCGCCTTCTGCGCGCAGGCCGAGGCCGCCGCCTATGTGGTCGCCGACCGCCACGAAAGCTTCGATTACCGTGATCTGGCGCGCGAGATCCAGCTGCAGTCGCCGTCGCTGCGGCAGGTGATCGTCGTCGGCCAGGCGGCCGAGTTCGTCGCCTTCGATTCGCTGTACGCCGAGCCGCGCGCGCTGCCGGAACC
>CBINNP010000142.1:0-9321 GCA_966252075.1 uncultured Solimonas sp.
CTCGGCGTCGGCCAGCGGCTGCAGGCCGAGCACCACGCAGGCCGACAGCCGCGTGCGCAGGTCGGGCAGCGGCAGTTGCAGATGATCCGGTGGCGCGGCGGTGGCGATCAGCACCGGCAGGCCGGCGGTGCGGCGGCGGTCGAGCAGGCGCAGCAGCGCCACGGCCCAGTCATGCTGGTGGGCGACGACATCGAGATCGTCGAGGCACAGCAGCGCAGCGGCATCGACGCCGTCCAGCGCTTCATCGGCCGCGGCGCCCATCTGCGCGAATTCGGCCAGCGGCAGATAGCGGCCGCGCTGCGCGCGGCAGGCGGCCTGCAGCAGATGCGTGCGGCCCGATTGCGCGGTGCCGTAGAGCAGCGTCGGATGCGTCACCGGGCGCAGCGCGGCGACGCTGTCGGCGTTGCCGCCGGCCCAGTAGCTGTCGAAGCTCGCCGTCTCGCGCAATTGCACGGCGAGCGTCAGTTGCCGGCCCTTCACTCGGTACGGTCCGCCTCGGCGGCGGGTGGCGCGGCGACGGTGGTGTCGGCCGGCGCGTCCTGCAGGTACAGCGGACTCTTGAGCCACTGCTCCTTGGCATGGCGCATCAGCACCGCCAGCACCGCCGACACCGGCAGCGCCAGCAGCACGCCGATGAAGCCGAACAGCTGGCCGCCGGCCATCACCGCGAAGATCACCGTCACCGGATGCAGGCCGATCTTGTCGCCGACCAGGATCGGCGTAAGGATCGCGCTTTCCAATGCCTGGCCGATGCCGAACACCAGCGCTACCCACAGCAGCGGCAGCCATTCGTGGCTCTGCACCAGCATCGCGATCAAGGCGGCGCCGAAGCCGACCGCGAAGCCCAGGTACGGCACGAAGCTGAGCAGGCCGGCGATGACGCCGATGATCAGGCCGAGCTTGAGGCCGGTGAGCGTCAGGCCGATCGAGTAGATCGCCGCCAGCGCCGCCATCACCGTCAGCTGGCCGCGCAGGAAGTGGCCGAGCACATCGTCGGCCTCGCGCGCGAACTGCCGCGACTTCGGCAAATGGCGCGGCGGAATCAGCGTGGCGATCCACGCCACCAGCCGGTCCCAGTCGCGCATCAGGTAAAAGCTGACGATCGGCACCAGCAGCAGATTGGCGGCGGCGGCCATGATCGCCATGCCGGACTGCGAGACGCGCGCCCAGGCGGCCTTGGCGAAGCCGCCGGCTTCCGACCAGTGCTCGCTGAGCATCTGCTGGATGCCTTCGGCGTCCAGGCGCACGCTCGGCGGCAGGCTGATGCCGAGCTGCGGCAGACCCTGCTCGACGATCCAGTTCAGCCACACCGGCAGATTGCGCACCAGCGCCACCGACTGCTCGTACAGCAGCGGCGCCAGGGCCACCAGCAGGATCAACATCACCAGCGAGAACACCGCGAACACCAGCGATACCGCCAGCGAGCGCGACAGGCCGGCGCGTTCGAGGCGGTCGGCCAGCGGATCACCCAGATAGGCGATGCCGGCACCGATCACGAACGGCGCAAGGATCGGCGTCAGCCACCACAGCAGCACCAGCGCGGCGAGACCGCCGGCATACCAGGGCCAGTGGCGCTTGAACGAAGCGTCGGCGTCGGCGGTGCTCACGGCAGCAGCCGCAGGCTCGGCCCTTCGGCCGTCTGTTCCTGAACGAACTGGCGGCTCGCCAGCAGCGCCGGGCCGACGCGGCTGGCGCCGCCTTCGGCGCGCACCGTCAGATGCAGGCGGTCGGCCTCGGCGCTGGCCACGGCGACCGCGCGCACGCCGGGCACCGCGCGCACCGCGCTCATCGCGCGGCTGTAGCCCTGCGCGTCGCGCAGGCCGCTGATCAGCAGCACCACGTCCTCGGCCGGCGCCGCGGTGTAACCCCAGACCGGCAGGCCCAGCGAACGCAGTTGCTGGTCGAGCGCCGGGCGGTCGAAGGCGGCGACCAGTTCGAGCTGGTCGTCGGCACCGCGCTGGAAGCCGTAGCGCGACACCAGCTGCGGGGCGCGGGCGATGATGCCGGCGGCACTGGCCGGCGCGGACGGGCCGCTGACGCGGGCCACGACCTGGCCGAGCGCCTCGCGCAGCGCCTGGTCGCGGCTGGCGGCGCTCTGGTCGGCCACGCCGACGCGGCCTTCATAGGGGTTTTCGCCGGCGGCGGGCGCCTGCGCGTGCGTCGGCAGCGCAGCAGCGCCGAGCAGGACGATGACGACAGCCAGGAGTGCGCGCATGCGGAAAATGGGCTCGGTGCGGGTTCGACGCCAAATCGGGACGGGGTCGCGGCTAAAATAGCAGCCCCAACTGACCGCCAGTGTAACGCGGCGGTGCACCCTCTCCATGGCGAATCGCCAAACAGGCAAGACCCCTCAATGAAGAAAAGCAGCGGCCTCAGCTACCGGGATGCCGGCGTCGACATCGATGCCGGTGACGCGCTGGTCGACGACATCAAGAAGATTGTCAAGGCCACGCAGCGGCCGGAGGTGATTGGCGGTATCGGCGGTTTCGGCGCGCTGGTCGGTCTGCCGAAGAAGTACAAGAAGCCGGTGCTGGTGTCGGGTACCGACGGCGTCGGCACCAAGCTGCGCCTGGGCATCGACAGCGGCCGCGT
This sequence comes from uncultured Solimonas sp., assembly GCA_966252075.1. Taxonomy (GTDB): domain Bacteria; phylum Pseudomonadota; class Gammaproteobacteria; order Nevskiales; family Nevskiaceae; genus Solimonas. The sequence goes on from CBINNP010000142.1 coordinate 2,593, forward strand.
ACAGGGCCTGGGCCAGGACCTGGTCGGCATGTGCGTCAACGACGTGCTGGTGTCGGGCGCCGAGCCGCTGTTCTTCCTCGACTACTACGCCACCGGCAAGCTCGACAAGAAAGTGGCCGCGCAGGTCATCAAGGGCATCGCCCAGGGCTGCAAGCTCGCCGGCTGCGCACTGGTCGGCGGCGAGACCGCCGAGATGCCGGGCATGTACGCGCAGGGCGACTTCGACCTCGCCGGCTTCTGCGTCGCCGTGGCCGAGAAGTCCCAGCTGATCGACGGCGCCAAGATCAAGGCCGGCGACGTGTTGATCGCGCTGCCGTCGTCGGGCCCGCATTCCAATGGCTATTCGCTGATCCGCAAGATCCTCGAAGTGTCGCAGGCCGATCTGGCGCAGCCGCTCGGCAAGGGCACGCTGGGCGACGCGCTGCTGGCGCCGACCACGATCTACGTCAAGCCCGTGCTCAAGCTGCTCGAACAGGGCTTCGCGATCCGCGGCATGTCGCACATCACCGGCGGCGGCATCACCGGCAACCTGCCGCGCTGCTTCCCCAAGGGCCTGGGCGCCGTGGTCGACACGCAGAGCTGGACGCGTCCGGCGGTGTTCGACTGGCTGCAGCAGGCCGGCGGCGTCGAGCAGGACGAGATGTGGCGGGTGTTCAACAACGGCGTCGGTTTCGTGCTGATCCTGCCGCGCCGCGAGGCGCCGGCGGCGCTGGCGGCGCTGAAGAAGCTCAAGCTCGCCGCCTGGCAGCTGGGCGAAGTGGTCGCCCTCTCCGGCAAGCGCGGCAAGAAGCAGGACGAAGTGCGCTTCGTCTGAGCGCCGGCATGACACGGGGGATCGCATGAGCGCGCGCATCGTCGTGCTGGTGTCCGGCGAGGGACGCAACCTGCAGGCGCTGATCGACGCCTGCAGCGCCGGCCACATCGATGGCCGCATCGTCGGCGTGCTCAGCAACCGCGCCGCGGCGCGCGGCCTGGTCCGCGCCGGCGAGGCCGGCATCGAGACGGCGGCGATCCCGCATCAGGCCTATCCCACGCGCGAGGCCTTCGACGCGGCGATGGTCGAATGCCTGCAGCGCTGGCAGCCGGACATCGTCGTGCTGGCCGGCTTCATGCGGATCCTGACGCCGGTCTTCGTGCAGGCCTTCGCCGGCCGCATGCTCAACATCCACCCCTCGCTGTTGCCCCGGCATCCGGGCCTGCATACGCATCAGGCGGTGCTCGACGCCGGCGACGCCGAGCACGGCGCCACGGTGCACTTCGTCACCGAGGCGCTGGACGGCGGGCCGGCGATCATTCAGGGGCAATTCACGGTGGCGCCCGAGGATACGGCGCAAGTGCTCGCCCAACGTGTGATGTCGGAGATCGAGCTGAAGATCTATCCTCAGGCCGTCGCCTGGATGGCACGCGGCGATCTCCATCTGACCTCCCAGGGAGTCATGTTGAACCAGACCCTGCTCCGCGCTCCGCTCGGCCTTGCGGCCGTCGAGGCCTGCTTCCGATGAACGCGCTCGCGCGCTGGATCTCCGCGCCGCTGCTGGCGTTGTCGCTGCTGGCCGCCGCCGCCGATCCGCAGGCGCCGCTGGCGGCGCGCAGCGACCGCTACTCGGTGGAGTGGGGCGGCATTTCGCTCGGCGAAGGCGTGATCTCGGTGACGCCGAAGGGTGACGACTGCTTCGAGTACCGTTCCACCACCGATCCGATCGCGGTGGTGCGCTGGACCTATGGCAAGCCGACCGAAACCAGCGAGTTCTGCGTGCGCGACGGCAAGGTCCGCGCGCAGCGCTTTGCTTACCGCAACGACAAGCGCAGCAAGGACAGTTTCACGCTGGATTTCGACTGGCAGGCGCATCGCGCCAAGCTGATACACGGCGGCGACGTCACCGAGATCAAGATCGAGGACGGCACCACCGATCGCTTCTCGGTGCGCGAGGCGGTGCGCTTGTGGGTGATCGACGTCAAGGCCAGGACCGGCGCCGAACAGGACTTCAGCTTCATCGACGACGACGATCTGCGCCGCTATCGCTTCGCCATCAAGGGCGTCGAGACGGTGAAGACCGCGGCCGGCAGTTTCGAGACCATCCGCGTCGAGCGCATCGACAACCCGAAGAAGTCATACCGCTACTGGCTGGCACCGGCGCACGGCTATGTGCCGGTGAAGATCGAGCACATCAACAAGGGCAAGGTCGAGCTGCGCATGTCGCTGCTGCCGCCCCGGTAAGCTCGCTTCAGGCCGTCTCGAGCGCGCCCTCGGCGCGCAGCTTGTCGAGATGGCTTTCGATGTTCATCCGCGCCAGCGGCAGCAGGCGCGAATCCAGGCCCGGATAGACCTGCGCGAGGATCGCGTCGAGATCGCGGCCACCGCGCCACAGCTCCAGCACCTGCTGCTCGCGCAGCTGCCGGTGCCGCAGCGTTTCCTCCAGCCGGTGCACAGTGCCCAGCGCCGGACCGTGCGAGGGGATGATGACGCGCGGGTTCAGCGCGATCAGCCGCTGCAGCGAGGCGTAGTACTTGCGCATGTCGCCTTCGGGCTTCTTGATGACGACGGTGCCGATGCCCTGGATCAGATCGCCGACGACGCACCAGGCATAAGAGTCCGGCATCAGCGCCAGCTGGCCTTCATCGTGGCCGGGCACTTCGTAGATGCGCACCGGCTCGCCGAGCCAGCGGCAGATCAGATCGCCATCGCGGTAATGATGGACGTCGAGATCGGCGAAGTAGTCCTGGCCGTGCGCGCCGAGGATGCGTCGCTGCGTGTCCTCCGACATGCCGATCGGCACGCCGAACTGCCGCGCCAGATCCGGCGCGCGCTCATGGTGATCCGGATGATGGTGAGTGAGGAAGACCTCGTGGATGCCGTAGTGCCGTACCAGTTCGCTCAGGCGCTGCATCTCCTCGTCGCTGGCCGGCGAGGGATCGACGAGGATGCGGTGCGATTGCGAGTCACCGAGCAGGAAGCAGTTGGTATGCGCCGCCGGCGGCAGGGTATTGGAGCGCACCATCAGATTGCGCACACCGACCACGTGCTCGTAGGCCAGCAGCGGCGCCTGGAAGGCCTGATCCAGATCGTCGATCCGCGTCGCCTGCAGATCGCGCTCCAGCGCGCGCAGCACCGCCAGCGTCGGCGGCGCCAGCAGCAGCTCGCCGCGCCGGTATTGCGCCAGCCAGTCGCGCGGCCGCGCCCAGCCGGCGTGGCCGATCTCCCGCGTGTCCGGCTGCAGCGCCGGCTTGTGGTCGAGCTGCACGCGGAAGAAATGCGTGTTGAAGCGCCAGGCGGCGCCGGGCGGTGTCAGCGCGGTGCCGAGCGCATCGATCCGCGGAGCCGCGGCGAGCGCTCCAAGGTCCAGCTGCAGTTCCTCCTGCAGCTCGCGCAGCAGGGCGCGCATCAGCCGCGGCTCGTGCGCGCCGCAGAACGCCGGCAGCGGCGCGCCCTGCGCGTCTGCCTCGTCGACCTTGCCGCCGGGGAAAGCCTGAAAGCCGGAGAATGCCGCCAGGAACGGCTGGCGATAGACCATCAGCAGCTCCTCGCCGCAAAGGATCACCGCCGTCACCGCTTCGAGGATTTTCGTCATGCGGCATTATCGCGCCCTGCCGCCGCGACGGTCACGTGAGGGAATGTTCATGCCGGCTGCCTATCGCCATCTGCTCAAGCTTGCCCTCGTGTTCGTGTCCGTCTGCGGCCTGAGCGGATGTCTGGGGCACGGCAAGCCGGCGGAGCCGATGCCGACGCACTGGATCCCGTCACCGGTCGGCGAGCCCGAAGCGCTGGTGATCGTGCTGCCCGGCCGCGCCGATGACGTCGCGGGTCTGTATGAGGCCGGCATCGCTCAGGCGATCCAGCGCGGCTGGCCGGAAGCCGATGTGCTGCTGACCGGCGCGACGCTGCCGTACTACCTCGCCGGCGACCTGCCGCAGCGCCTGCACGATCGGCTGATCGCACCGCTGCGCAGTCGTTACCGGCAGATCTGGTTGCTCGGCGCTTCGATGGGCGGCCTGGGCACGCTGCTCTACGAACACGGGTATCCGGACCAGCTTGACGGCCTGGTGCTGATGGCGCCTTACATGGGCGAACGCAAGCTGATCCGGGAAGTCCGCGACGCCGGCGGGCCGGCGCGGTGGCAGCCGGGGCCGCAAGCGGTGTCGCTGCAAGAGGGCGAACCCCGCCGCGAGGCCTGGCGCGTGGTCAAGCGCTGGAGCGAGCGGCCGGCGCGTGCGCAGCAGGTCTGGCTTGCCGTGGGGCGCGACGATCCGTTTCTAGAAGTCGCCGACATGATTGCGCCGCTGCTGCCGGCAGACCACTATCTGGCGCTCGACGGCGGCCACCGCTGGACCGTCTGGAATGCCGCCGCCACCGAAATCTTCGCCGCCGAGCGCCAGCGCTACCGTCAACATGAGCCGCACTCCGACTGACAGCAAAACCCGGCGCTTCGGCGCGCTCGGTGGCCTGAAGCCGTTCATCCGGCCCTACCGCTGGCGCCTGCTCGCCGCGCTGGCACTGCTGTGCCTCAGCTCCGCGGCGTTTCTGGTGGTGCCGCTGGCGTTCCGTGATCTGATCGATCATGGCTTTGTCGGCGGTGGTGCCGTGGGCTCGCACTTCCTGCTGCTGTTCGTGATCGCGGTGCTGTGGGCGATCGCCACCGCGCTGCGCTTCTACCAGGTCAGCTGGATCGGCGAGCGCGTCACTGCCGATCTGCGCCGCGCCGTCTATCGCCGCATGCTGCAGCAGTCGCCGCAGTACTTCGAAACCACGCGGACCGGCGAAGTGCTGTCGCGGCTGACCGGCGACACCATGCTGGTGCAGACCGTGGTCGGCTCCTCGGCGTCGATGGGCCTGCGTTCGCTGTTCCAGTTCGCCGGCGGTCTGCTGATGCTGGCGGTCACCAGCGCCACGCTGTTCGCGGTGACGCTGGTGCTGTTGCTGGCCGTGGTCGCGCCGCTGGTCTGGGCGGCGCGGCGCGTGCGCAAGCTGTCGCGTGAATCGCAGGACCGCATCGCCGACAGCTCGGCTGTTGCCGGAGAGGTGCTCAATGCGATCCCGACGGTGCAGGCCTTCACCAGCGAGGCATTCGAGGATGCGCGCTTCACGGGCGCCGTCGAGCGCAGCTTTTCCAGTGCGATGCGTCGCACGCGGATGCGGGCGTGGATGACCGGCGGCGTGATCGCCGGCGTGTTCGGCGCGATCGTCTTCGTGCTCTGGCTCGGTGCGCAGGCGGTGATCGCCGGCACCATGACCGCCGGCGCGCTGGCCTCGTTCGTGATGTACGCAGCGATCACCGCCGGCGGTGTCGGCGTGCTTGCAGAAGTCTGGGGCGAGGTGATGCGTGCTGCCGGCGCCACCGAGCGGCTGATGGAGCTGCTGGCGGTGCAGCCGAGCATCGCGGCGCCAGCGGCGCCGACGGCGCTGCCGGCCTGCACGCAGGCCCGCGTCCAGTTCGAACACGTGCAGTTCCGCTACCCGTCGCGGCCGCAGACGCCGGCGCTGGACGACTTCACGCTGGACATCGCTGCCGGCGAGACGGTGGCGCTGGTCGGGCCCAGCGGCGCCGGCAAGACCACCAGCTTCCAGCTGCTGCAGCGCTTCTTCGATGTCGACGGCGGTGTCATCCGCTTCAACGGCATCGATCTGCGCGAGCTCGATCCGCGGGCCTTGCGCGCGCAGATCGGCATCGTGCCGCAGGAGCCGGTGCTGTTTTCCGCCGACGCCTGCGAGAACATCCGCTACGGCCGCCAGGACGCCAGCGACGAGGAGGTGATCGCCGCTGCGCGTACCGCGCTGGCCGACGAATTCATCAGGCGCCTGCCGGACGGCTACAAAACCTTCCTCGGCGAGCGCGGCCTGCGCCTGTCCGGCGGTCAGCGCCAGCGCATCGCCATCGCCCGCGCGGTGCTGAAGAACCCGCCGCTGCTGCTGCTCGACGAGGCCACCAGCAGCCTCGATGCGGAAAGCGAAGCGCTCGTGCAGCGCGGCCTGGAGGCGGCGATGCGCGGCCGCACCACGCTGATCATTGCCCACCGCCTGGCCACCGTGCAGCGTGCCGACCGCATCGTCGTGCTCGAACGCGGCCGCATCGTCGAAGTCGGTACCCCGGCCGAGCTGGCGCGCAGCGGCGGCCTCTACGCGCGGCTGGCGAGCCTGCAGCTGGTGGCATGATTCGCCCGGGGCGAACGCCCGCGTTCGCTACACTTACATTCCAAACTTTAAAACCCCTCCTGCCATGAACCGTCTACAGGCCGTCCACACGCTCGGGCAATCGCTCTGGATCGACTACATCCGCCGCGACCTGATTGCCAGCGGCGCCCTGCGCCGGCTGATCGAGCAGGATGCGATCCGCGGCCTGACCTCCAACCCGGCGATCTTCGAGAAGGCGATCGGCAGCAGCAGCGATTACGACGCCAGCCTGCAGGCGCAGGTCGCCGCCGGCGTGCGCGATGCCGGCGCCCTGTTCGAGCATCTGGCGATCGACGACATCCGCGCCGCCGCCGACGAGTTCCGCCGAATCTACGACCAGACGCGCGCCGCCGATGGCTACGTCAGCCTGGAAGTCTCGCCGCGGCTCGCGCATGACGCGGCAGGCACCATCGAGCAGGCGCGCCGGCTGTGGGCGGCGGTGGCGCGCGACAATCTGATGATCAAGGTGCCGGGCACGCCGGCTGGCGTCGAGGCCGTGCGCACGCTGATCGGCGAGGGCATCAACGTCAACGTCACGCTGCTGTTCTCGCGGCCGGCGTATC
>CBINNP010000143.1:0-9128 GCA_966252075.1 uncultured Solimonas sp.
TATCCATGCCGGCCTCGGTGCCGAAGATCACCGAGGTCTTCTCGCGGTCGAACCAGCGGATGTCGTAGCCGGCGTCGCGCAGCGCCTGCTGGGTGACTTCCAGAGACAGCAGTTGAACCGGCTCGATCGCCGCCAGCGAGGCCGGCGGAATGCCGTACTGCAGCGGGTCGAACGGCGTCTCGTCGATGAAGCCGCCCCACTTGCTGACGCTCTTGCCGGCCGGCGCACCGTTCACGCCCGTCGGCGCCTGGTAGTACTGCGCGACGTTCCAGCGATCGGCCGGGACCTCGCTGACCGAGTCGCGGCCTTCGAGGATGTTGGCCCAGAAGCTTTCGAGGTCTGGCGCGCCGGGATAGATGCAGGCCATGCCGACCACGGCGACCGGCTCGGCCTGCGCGGCGGCCGGCTCGGGCAGCTTCAGGCCGTCGAGGTAGGCGCTGGCGCCGGTGCTGACCTGCGCGTGCAGCGCGGCGACGCTGGTCACACTGCGCTTGAGCGCGATCGCCTGGCCGATCATGTACATGCCCTCGGCGCGCTGCGTCTTTTGCGCGATGGCGGCCAGGCGGCCGTCGACATAGTCGACGCCCTTGGTGGCGATGCGCAGGCGGCCGACCGTCAGCGTTTCCAGCGCTGCCCACGCCTGCTTGGTATCGACGCCGTCGGCACGCAGACGCGCCTTCTCGCGCTCGAACAGGCCGACGAAGCCGGACGGCAGGCAACGGATCGCATGGCCCGGCGCGGTCTCGACCAGCACCGTGCTGTCGCCGGCGAGGGCCTGGCGCTGGAAATCGTCGAGCACCGCGCCGCAGCGCACCGCTTCTTCGGTGGCGATGTAGGCGGTGCCCATCAGCACGCCGATCCGCGCGCCGCGCGCCGCCAGCGGCGCCGCCAGGGTCGCCACCATCGCCGCCGAGCGCTCGTCGTGGATGCCGCCGGCGAACAGCACATGCAGCCGCTGCGGATCGTCGACCTGCATCAGCTGCGCGATCGCCTGCTCCCACAGCACGAAGCTGTAGCGCGGGCCGACATGGCCGCCGCATTCGCGGCCTTCGAAGACGAAGTGCGTGGCGCCGTCCTTGAGGAACAGTTCCAGCAGGCCCGGCGAGGGCACGTGCAGATAGGTGGGAATGCCCAGTTCGACGAACGGCCGCGCCTGCGCCGGCCGGCCACCCGCCAGCAACATGGCCGCCGGCTTGAGCGCCTTCACCAGCTCCAGCTGCGGGTCGAGGATCTCCGGCGCGGCGAAGCCGAGCACGCCCACGCCCCAGGGCCGGCCCTTGGCCTGCGCCTGCGTGGCTTCCAGCAAGGCGCGCGAGGCATCGGCCTTCATCAGCGACAGCGCGACGAACGGCAGGCCGCCGTTGCCGGCAACCGCCGCTGCGAACTCGGCGGTGTCGCTGACGCGCGTCATCGGCCCCTGCGCAATCGGGTAGCGCGTGCCGGCGGCGCGCGCCCAGGGGTTGTGCTCGTCGAGCACGCGCAGCTTGCGCGCCTGGCGCAGCTGCGCGGGGATGCGCAGGCGCAGCGTGTTGAGCAGGGCTTCGACATTGGCGCAGTCGGCCAGCACCGTGCGCGCCAGCGCCGCATCCTGGCCGATCGGCAGCAGACGGCCGGCGGCGAGTGCCGCGCGCACGCCATCGGCGTCCAGGGTCTCGAGCGCTGCGGCATCGCGGACGCCGCGCGTGTAGACCTGATAGCCGGCCAGCTCGCGGACCTCGCTGCCGTCCATCGCCAGGATCTGCGCCTTGATCTCGGCGGGCAGCGAGCACTCCGGCATGCCTGCCAGTGCGGCATCGACGATCACGCCTTCGGCGCCGCCGGCCACCGCGGCGGCGGCCGTGTTCAGCGCGATGCCGCCCTGCGCCCAGACCGGCACGCCACGCGCGGCGGCGCGTTCCAGCACTCCCTGCAGCAGCACGAAGGCACTTTCGTCGCCGATGCGGCCGCCGCTCTCCTGGCCCTTGGCGATCAGACCGGCGACGCCCTGCGTCAGCGCAAAGCCCGCCTCTGCGCTGGAGCCGACCTGCGCCAGCACCGGCAGATGGCGCCAGGCGATCGGCAGGTCGACGGTCACGTCGCCGACGATCAGGAAGCGAACCGTTTCCGGCGGCAGCAGCTGCGGCGGCAGCGTGACGCCGTCGGCAATGCGCAGGCCCAGGCCCGGCAAGCGCTCGCGCGCCAGCGCCGTCAGCAGCGCAGGCCAGGCCTCGGCATCACGCCCCAGATCGACAGCGACGGCGGCGCCGTGACGTGCGCAGGCGCGCGCCAGGGACAGATCGGGACGCTCGAACGGTGTGATCGCCAGCACGCGGCGGCGTGCGGCGTCGATCCCCGCAATGAATGGCAGGCCACCGCTCGGCTCCTGCTGATGCTTGCCCATCGTCCCCACCTTCGATGCCCCCATCGACTCCGCGCCAGAGTGCGCGGACTACATCGGCGACGCAATCGCGCGTCGTTCAGTTACGCGGCGGCGCCCGGCTGAACCCGGGTCCGCTGAGGTTCCGGATGCTCCCAATAGCGTCCGGCTCCCGCGGTCAAATCCGTTCGTTGGTCGCCTTGCGCCAGCGCGCGCCGTCCTCAAGATTCGGTGGACGCCACTGCTGGCGGGGCATGCCGCGATCATCGCAGGGGCACCCGGCACGTGACGAGTAACAGGTCACGAATCTGCCTTCCACAGCGCGAATTGTAGGCCAGCCTGTCGGCGGGGAGTACAGGCGCCGCAACGCGGCGCTCGGGCGGATCGCACGATGATGACCGCCGGCGCCGTGGCAGCCGAGCCCTGAGAGCAGCCGCAAATTACATGCCGCGAACCAAGGGGGCCGCCTTTACGCCGGCGCCGGGACCAAGCAGTCGAGCCGGCGCCGCGCCGCCTTACACTGCAGTCCCTTCGCGCCGACAAGAACCGATGCGCCCGCTCCGCCTGCTGCTGCTGCTCACGGCCCTTTATCTCGCGCAAGGCCTGCCGTACGGCTTCTTCACGCAGGCCCTGCCGGTGCTGATGCGCGAGGCCGGCTACTCGCTGACCAAGATCGCTGCTGCCAGCCTGCTGTTCCTGCCGTGGGCTTTGAAATTTCTCTGGGCTCCCTACGTCGACCGCATCGGCACGCGGCGGCAGTGGCTGCTGGTACTGCAGGGCGCGACGCTGGCCGGCGCGCTGCTGCTGGCGATGCTGGATCTGTCGCGGGCGCTGTGGCCGGTGTTCGCGGCGCTGCTGTTGTTCAACATCATCGCGGCGACCCAGGACATCGCCACCGACGGCCTGGCCGCCACTGCGCTGGGCCCGCGCGAGCGCGGCCTGGCCAACGGCCTGCAGGTCGGTGGCTACCGGCTCGGCATGATTCTCGGCGGCGGACTGCTGCTGTGGATCTACGCCGCCGCCGGCTGGCAGCCGATGTTCATCGGCATGGCGCTGATGCTCGCGCTCGCCAGCCTGCCGGTACTGTGGCTGCGCGAGCCCCCCGCCCCGGCGGTGGCCGGCGAACCGCCGACCGCCTGGTGGCCGCGCCTGCGCCGGCCTGGCATGCCGCTGCTGATCGCGTTGATCTGCGCCTACAAATTCGGCGATTCGATGGGCGCCGCGCTGATCGGGCCACTGATGAAGGACAGCGGCGCCAGCCTCGAACAGATCGCCTGGATCAAGGGCGTGATCGGTTCGCTGAGCGCGCTGGCCGGCGCCGGGCTCGGCGCACTGATGGCGTTTCACTACGGCCGTCGCTTCACGCTGCTGTTCGGCGGCGCCTCGCAGACCTTGAGCCTGCTGCTGTATGGCCTTTGCGCGCTGGGCATCGGCGGGGTGCCGCTGCTGATCGGAGCCAGCATCGCCGAGCATGTATTCGGCGGCATCGCCACCGTCGCACTGTTCACGTTGATGATGGACACCGCGCAGGCACCGCATGCCGGCACCGACTACACGCTGCTGGCCTCAAGCATCGTCATCACCCAGGCGCTCGCTTCGCTGAGCGCCGGCGTGGTCGCCGACGCCACCGGTTATGCGCCGATGCTGTGGCTCAGCACGCTGCTGTCGGCCGCCGGCTGCGCGCTGCTGATCATTGCGCTCGATCGCGGCGCCGGCCCGACGAGCCTGCGCGCGGTCTGGCGCTGAGTCTGGTGCTGAAGCTCAGCGCCGCGCCTCGGCCAGCCGGCGCACGGCGGCGATCAGGCAATCAACTTCGTCGTGCGTGTTGTAGAACGCCAGCGAGGGCCGCACCGTGGCCTCGACGCCGAAGCGGCGCAGGATCGGCTGCGCGCAGTGGTGGCCGGAGCGCACGGCGATACCTTCCTGGTTGAGCGCCTTGCCGATCTCTTCGGTCTTGTAGCCGTCGAGTACGAACGAGACGACGCTGGTCTTGTGTTGCGCGGTGCCGATCAGGCGCAGGCCCGGAATCGGCCGCAGGCCTTGCATGGCGTGTTCGAGCAGCTCGTGCTCGTACGCCGCGATGGTTTCCAGGCCGATGCGCTCGACGTAATCGATCGCCGCGCCCAGCCCCACCGCGTCGGCGATGTTGCCGGTGCCGGCTTCGAAACGCGCCGGTGCGCCGTGGTAGACAGTCTTCTCGAAGGTCACGTCGGCAATCATGTTGCCGCCGCCCTGATACGGCGGCATCGCCTCCAGCAGCGCCTTCTTGCCATAGACCACCCCGATGCCGGTCGGCCCGAAGATCTTGTGGCCTGAGAACACGAAGAAGTCGGCGTCCAGCGCCTGTACGTTGACGCGGATGTGCGACACCGACTGCGCGCCATCGACCAGCACCTTGGCGCCGCTGCGATGCGCCAGATCGATGATCTCCTTGACCGGCACGATGGTGCCGAGCGCATTCGACACCTGAGTCACCGCGACGATCTTGGTGCGGTCGTTGAGCAGCTTCTGGTACTCGTCGAGCCGCAGCTGGCCGCTGTCATCGACCGGAATCACGCGCAGCCTGGCGCCCTTGTCGGCGGCGAGCATCTGCCAGGGCACGATGTTGGCGTGATGTTCCAGGTGGCTGACGATGATCTCGTCGCCGGCCTGCACATTGGCCCAGCCCCAGGTTTGCGCGACCAGGTTGATGCCTTCGGTCGCACCGCGGACGAAGACGATTTCTTCCGGCGAGCTCGCACCGAGAAACGCAGTGATCTTGTTGCGCGCCGACTCGTAGGCATCGGTCGCACGCGCGGCCAGCTCATGCGCGGCGCGGTGGATGTTGGAGTTCTCGTGCGCGTAGAAGTACGCGAGACGGTCGATCACCGACTGCGGCTTCTGCGTGGTCGCCGCGTTGTCGAGCCAGATCAGCGGCCGACCGTTGACGCGCTCGGCGAGGATCGGGAAATCGCGGCGCACCGCCTGCACGTCGAACACCATCCGGCGCGGCGCAGCGATCGACGAGCGCTCGGCCGGCTCGGCAGCAAAGTCGGCAAAGTAGAACTGCGGTGCACTGCCCGTCGAAACCGGAGCAGACGGCGCCGCAGGCACAGCGGGCATCGCCGCGCGCAAGACCTCGATACCCGGGAAGGCAAAGGAAGGGATTGCCGAAAGATCGCTCGGCGCTCCGCTCAAAGCGGCCGGGTATCCGCTGGATTCACCGACGAAGTAGTACGGACTCGACGGCGCGCCCGACAAAGCCGGACCGTGCGGCGCACGGCCCATGGCGCTGTCGGTCGGCGATGGCAGCGGCGGCGCGGCCGGCACAGCGGCGGCATACGCTTCCGGCACGCCCAGCAGCGGCCCGCTACGCGTCAGCAAGGGCGACACGGTGCTCTGCGCCGCATGCGGATCCGCGGATTGCGCCGCAGTCGGCGCAACGCGCGGCGTGATCAGCGACGGCGGCGTGGCGTGATTGCCATAAGCCGCCTGCGAGACCGGCAGCGGTGGCGTCACCGGCAAGGACGTCGCCGGCGGCAACAGATTGGCGGCACCCAAGGTCGGCGCGCTGGGCAGCGATGCCGGTGCGCCGAAAGCGACCGGACGGGCCGGCAATGAAGCGGGCGCGACGCTGCCGGGCAGCGCCTGAAACAGCTCGTTGGCGAGCTGAGACAGATCGGCCAGATTCGGGATCAACCCCGGCAGACCGGGCGCGGCGCCCTCGCCCGGTTTACTTGTAGCTGTCCGGATAGTCATGGAACTTGTTCACTTCCACGTCTTCCAGCACCGCCACGGCGTCATCGGTCAGGATCGCCAGCGAGCAGTACAGCGAAATCAGGTACGAGGCGATCGCATATTCGTCGATACCCATGAAGCGTACCGACAGGCCGGGATTCTGTTCGCCCGGCAAGCCCGGCTGGAACAGGCCGACCACGCCCTGACGCTTCTCGCCGACGCGGATCAGCAGGATCTTGCTCTTGCCATCGGCGAGCGGGACCTTGTCCGACGGAATCAGCGGAATGCCGCGCCAGGTCAGGAACTGCGCGCCGAACAGGCTCACCGTCGGCGGCGGCACGCCGCGACGCGTGCACTCGCGGCCGAACGCGGCAATGGCCAGCGGATGCGCCAGAAAGAATGCCGGCTCCTTCCAGACCTTGGTCAGCAACTCGTCCAGATCGTCCGGCGTCGGCGCGCCGGTCAGCGGGAAGATGCGCTGGTGCTCGGCGACGTTGGCCAGCAGACCGTAGTCCGGGTTGTTGATCAGCTCGCTCTCCTGATGTTCCTTGATCGTCTCGATCGTCAGGCGCAGCTGTTCCTTGATCTGGTCGTGCGGGCTCGAATACAGGTCGGAAACCCGTGTGCTGATGTTGAGCTTGGTCGACACCGCGTTGAGGAAGTACTCGCGCGGATGCTCCTCGTAGTCGACGAAGGAGTTCGGCAGCTCGCCGGATTCGCGCACCGTGCAGGCGGTCTTCACATCGGCCGGATTCTTGACCTTGTTGACGCGGTAGATGCCGGCTTCCACCGGCAGCCACTGCAGCAGATGCACCAGCCAGCGCGGCGTGATGATGTCGTACTGCGCTACGGTCTTAGTGGCATTGGCGAGCTGGCGCGCGCCGCTGTCACCCAGCGTCTTCACGGGTTCCGCCATGGGAGACTCCTGTCAGGTGTGGCTGCTTTGGGAATAAGCTTAGATTCGACGGGCCTTAACGCCGCCGCCACCGGCTATCGCCACCAGACGTGCTAAGCACCTCACTCGACGGGAATCTTTTCCAGCGATCCGAATAGCAGCGAGGGAGTCTGGCCCAGCGCGACCGCGAGTTTTGCGATCGTGCTCAACGATGGCGACACCACACCTCGCTCGACCTCTCCCAGGTAGCTGCGATTGAGATCGGCGGCCTCGGCCAGGCGCTCCTGCGACCAGCCGTTGCGCTCGCGCGCCTCGCGAACGACACGGCCGAAGCTTTTCTGGATGCTGTCAGTCAAGGGCCACACTCGCTTTGCTGCTGGATGTGTTGGGGACATCGTGACGCGAGTGCGCCTGCGTCACGTGGCTACCCGGCGGCACGCTTTGCGTGAGCCAGACATTGCCGCCGACAGTCGAGCCCTGTCCGATCGTGATCCGGCCCAGAAGGGTCGCGCCGGCATAGATGACCACATCGTCCTCGACGATCGGATGGCGCGGCCGGCCTTTCTGCAATGAACCGTCGATATCGGTTTCAAAGCGCTTGGCACCCAGCGTGACGGCCTGATACAGACGCACACGCTTGCCGATCAGCGCGGTTTCGCCAATGACCACGCCCGTGCCGTGGTCGATGAAGAAGGCTTCGCCGATGGTCGCGCCCGGATGGATGTCGATGCCGGTTTCGGAATGGGCGATCTCGGCGACGATGCGCGCGATCAGCGGTGCGCCAAGCCGGTAGAAGCGATGGGCGATGCGGTGGTGGATCAAGGCCAGTACGCCCGGATAACAGAGCAGCACTTCGTCGACGCTGCGCGCCGCCGGATCGCCGCGGTACGCCGCCTCGACGTCGGTATCCAGCAGCTGCCGCAGAGCCGGCAGATCGCTGGCGAACTCGGCAACGATGGTGTTGGCCTGCGTGCGCAAGCGCGCCGCCTCGCTGGCCAGGTCACCAAGATGATGGCGATAGTTGAGTTCGAGCAGGACCTGATCGGCCAGCGCCGTCAGCGCCAGATCCAGCGCATGTCCGACATAGAAATCCTCGCCGCCGCGGCGCAGGTCGGCCGGCCCCAGACGCAGCGGGAACAGCGCGCCCCGCAGCTGCACGACAGCCGCATGAATGACATCGCGCGACGGAAACTCGCGGTCGCTACGGTCTCGCTGCCGGTTTTCGCGCCAGCGCTCGCGGGCGCTGCGCAGCCCGGCGACCACCGCTTCGAGATTCCACCGGGGCGTGTCCCCGGCCGCGACGGGCTGGCTCATCGGACTTTCTGGCGCAGTGAGGGCCGCAGAACCGGGCTCAGTCCTGCACCCACGGCAGACCGTGGAAGCGCCAGCCGTCTTGGCCGCCGCGCTGCTGCGCCGCATCGAGCTCGCCTTCAAAACCCTCCAGGACATTGAAGGCGGAGCTGAAGCCGGCCTTGGTGGCGGCTTCGGCCGCCAGGGCCGAACGCTTGCCGCTGCGGCACAGCAGCAGTACCACATCGTGCTTGCCGACCTTGGCTTCCAGCTCGCGCACGAAGCGCGGATTGCGTGTAAGCGCCGTGCCGCTTGCCCAGGCCACATGCGTAGTCCCCGGCACATGCCCGACGAACTTGCGCTCCTCGCCGCTGCGGACGTCAACGAGCGTGGCGATACCGGCGTTGACCAGTGCCCAGGCATCCCGCGGTGCGAGGCCGCCGGCGTAATGCAATCCAGCCTGCCGGGCGACCTCGCGTGCCCGCTGCAGTACCGGATGATCGACGGCGGTGACAGAAGCCACGGCGGCTTCGGCTACGCCTTCTGAGGCCGCGGCGAGGGCGCGCGCTGCATGACTCATTGGTTTGCTCCTGGACTGGCAGGCGCTCCGTAAAAGGAGCGGCGATGCGGAGCAATGTAAGAGTCGTGTCTAAACTTTAGAAAGAATTAGTTCTGCTGTTTTAATGCCGGAACGAGCTAGGGCCTGTTAACGCGATGGCCGCCGCTGTGACGGAGACCGTTTTGGCGCAGCGCAAGGCGCGAGGAGCGCCGTGTACTGGACGTACATCAGCGACTCGCAACGCCGCGCTGCGCCAAAAACCGTCCCGCCCCTTCGGGGTGCCACCCGCTTTGCGGCCATGCGGCGTTGCT
>CBINNP010000144.1:0-8968 GCA_966252075.1 uncultured Solimonas sp.
GGCGGCGCCGTCAGTGACGACGCGGGCGCCGGGTGCCGGTCCGGCGTCCAGCGCGGCGCGGTCGCCGCTGATGAAGCGCAGGCGCGCATCCTGCTCGCGTACCTGTGCGCCGTCGAGCACGAACAGCCGGACGCGGTTGGCGTCGCCTTCGACCAGGGCGGCGAGCGGCACGTAGGCCAGCTGCGTCTCGCCGCGCTGGACATCGATGGTCGCCGTGCCGATCAGGCCGCTCGGCAGCGGCGTCGCCTGCCGATCCGGCGGGTCGAGCGCGAGGTCCACGGCGAAAGTGCCGGTGCGCGGATCGGCGGCGCGGCTGATCTCGACCACGCGCGCCGCGAAGCGCTGCTGCGGATACGCGTCGAACTGCACGTCGGCGCGATCGCCGCGCCGCACGCGCAGCGCCGCGCGGTCGGCGAGGCCGAGCTTGAGCACCAGCCCGCTGCCGGCCTCGCTCACCGCGAGCACCGGCTGGCCGGCGGCAACCATCTCGCGTTCCTCGACCAGACGGCGCAGCACGACGCCGTCGGCCGCCGCGCGCAGGCTGGAACGCTCGCGCGTGTAACGCGCCGCGTCCAGCTGCGCGCGCGCGACCTTGGCGGCGGTGCCCAGATCGTCGAGCTGTTCGCGCGTCAGCACATCGTCGGCGTGCAGCTGGCGGCCGCGCGCCAGATCGCGCTGCGCCTTGTCGTCGGCGGCCTGCGCCTGTGCCAGGCCTGCATCGACTTCGGCGGTCTCGATCTCGGCGAGCAGCTGCCCTTGCCGGACGCTGTCGCCGGCGCGGACGGTGATCGCCCTGACGATGCCGCCGGTGCGGAACGCGAGGCTGGCCTCGTTGCGGGCGGCGAGTACGCCGGTGGCAACGATCGGCGGTTCGGCCGGGCCGGCCTCGACCACGGCGCTGCGTACCGCGCGCGGGGTCGCGACGGCTTCCGGCGCCGGCGCGCCGCAGGCGGCGAGCAGCGCTGTCGACAACAGGGCCGCGCAGACGCGCGGCGCGGTGCGCCTGTTCATGGGCTGGCTCTCAGGGCTTCCGGCAGGGCATAGCCGGCGGTGGTGTATTCCAGCTCCGCGGCGCGATCGAGCACCGCGCAACGGGCGATCGCGACGCTCAGGCGGGCCTCGCGCCGCGCGCGCTCGGCGGCGAGGAATTCGATCTGCGACAGGCGGGCGGCGGCGCGCTTGCGCTCGGCGATGCGGAAGGCCTCGTCGGCGGCGGCGAGCTGCGCACTGCTGCTGGCCACCGCGCGGCGCGCCGTGGCCAGATCTTCGACGGCGGCGCGCTGCGCCAGCGTCAGCCGCCGTTGCAGATCCTCGTGGTCGGCGGCCAGCTCGGCGCTCTGCGCCGCCGCCGCAGCGCGGCGCGCCCGGCGGTTGCCGGAATCCCACAGCGTCCAGCGCAATACCAGCGAGACGGTGCCGAAGTCGGCATCGGCATCGCCACGGTAGTCGGTGCCCTGGATGCCGTAATCGGCCGCCACGCCGAGCGTGGGCCACGACTCCGCACGTGCGGCCCGTTCGGCTGCGGCGGCGGCGCGCTGGCTGTCCTCGAGCTGGCGCAGCTCGGGCCGCGTGCGCGTCGCTGCGGCCTGTGCATCGTCCAGCGGCAGTTGCTCGGGGCTCGGCAGCTCCAGCGCGGCGTCGACCTCGCTGCCGCGCAGCAGGTTGAGCAGGCGGCGCGCCTGCGCGGCGCGGGCGCGGGCACTGTCGAGCTGCTGCTGCATCGCCAGCAGCTCGGCGTCGGCGCGCAGGCGACGCTCGCGGGTGGCCTTGCCGCCGTCGATCAGCGCCTGCGAGACGCGCACGTTCTCGGCCAGCAGCGCCTCGCTGGCTTCGAGGATCTGCACCTGTGCCTGCGCCTGCGCGGCGCCGTAATAGGCGCGTTTGAGTTCGCGCACCAGTGTGCGCGCATAGGCCTCGTGCGCGGCACGGCGGGCATCGGACTGTGCGATCCGCGCATCGACCTGCGCCCACAGCGCCGGCGCCAGCAGCGGCGCCGAGATCGACAGCTTGGTTTCCTGCTCGCGCGGCCGCAGCAGCGGGATGCTCTGGTTGCCGATCTGCGGGAACTGCGGCGGCTGGCCCTGCTCGGCAAGCATCCGGTTGAGGGTGTCGTAGACCGGATTGAGCAGGTCGCCGGTGGGGATGTCGATGGTGCGGCCGCCGTCGGCTCGCGTGTAGCGCGCGTTGAAGCTGAGCTGTGGCAACTGCTGGGCGCGCGCCTCGTCGATCTGCGCCAGGCTGGCGGCGACGCCGGCGCCGCGCGCCAGCAGCGACGGATTGCGCTGCAAGGCCTCGTGCAGGTACCCGTCCAGCACGGCATCGCCGGCCTGCGCGTGCGGCGCCAGCGCCAGCAGCAGCGCCGGCAGCAGCGATGACGCAGGGCGCCGCTGCTTCACCTGCGCACCTTGCGGGCCGGCCGCCTGGCACGGGGCACGAGCGGGGTCTCGGCGGCCACCGTGCGCATGCCCAGTTCGAAGGCTTCTTGCAGGAAGGCCTCGACATCGATGCCGGCCTGCTGCAACACCAGGTCCTTGGTCTGCGCGATCTGGATGCTGCCGTGGATGAAGCCCCACAAGGTCATTGCCACCCGCATCGGCTCGCGCAGCGTGCGGATCGTGCCGTCGCGCATGCCGGCCTGCAGCGCGCCGACCGTCACCTCATGGACGGCCATGCCGGCTTCCAGCACCGCCCGTTCGTTGGCGCCGAGCCGTTCGAGATCGGGCCGGTGCGCTTCGAAACGCGACATCTCGGCGAAGTACAGCGGCTGCGAATGCGCGAAGGCGAGGTAGCAGCGACCGATCGCCAGCACCTGGTCATAGCCGCTGCGCGGCGCCGCGACGGCGGCGCTGAACTGCTCGCGCAGCAGGCGCAGCGCGCGCACGCAGATCGCGAAGTGCAGCTCGGTCTTGCTGGAGAAATAGAGATAGACCAGCGCGCGCGACACCCGCGCCTGGCGGGCGACATCCTCCATCTTGGCGGCGGCAAAGCCGGCCGTCGCGAACACCGCCTCGGCGGCATCGATGATCGCTTCACGGCGCAGCTCTTTCTCGTCGTCGCGGCGTTGCCGGCTGCGCGTCACGGCGCTTCTCCTGCGGGCTGTGGCGGAACTGTACTGACGTAATGTCAACGATTCAACACGTGTCTAATGTCCGGGTTTGCGCTTCGGGCTCGGTCGCCGAGCTGCGACAATGCGCGCCATGCAGATCGGCCCCTATCGTCTCGACGTCCCGCTGGTGCTGGCGCCCATGGCCGGCGTCACCGACCGGCCGTTCCGCCAGCTGTGCCGGCGCCTCGGCGCCGGCCTGGCGGTCAGCGAGATGACCACCGCCGACGCCAGTCTCTGGCACACCGAGAAATCGCGGCTGCGCCGCGAACACGGCGGCGAGGCGGCGCCGATCGCCGTGCAGATCGCCGGCGGCGATCCGCAGACGCTGGCCGAGGCGGCGCGCTTCAACGTCGAGCACGGCGCGCAGATCATCGACATCAACATGGGCTGTCCGGCCAAGAAGGTCTGCCGCGTCGACGCCGGCTCGGCGCTGCTGCGCGACGAGGCACTGGTGGCACGCATCTGTGCGGCGGTAGTGGCTGCGGTGGACGTGCCGGTGACGCTGAAGATCCGCACCGGCTATACGCGCGTGGCGCGCAACGGCCTGAGGGTTGCGCGCATCGCCGAGGACGCCGGCATCGCCGCGCTGACCGTGCACGGCCGCACGCGTGAGGATCTGTACCAGGGCGAGGCCGAGTACGAGACGATCGCCGCGATCAAGCAGACCCTGCGTATTCCGGTGATTGCCAACGGCGACGTCGATTCGCCGCAGAAGGCGCGCGAGGTCCTGCGCCTGACCGGCGCCGACGCGGTGATGATCGGTCGCGCCGCGCAGGGCCGGCCGTGGATCTTTCGCGAGATCGCCCACTACCTCGCCCATGGCGAGCTGTTGCCGGCGCCGACGCGCTACGAGACCCGTCGCTGGCTGCTCGAACATCTGGATGCGCTGTATGCGTTCTATGGCGAAGGCCGCGGCGTTCGGGTCGCGCGCAAGCACATCCAGTGGTACTGCCAGGATCACGCCGACGCCGCGCCGTTCTGGCAGCGCATCAATGGCGTTACCGACGTCGCCGTGCAACGCGCAGCGGTCGAGGCCTTCTTTGCCGACGAAGCGGAGTGTGCGGCCGCCTAGGTGTCGAACCTCGACGCCTGGGACGCCGTGCTCAGGGCTTGCGCAATCAAGGCATAAGCCGCGCGGTCGTTGAGCAGCTGCATGTGGTGCCGCGCATAGAGCGCCGAAACCTGTGCCGATGGCAGTGCCGCCAGCGCGCTCGGCAGCCGCACCAGGCCATCGCCGAGCAGCCAGCCCAGCGGATCGTGCGCGTCGCGACCGATGCTGCTGCCGATCAGCGGCAGGCGCGCCGGCGCGCCGGCGTCATGCGCCGGCAGGCCGGAGCGCAGATCGCGGATGCCGGCCGAGCGCAGGTTGAGCAGCTGGCCCCAGGGTGCGGTGAGCGGCCACAGCGAGAGCAGCTCGCTGCCCAGGTGCACGGCCTGCTCCAGCGGCGCGCCACGGTGCGGCGAGCCCAGGCAGAACAGCTGGCGTACCGCAGCAGCCCACGCGGCCCGCCGCCGGTGCCCTTCGGCGTAGGCGGCGCGGATCACCAGGCCGCCCATGCTGTGACCGATCAGCACGATCTCCTCGGGCGCCTGCGCTGCCTGCGCATGCAGGCGCTGCAGCAGCCGCGCCAGCGCGCGGCCGTTGTGGGCGATCGGCGCGCCGGTGTTGTACCGCAGGTGCAGGGGCAGATAGCCGGCCGCGGCGAGCTGCGTGGCGTAATCGCCGCTTCCCTGCCGGCCGTACAGGCGCCAGCTGCGCTCGTCGCAGCACAGGCCGTGCACCAGGATCGCCAGCCGCAGCGGCACGCCCGCTGCCAGCTGCTGCGGTGTGAAGACGATGTCGTCGCGGTACAGCTGCATGCGCGGCGCCAGCGGATTGCGGCGCCGCGCCAGCTGATCGCCGAACAGGCCGCTGACCGCGCCGACGGCGACGCGCAGCGCGGCAGCATCCGCGGACGACGCGGACGACGGCAGACGGCGCTCCGCGGCGCGCAGCAGCGCGGCCGCACCGGCAAAGCCGGCGGCACCGAGCGTGCGCACGCTGGCGTAGACGCCGCTGCTGATCTGGTCGTGTGCCCAGCGCACCGGTTGCGCCGCGGTGCCGAGGCCGGGCAGCGCGGCCAGCGCGCCGAACGGCTGCGCGGCGACGGCGCCGTGCACGCGCTGCACGTGCCGCGTCACCACATCGAAGGTATCGCCGGCCAGAAGCACCGCGCCGCGCAGGCGCTGCAGCTGCGGGTGGCGGCCGTGGCGGGAGCTCATCATCGCAGCGCAGCGTATGGCAAGGCGGCCGGCGCCGGATTGGCGCGCCGGCCGCAGCCTGCGGCCGCCGGGCCGGCGCATCATCGCCGCGGCTGGAGGAGAGACATGAACAGCTTGCAATGGCTGTCGCAATACCTGCTGGTTGCGGCGATCCCGTATTTCCTGCTGCTGATGCTGTGGGAGTGGCTGGCGCTGCGCCGTCCGCGGCTGGCGCAGCGGCGCGGCTATGTGTGGCGCGACACCGCGGTCAGCATCACCATGGGACTGATCAAGCTCGGCATGCTGGCGTTATGCGCCGGCTTCACGGCGGCGGCCTTCGCCTGGGTCTACGAGCATCGGGTGTTCACGCTGTCGCCGCTGGTCTGGTGGAGCTGGGTGCTGCTGTTCTTCGCAGACGACTTCGCCTACTACTGGTACCACCGCAGCGCGCACCGCATCCGCATCTTCTGGGCCGAGCACGTCAACCATCACTCCAGCGAGTACTACAACCTCGGCACCGCGCTGCGGCAGTCGGCGCTGGGACCGGCCTATGTGTTCATCTTCTGGCTGCCGCTGGCCTGGCTCGGCTTTCATCCGCTGGCGATCGCCGTGCAGATGGCGGTAAGCCTGCTCTACCAGTTCTGGATCCATACCGAGGCGATCGGCCGGCTCGGCTGGTTCGAGCAGATCTTCAACACGCCTTCGCATCACCGCGTTCATCACGGCAGCAATGGGATCTATCTGGACCGCAACTACGCCGGCATCCTCATCATCTGGGACCGCCTGTTCGGCAGCTTCCAGGCCGAGCGCGACGATGTGCCGGTGCGCTACGGGCTGGTCCACAACGTCGGCAGCTACTTCCTGCCGCGCGTGATCTTCCACGAGCTGCTGCATGCGCTGCGCGGCGCCTGGCGGGCGCCACGCTGGCGCGACAAGCTGCTGTGGATCTTCGGCCCGCCGGAGTGGTCGCCGCAGGGGCCGCGATGGCCGGTGGATCATCCCCGCTACCGGCCGCCCGCCACCGCCGCGGGGACTACGGCGATGCCGTCTCCGCCAGCGGACGCATGAGGTTTTCCTGGCTGACGCTGGCGACCAGCCTGCCGTTGCGGTCGTAGATCAGCCCGCGCGAAATGCCGCGGGCCGACTGCGCGGTCGGCGAGTCCATCACATACAGCATCCAGTCGTCGACGCGGACATCGCGGTGGAACCAGATCGCATGGTCGATGCTGGCGATCGCCATGTCCTCGGATACCCAGGAGCGCGCATGCGGACGCAGCGCCGTGGTCAGCAATTCGAAGTCGGTGGCGTAGGCGAGGATGCAGCGGTGCAGCAGCGGGTCGTCCGGCAGCTTGCCGCCGGCGCGAAACCAGATCATCTGCCGCGGTGCCTGTTGCGTCGGCGCCAGCGGATTGAAGGCCTCGATCGGCTTGAACTCGATCGCCACCTCGCGCGTCAGTGCGGCGTGGGCGAAGGCGCTGACGTCGGGCGACTCATCCAGCCACTGCGAGTAATAGGCGCTCAGGCTCTTGAGCTGTTCCGGCGGCGGCACCGAGGGCATCGAGGCCTGATGCTCGACGCCGGCTTCCGGCCTCTGGAACGAGGCCATCATCGCCAGCAGCGGCTGGCCGCCCTGGATCGCCTGCACGCGCCGCGTCGCAAAGCTGCGGCCGTCGCGGACGCGATCCACTTCGTAGACAATCGGCTTGTTCATGTCGCCGGGCCGCAGGAAATACGCGTGCAGCGAATGCGGCAGCGTCTCGCCGTCGACGGTGCGCGTCGCCGCCACCAGCGCCTGGCCGATCACCTGGCCGCCGAACACGCTCTTGCCGCCGAGGTCGCGCGACTGGCCGCGAAACAGATTGTCCTCGATGGCTTCGAGGTTCAGCAGATTGATCAGGTCTTTGAGGATGCGGTTCATGAAGCTGCACGCGATGTCCGAAAACGATGCACGCAAGGTTAAATCATTGCGGCGCGCTTCTGTTGCGCTGCAGCACGAACGGTCTCCATGAACTGCCGGGAGCGCTGCGGTGCCTGCTGCATCGCGCCGTCGATCTCCTCGCCGCTGCCGGGCCTGCCGCACGGCAAGCCGGCCGGCATGCCGTGCCCGCACCTGACCGCGACGCTGCGCTGCGCCCTGTTCGGCGACCCACGGCGGCCGGCGGTTTGCAGCCATCTGCAGCCGCGCGCCGACATGTGCGGTGAGACGCGCGAGTTCGCGCTGCAGCATCTGCAGGAGCTGGAGCGCAGCACCGCGCCTTCGCGCTGAGGGGGCCTCGCGGCGCGTTCAGAGCTGGCCGCGCAGGCTGTCCAGCGCCTGCTCGCCGACGCTCCTGCCGTCGCGCAGCTGACGGATCTTCCATGAGACGCGGATGCCGGCCTGCGGCCGGGTGTCGGAGCCCAGCGTCAGTTCGATCACATCGTCCGCCTCCAGCTGCAGCGCCTGCAGCAAGGGCAGGTAGATCTGCTGCCAGTGCGTCGGCGGCGCCAGCGGCGAGGTGGAGATCGTCACGCCCTCCACCAGCTCGGCCTCCCACCACAGCGCGAAGCCTTCGATGCGCTCGGCGCCGAGCGCCCTGGCGTTCCACTGCACGGTCTTGCGTCGCGCGCTCGGCGGCGCCGGCTGCGTCGGCCGCACATCGAGATCGTCCCAGAGCAGGGCGTGCGCGTCGCCGCCGCCGAGGTCGGCCGGCAGCACCTCGCGCACATACATGTTGTTGAGCGAGATCGTCCGCGCCGGTGCCAGATCCAGATCGAAGCCGATATGCGGCCAGATGTCGATGTCCTGTTGCAGCCGCGGCGTCAGCACGGGGGCGACGAACTGGCGCAGCCGCCCGGGAATGATCGCGCCGCCGGCCTTGAGGAAGCGCCGCGCGTCGATCGCCGTTTCCAGGAAATTCTCTTCCAGCGCGTAATTGCCCAGCGTCTCGGTGATGACGATGTCGGCGGCGAATTTGCGCCGCACTTCGCTGGAATGCGCCTTGACGAAGCCCAGGCCGTCGATGCGGTTGCGCCGCGCCAGTTCCTCGGCCAGTTCGAGCGCGTCGGTGTACTCGATCAGCGTCGCCTGCTTGGCACCCAGCCGGCGTGCCAAAAACGACAGGAAGCCGGTGCCGGCACCGACATCGACGACGACGCTGCGGCCCGGCACGATCAGCCTGCCAAGCGCCTCGTGGAATGCGCGATTGCGCGGGGCATCGCCCAGCAACTTGCGGTGCAACTCGATTTCGCTCATCCGGACCGGTTCTGCCGTGGTGATTCCCAGGCCGGCATTATCGCGGCATCGCCTGCGCATTGTGCTGGCCGGCGCGCTGCCGGCGGATTTCTCTGGCGCGCAGCGGCGGCTACAATGCCGCCCACGCCGGCATAGCTCAGTTGGTAGAGCTACTGATTTGTAATCAGTAGGTCGCGGGTTCGATTCCTGCTGCCGGCACCAACAACCTAGTATTTATGCGGCCCTTGGAAGGCCATGGGACAAATTTGGTCCACTACCTGATTTGCGCCCCTCGCATCAGGGCCAGCGGCGTCCCGTACTCCCAGAGCCTCTTGCAGGCGATCAGGAATGCCGCATGCCCGCCTTCCATCAAAAGCATGGCAGGATGCACGTCCATCCCCCAGACGAGG
>CBINNP010000145.1:0-8937 GCA_966252075.1 uncultured Solimonas sp.
CTAGCTATCAGGACTGCGTGGTCAACACCTTGAATTGGTATCGGCAGGAGGCCTCGAAAACCGACCTCGTGTGTGCCAACGAGCAGTATTACCTGCTGCGAGATGGTTACCACACGTGCTGGCGACAGGCAGCCTGTGATGCGTTCATCGAGGCGGCGGTGCAGCTTTGGAACGACTGGTAGTCAAAGGATTGGCTTAACAGGCAAGCATCACATCTGAAATACGGTTGACCACCGGTTCCGTTTGATTGCGGCGCGAGCCGAGCAAGGGACACAGCATCAAGGCCATTCGCTTCACTTGGGAATGGCACGATGGGACAGACCAACCGCCGCACATCCGCATGGCCTTCGCTGGCCGTGCTGTTGGCCGTGTTGCTTTCGGTCATGCAACCTGCCGACGCCGCCGACAGCCTCGCCATGGAGCGCGAGCAGCTCGCCGCGCTCGCCCGCCAGCTCGACCTGATCGACCGCCTCGCCGAGCACGCCGCCCATACCGCTCCGCAGGAACGCGCCCGCTACCACTTCGACTACGCCCGGCTGCGTGCCGACCTTAAGCGCGTTCGCGCCGGCCTGCAGGACTACCTCGTGCCCCAGCGCGCCCAGCCGCGCGATCCCGTCCCGCTGGCCGGCGACTACGTCCGCCGCGACCGCGCCGACGACGAGGAGCCGTCGCCATGACGCCTTCTGCCGATCAGGTCGCCGCCTTCCAGGCCAACGGCGGCTTTGCGCCTTCGGTCGTCTCTGCCGTGGTGCTGGGCTTCGTGTTCGCCGTGTTGCTGCTGTGGGGCGTGTGGGCCATGCGCACCGCCTACGTCGGCTGGGCCGAACACCGCATCACTGAACGTCAGTTCCTCGCCGTCGTCGTGCGCTTCGTGGCGATGTATCTGGTGCTGACCTTCTTCCTCCTCTCCTGACCGTCACGAAAGGCCATACGCCATGAACATGCCTCCGACACCCCATCGCATTCCGTCCCGCATCGCCGCTCCGCTGCTGCCGCTGGCGCTCGCGGGCCTGCCGCTGTCGGCCTTCGCGCAGGGCCTGCCGACCATGGAGGACCCTTCGCGCGGCCAGGGCAGCGGCATCCTGCAGACGTTGCAGAACTACGGCTACGACATCGTGCTGCTGATCGCGCTGCTCGTGGTCGCCTCGATGTTCGTCGGTGTCTGCTATCACGCCTACACGCGCTACTCGGAGATCCACACCGGCCGCGCCACCTGGGGCCAGTTCGGCCTGACGGTCGCCGTGGGCGCGATCCTGCTGGTGGTCGGCATCTGGCTGCTCACCAAGGCCACCGGCGTGCTGTGAGGGCGGCAAGCGATGGCCGTCCCTTCGGAGACCCCGCAAGACACGCTGGTGACGTTCCTGCCGCACCGGCTGAACCGCCAGCCGGTGGTCGTGCGCGGGCTGACCGCCGACGAGTTGTGGATCTGCGCTGGCCTGTCGGCCGCAGCCGGATTCGCGCTCGGCCTGCCGCTGGCCTGGCTCACGCACAGCATCGCCATGGTGCCGACGCTGATCGTCGCCGGTATCGCGCTGGGCGTCTTCGTCGGCGGCGGCTTCCTGCGCGCGCAGAAGCGCGGCCGGCCCGACACCTGGCTGTACCGGCAGCTCCAGTGGCGGCTGGCCCTGCGGTATCCGGCGCTGGCGGCACTCCTGGGCGGGCAGCGCCTCATCACCCGCTCGGGCTACTGGACGACCCGGCGCAACGCCGATCGAGGTGCGCCATGAGCCGTTTCAAGAACGAGGTTGCGCACCTGCAGGCGCACGTGAAGACGCTGCGCCTGGGGGCCGGCGCGTTGTTCGTGGTAGCGCTGCTGCTCGGCTTCGGCTGGTGGAGTGCGCCGAAGAGTCTCACCATCCATGTGCCGCCGGACTTGCGCTCGGGCAGCACGCGCAAGTGGTGGGACGTGCCGCCCGAGAGCGTGTATGCCTTCTCGTTCTACATCTGGCAGCAGGTGCAGCGCTGGCCCACGAACGGCGAGGAAGACTATCCGCGCAACCTACGCGCGCTGTCGGCCTACCTGACGCCGAGCTGCCGGGCCTTCCTGCAACAGGACTACGAGTACCGTCGCGCCAGTGGCGAGCTGCGTCAGCGCGTGCGCGGCATCTACGAGATTCCCGGCCGCGGCTACGGCGATGATCCGGCCTCGCGCGTCAAGATGGTCTCCGACCGCGATTGGATCGTCATGCTCGACGTGAGCGCGGACGAGTACTACGGCTCCGAGCAAGTCAAGCGCGCCCTGGTGCGCTACCCCATCAAGGTCGTCCGGCTGGACATCGACCCCGAGCGCAACCCCTTCGGCCTGGCGCTGGACTGCTACGCCGGCGCACCACAGCGCATCGAACCGCCGCCGACGCCGACCCAGGCCGGCGCGCCCGCCAACGCCTCCGGCCACCTGCAGGGAGACTCTCCATGAAGTCCGTTGCCTTGTCGGCCCTGGCCGGCGTCCTGCTGATCCTCGGTTTCGTGCCGGCCAGCCAAGCCGTGGAAATCCTGCGCTGGGAGCGGCTGCCCCTGCCGGTGCCGCTGGTGGTCGGCCAGGAGCGCGTGGTCTTCATCGACCGCAATGTGCGCGTCGGCGTGCCGGCCAGCGTTGGCGATCACCTGCGCGTGCAGAGTGCGGGCGGCGCGATCTACCTGCGGGCGAGCGAGCCGATTCCGCCCACGCGGCTGCAACTGCAGGACGTGGAATCCGGCGCGCTGATCCTGCTCGACATCGCCGCCGAGCCGGCGAAGGACGGCCAGGCGCCGCTGGAGCCGGTGCGCATCGTGGATGCGGAAGCCCCCGCCAAGCGCTACGGCGGCGGTGCAGCAAGCGGCGCGGACGAGCAGGCCGATGCGCCCGCGGGCAAATCCGTTCCCCGGCGCGAAACGCCGGTACCGGTCGTGCTGACGCGCCATGCCGCACAGAACCTGTACGCGCCGCTGCGCACCGTCGAGCCGGTCGCCGGCATCGGGCGCGTAAACCTGCGCCGCGGCCTCGCGCTGGACACCTTGCTGCCGACGTTGCCGGTGCACGCGCGGGCACTGGCCGCGTGGCGCCTGGAAGACCAGTGGGTGACGGCCGTGCGACTCACCAATACCTCGGCGCGCTGGCTCGACCTCGACCCGCGCGCCCTGCAGGGGAACTTCGTGGCGGCGACCTTCCAGCATCCGAACCTGGGGCCGGCCGGCACCGCGTCCGACACCACGGTGCTCTACCTGGTCACGCGCGGCCACGGCCTGGCCGAGTCGCTGCTGCCGGCGCTGAGCCCGATCGACGCCAGCGTGAACCTGCCGCCGGCCGCCGCGGCCGGCTCGACCGGAGGAGCGCGCGATGAAAAGTAATCCGTTGCTCAAGTGGCTGCTGATCCCGATGGCGCTGCTGCTGGTGTTCGTCGGCATCAAGCTGTTCTCCGGCGCGCCCGGCGGCCAGCCCGCTCCCAAGGGCGCGGCCAGTACGCTCACGCCCGAGGAGATGAAAGCCCTGGGCATCGCTGGCGACACGCCGCGCGATACCGTCGCCACGCTGGTGGCCCAGGTGAAGCAGTTGCGCACCGAGCTGCAGAGCGCGCTGGGCGACAACAAGCAGCACAAGGCCGAGAACGAGCGCCTGCGCGCGCGGGAAAGCGCGATCGACCAACGCATCCAGAGCGCGCTGGAAGGCGAGCGCAGCCGCCTGGAGCAGGAGCGCAATCAGGTGGCCAGCGACAGGCAGCAGACCCAGGGGCTGCTGCAGGATCTGCAGCGGCAACTGGACGGCCTTTCCGGCAAGGGTGGCCCGTCCGATCTGCCCGTCGGGCTGGGGCTCGAAGAGGGTGACGGCCAGCGCTTCAACCGCGGCGTCGCTAGCACGCAGTGGGTCGAGCCCGACGATGCCAAGGTCGACGCCAAGAACAGCAGCAAGGAGCCGAGCTTTCCCCTGAGCTTCGGGCCGGCCCAGAAAAGCCTGTCGGCCGCAGTGGAATCCGTCGCCGACGTCGGCAGCCGCGCGGTGGGCGCATCCACGAAGGCTGTCTACACCGTGCCGTCGAACTCGACGCTCATGGGGTCGATTGCCATGACGGCGCTGATCGGGCGCGTGCCAATCGATGGAACCGTCAACGATCCCTATCCGTTCAAGGTGCTGATCGGCCCGGACAACCTCACGGCCAACGGCATCGACATCCCCGACGTGGCCGGCGCCGTGGTCAGCGGCACGGCCTCGGGCGACTGGACGCTCTCGTGCGTGCGCGGGCAAATCCGCTCGGTCACGTTCGTGTTCCAGGACGGCACCATCCGCACGGTGCCGGAGGACAGCAGCAAGGGCGGCAGCAGCGGCGGCAACTCGGGGCACAACGGCGCCAGCATCCAAGGCGGTCTGGGCTGGATCAGCGACCCCTACGGCATTCCCTGCGTCAGCGGCGAGCGGCGCAGCAACGCCCAGCAGTACCTGGGCAGCCAGGCGCTCATCACCGCGGCCGGCGCCGGCGCGGCCTCGCTCATCAAGTCCGACAACGGCAGCGTGGCCGTGGTCGCCAACAGCAACGGCTCGCTGGGCACCGTCGGCATCAGCGGCAACGAAGCGATGGGCCGCATCCTCGCGGGCGGCGTGCGCGACATGGCCGATTGGGTCAACAAGCTCTACGGCCAGGCCTTCGCGGCGGTCTACGTGCAGCCCGGCGCCAGGGTGGCCGTGCATCTGGAGCAACCGCTCGACATCGACTACGACGCCAAGGGGCGTCGGGTCCACCACCGCACCGGAGAAGCCCATGCCTCGGATCTGGATTGACGCGGCCGCCGTGCTGCTGGCGGCCACCCTGCTCGGCGGCTGCGCCACCAGCAAGGAGAAGCTGCTGCCGCACGGCGACAGCACCATGCTCGACATCTGGAATCAGGAGACCGGCGGCAGCGCAGGCGGGGGCCAAGCTGCGCGGCAACTGCTCGACGCGCGCCAGGGCCTGCGCCGGCCGCTGGCCGATGCCGATGTGCAGGCGGCGCCCGGCGTGCAGGCGCGCTACACCCGCACCGCGCAGAACGAGATTTACCGCCAGTTCCACCGCCTGCCGAACCCCGACCTGGTGATGTACGTGTTCCCGCACCTGGCGGGCACCGACCCGGTGCCGGTGCCCGGCTACAGCACGGTGTTCCCGCTCTACCAGCGCGTGCAGTACGCGATGCCGGGCGAGCGCGTGGAGGACTATTGATGGCCTGGTCGCTGCCGTGGTCACGCAAGTCCGACGCATCGCCTGTTGACGCCGCGGATGCGACCGATGATGCCTGGGCACGGCACGTAACGGCCTTGGCGGCACAGGGTGTCGCCGAGCCGGGCAGCGCGCTCGGCCGGGGCCGGCGCAGACCGGCCACCCAGGCCGACCACGATGCGCTCTATGGCGTCGCGCCGTCGTTCGCGGACTTGCTGCCCTGGGTCGAGTACCTGCCCGGCAGCAAGTGCATGTTGCTGGAAGACGGCCAGTCGGTGGCGGCCTTCTTCGAACTGGCGCCGGTCGGCACCGAGGGCCGCGAGATGGCCTGGCTGTGGCAGGCGCGCGATGCGCTGGAGAACGCCCTGCAGGACTCCTTCGACGAGTTGGACGACAACCCCTGGGTAGTGCAGCTCTACGCCCAGGACGAGGCCGACTGGGACAACTATCTGCGCTCCCTGGCGAACTATCTGCAGCCGCGTGCGCAGGGCAGCGCGTTCAGCGACTTCTACCTGCGCTTCTTCGCCCATCACCTGCGGGCCATCGCCAAGCCGGGTGGCCTGTTTGAGGACACCACGGTGACGCGCCTGCCGTGGCGCGGCCAGGTGCGGCGCGTGCGCATGGTGGTCTACCGCCGCACGTCCGCGGCCACGACCCCGCGGCGTGGCCAGTCGCCCGAGCAGGCGCTGACCACGATCTGCGACCGCCTCGCCGGCGGGCTGGCGAATGCCGGCGTGAAGGCTCGGCGTCTCGGCGCGGCGGACATCCACGCCTGGCTGCTGCGCTGGTTCAACCCGAATCCGACCTTGCTCGGCACCACTGCCGAAGATCGGGAACGCTTCTACGCGCTGACCCGCTACCCGGAAGAGCAGGAGGAGGGCGAGATCGAACTCGCCAGCGGCACCGACTTCGCGCAGCGCCTGTTCTTCGGCCAACCGCGCTCGGACGTGCCCAACGGCCTGTGGTTCTTCGACAGCATGCCGCATCGGGTGATCGTGATGGATCGCCTGCGCACGCCACCCGTGACCGGCCATCTGACGGGCGAGACGCGCAAAGGCGGCGATGCCATGAACGCGCTGTTCGACCAGATGCCCGAGGATACGGTGATGTGCCTGACGCTGGTCGCCACACCCCAGGACGTATTGGAGGCGCACCTCAACCACCTCGCCAGGAAGGCCGTCGGCGAAACCCTGGCCTCGGAGCAGACCCGGCAGGACGTGCAGCAGGCGCGCGGCCTGATCGGCAGCGCGCACAAGCTCTACCGCGGCGCGCTGGCGTTCTACCTGCGCGGCCGCGACCTGGCCCAGCTCGATGCGCGCGGTCTGCAGCTCGTCAACGTGATGCTCAACGCCGGCCTGCAACCGGTACGCGAAGAGGACGAGGTGGCGCCGCTGAACAGCTATCTGCGCTGGCTGCCGTGCGTGTTCGATCCGGCTGCCGACAAGCGCCAGTGGTACACCCAGCTCATGTTCGCGCAACATGCGGCGAACCTGGCGCCGGTCTGGGGCCGCAGCCAGGGCACGGGGCATCCGGGCATCACGTTCTTCAACCGCGGCGGCGGCCCGATCACCTTCGATCCGTTGAACCGTCTCGACCGGCAGATGAACGCGCATCTGTTCCTGTTCGGCCCCACGGGGTCGGGCAAGAGCGCGACGCTCAACAATATCCTGAATCAGGTGACGGCGATCTATCGGCCGCGCCTGTTCATCGTCGAGGCGGGCAACAGCTTCGGCCTGTTCGGCGACTTCGCGGCACGGTTGGGCCTCACCGTGCATCGGGTGAAGCTCGCGCCGGGTGCGGGCGTCAGTCTGGCCCCGTTCGCCGATGCCTGGCGCCTGGTCGATACGCCGAGCCAGGTACAGACGCTGGACGCCGATGCGCTCGACGAGGACCAGACCGATGCCGGCATGGCCGTGGAAGGCGATGAGCAGCGTGACGTGCTCGGCGAACTGGAGATCACCGCACGACTGATGATCACCGGCGGCGAGGACAAGGAAGAAGCGCGCATGACCCGCGCCGACCGCAGCCTGATC
Source organism: uncultured Solimonas sp. (assembly GCA_966252075.1). Lineage (GTDB taxonomy): Bacteria > Pseudomonadota > Gammaproteobacteria > Nevskiales > Nevskiaceae > Solimonas. The sequence goes on from CBINNP010000145.1 coordinate 7,196, forward strand.
CGCCAGTGCATTCTCGATGCGGCACAGCACTGCGTAGCGGAGAAGCGCACGGTGCTGACCCGCGATGTGCGCGACGCGCTGCGCGAGCGCGCCCGCGATGCCACGCTGCCGGAGATGCGGCGCGCACGGCTGCTGGAGATGGCCGACGCCATGGACATGTTCTGCCAGGGCGTGGACGGCGAGATGTTCGACCGGTCCGGCACGCCGTGGCCCGAGGCGGACATCACCATCGTGGATCTCGCCACCTTCGCGCGCGAGGGCTACAACGCCCAGCTCTCGATCGCCTACATCTCGCTCATCAACACCGTCAACAACATCGCCGAGCGCGACCAGTTCCTGGGCCGACCGATCATCAACGTGACGGACGAAGGCCACATCATCACGAAGAACCCGCTGCTCGCGCCCTACGTGGTCAAGATCACCAAGATGTGGCGCAAGCTCGGCGCCTGGTTCTGGCTCGCCACGCAGAACCTGGACGACCTGCCGAAAGCGGCCGAGCCCATGCTCAACATGATCGAGTGGTGGATCTGCCTGTCGATGCCGCCCGATGAAGTCGAGAAGATCGCGCGCTTCCGCGAACTCAACGAGTCGCAGAAGGCGCTGATGCTCTCGGCCCGCAAGGAGGCCGGCAAGTTCTCCGAAGGCGTCATCCTGTCCAAGTCGATGGAAGTGCTGTTCCGCGCCGTGCCGCCCAGCCTCTACCTGGCGATGGCGATGACCGAGCCTGAGGAGAAGGCCGAACGCTTCCAGTTGATGCAGCAGCACGGCATCAGCGAGCTGGATGCCGCCTTCCGCGTGGCCGAGAAGGTCGACCGTGCGCGGGGCATCGACCCCCTGGCGCTGGACACGTTGGCCTGACGGGAGCGACACGATGCGCATGCCTTCATTCGCCCGCCGTCATCCCTGGGTCGGCCTGCTGATCGTGGTGACGATTGCGGTGGCCTCGTGGATGCTGCTGCGCGCGCCGCATCCGGCAACCGAGTCCATGCCCCTGGCCGCCGCCGGGTCCGAAGCGTCGAAACCGGCCGGCCCGCCCTGGCTGTATGGCCGTGCAGAAGCGCGCTTCACGGTGGTCGGCTATGCCGACCTGGAGTGTCCGTACTGCCGGGCCTACTTCCCCGCGCTCAAGCGCTGGATCGACGCCCATCCCGAGGTGAACTGGCAGTGGCACCACCTGCCGCTGTCCATGCACGAGCCGGCCGCGACTGCCGGGGCGCGCCTGGCCGAGTGCGCGGGCGAGACCGGCGGACATGCCACGTTCTGGCAAGCCGTGGCGTGGCTCTACGCGCACACCCGTGGCGACGGCCAGGGCCTGCCGGAGGGCCTGCGCTATCCCGAGCTCACGCCAGCCATGCAGGGTTGTCTCGACAGCGATCGCCCCGATGCCGTCATCCGTGCCCAGGCGGCGGAAGCAGCACAGCAGGGCATCGCGGCCACGCCGACCCTGCAACTGCGCGACCGCGAGTCCGGCAAGACCTTCCTGCTGCACGGCCCCGTCGAAGGCGATGCCTTGCTGTCGGCCATCGACCTGCTCGCCGCCGGCAGCACAACCGTAGCCGAACCCGCCCATTCACCAGACATGCCCGCCGGCGTTGCCGGTGACATGCCCAGGTAGCCATCGATCTTCAAGGCTGCGGCGCGGCTCGTCCGCGTTGATCGAAACCCGTTCGCATCGCATCCCTTGACGCGAACAGCCACCGCATCCGCGGTGGTGGATGCCCGCTCGTCACCCGTTCCATCCC
>CBINNP010000146.1:0-8925 GCA_966252075.1 uncultured Solimonas sp.
GCTGGCGCCTGCCGTTCTTCGCAGTGGCCGGACTCGCTGCGACGCTGTGGCTGGTGCTGCTGCGCGTACTGCCGCAGACCCCGCACGATCCGCAGGCGGCACGCAGCAGCCTCGCCGATATCGTCCGCCAACCAGGCCTGGCGCTGGGCTGGCTGCTGAGCTTCGGCATCGTCTTCGCGGGCTTCCTGATCGTGCCGTATCTGGGCGCGCATCTGAACGGCGCGCTTGGCGTTGCGCTGCCGCAGCTGTCGTGGCTGTATCTGCTCGCCGGTGGCGCGACCTTCTTCGCGGCGCGCCTGATCGGCCGCGCCAGCGACCGCTACGGCGCGATCCGCGTGCTGAGCCTGCTGATGCTGCTCAGCGTGATTCCCCACCTGTGGCTGACCCACCTGCAGCCCGGCCCGCTGCTGCTGACCGCCGCCGTGTTCATGCTGTTCATGCTGCTGACCGCGACGCGCGGCATTCCGGCGCTGGCCTGGCTGATCAATCGCGTGCCCGGCCCGCTGCGCGGCCGCTGGCTGGCGATCAACATCGCCTGCACCGACGCCGCCTCGGGCCTGGCGGCCTGGACCACCGGCGTGATGGTCGGCAGCGGCAGCGACGGCCAGCTCGCCGATTTCGGCCGCGCCGGCTGGCTCGCCGTCGGCGTCACCGCAGCGACGCTGCTACTGGTCTGGAAGCTGCACGGCGCCGAGCGACGGGCGGCCCTGTCGGCGGGCGCGCCGGCCGCCTGAGCGCGCTTCAGTCGAGGAAGCGCACGCGCCGCTGCCAGATCGCCAGCGCGATGCAGCCGTCGTCGCTGCGCACGCGGTGCTCGGTGTCCGGTGGATGGATCAGCAGGCTGCCGGCCGGGTGATGGCCGCGCTCGTCGTTCTGGCTGCCGCTGAGAATCAGGATGTGCTCGATGCCGCGATGCAGGTGCGGCGGCGCGCTGGCGCCGGGCTGGTAGCGCAGCAGCATCGCCGCCGCACCGTCCTCGCCCTGCGCATAGATCGGCAGGCAGTCGATGCCCTCGTGGAACGGCTGCCAGTCGCGCTCGGCGACACCGGCACCGGCGTCGAGCAGGCCACGCAGCGTCAGGGCATCCATGATCGAGCACCGTGGTGGAAACGGCGCCCAGTATGGCGCTGCTTCAGGCCAGCGTCTCCAGCAGCGCGGCCGATGGCGCCACTGCACCGAACACGCCGCCCTGCATCTTGATCATGTTCAGCGCGGCGAGGTGATTGCCGTAATCGGTGGCACCGACGCAGTCCTCGAGCATCAGGCATTCGAAGCCGCGGTCGTTGCCCTCGCGCATGGTCGTATGCACGCAGACGTCGGTGGTGATGCCGCTGAGCACGAGATTGCGGATGCCCTTGAGGTTGAGGATCAGCTCCAGATCGGTGGCGCAGAACGAGCCCTTGCCCGGCTTGTCGATGATCGCTTCGCCCGGCAGCGGATACAGCTCCTCGATGAGGTCCCAGCCCGGTTCGCCGCGCACCAGGATGCGTCCGCAGGGGCCGGCATCGCCGATGCCGGCGCCGATCCGCTGCGAGCGCCAGCGCTTGTTGGCCGGCAGGTCGGCGAGATCCGGCCGGTGGCCCTCGCGCGTATGGATGATGTGGAAGCCGAGTTCACGCAAGCGCGCCAGCGTGCGCTGGATCGGCGCGATCGGCGCCCGCGTCAGCGCCAGGTCGTAGCCCATCTTGTCGACATAGCCGCCGACGCCGCAGAAGTCGGTCTGCATGTCGATGATGATCAGCGCGGTGTTGTCCGGGCGCAGATCGCCGTTGTAGGGCCATGGATAGGGATCGGCGGCGACGTAGCGTTCAGTCATCACGAGGTCCTTACGAGGTGTCGGTTTCGTCAGAGCGCCGCTTCGCCACCGGGCGCGGCATCCTGCGGGCGCGGCTTGGCCGGGGCATTGGCGAGATCGGCGCGCGTCGCCAGGCCCTTGAGGAACAGCGCGACGCCCAGATACGCCAGCGCCACCAGCGGTGTGCGCGCGATGCCGATCGCCTCGCTGTGCATGAAGCCGAAGAAGCTCAGCACCGCGCCGGCGGCGGCGAAGCCGGCAGCCTTGGCGAAGGCGCGGTCGATGATGCAGGCGGCCATTGCCGCCAGGATCAGGCTGCTGAGGATGGCGCCGCTGCCGAGCAGTTCCAGGCCGTGATAGAGCACGCCGGTGCCGGCGAGCTTGTCGAGGCCGACCGCGGCGGCATTGGTGCCGGCGGCGGCCAGCGCGTTGTCGATCATCAGCTTGCCCCAGGCGGCGACCTGCGGGATCAGTGACAGGATGATCGCCGGCGCGTGGTTCTTCGGCGTTTCCTGGAAGGCCTGCGCGCCTATCAGCATGCCGATGTAGAGCAGGATCGGCGAGATCGCCACCACCGGGATCAGCGCCATCATCACCGCGACGATGCCGAACCACGACAGGATCAGGACCATCACGCCGGTCGCCGCCGAGTAGCCGATGCGGCCGCCGATCGCCTTCCAGCCCGGATGACCGATGTAGACGGCGTTGATGAACGGATTGCCGAGGCAGCAGCCGATCAGGCTGACGACGCCGTCGGCAGTCAGCACGCGCGTGGTCGGGTAATGATCGCCGCCGGCCTCCGCCGACTCGACGTTGTCCATCGCCTCGACCAGATCGTAGATGCCGAACGGAATCGCGGTGACGAGAATCACGCTCAGGTATTCGAAGCCGCCGAAGACGTGGCCGAACGCCGGCAGCGGCAGCGAGAAGCCGAAGCTCGCGAACGAGGCGCCGAGCTTGTCCACGCTCATGCCGCCGAAGTTGAGACCGAAGGCCAGGCCGCCCCAGGCGATGAGCGCACCGACCGCGATCGCCACCAGTCCGGCCGGAATGCCCTTGAAGTAACGCACGCCGCCGAACCAGCTCGTCAGCAGGATCGCGAAGCAGACGATGCCGATCAGCGGGTCCATGTACATGTCCAGCGCCGGCCGCAGCGAGATGAAGGCGATCGACACGCCGGCCAGGGCGCCCAGCAGCGCCGCGCGCGGCGTGATCTTCTTGATCCACGGCGCCACGAAGCCGCCGAGCATCAGCACGAAGCTCTGCACGAACACCCAGGTCAGGCCGGCTTCCCAGCCCTTGACCGGATCGCCGCTGGCCGCGGCGATCGGCAGCATGATCACGAACACGACGACGAACATGTGCGGCACGCTGATGCCCGACGGCAGCGCGCAGACATCGTTGCGGCCGGTCTTCTTGGCCAGCTGGTAGGCCAGCCATGCGTAGTAGAGCGTCGACAGGAACAGCATCAGCCCGGTGGCCGGCAGGATGCGGCCGAAGATCAGCTCGTCCGGCAGCTTCAGCACGTAGCGCAGCAGCGCCGTCAGCGTCAGCAGGTTGACGAGGATATTGGTGCCGAAGCCGAAGAAGGCATTCCAGTCGCCCGGAACCCAGATGCCGGGCTTGGCCACGGCGGTGCTCGTGCTGCTCATCGAAACCCCCCTCGTCCCCCGCAGGGACTTTATTGCAACGCGGCGATCACCCGCGCCGAATCGGAAACCCAGCCGAAGATGCCGCCCTGCGCGCTGATCATGCGCAGCGCGGCCTGATGGAATTCGGGGAAATACGAGGCTGCGCAATCGGCCGGCACCAGGCATTCGTAGCCGCGGTCATTGGCCTCGCGCACCGTGGTGTGCACGCAGACCTCGGTGGTCACGCCGCCGACGATCAGCGTGCGGATGCCGTGGTTCTGCAGGATCAGCTCGAAGTCGGTGCGGCAGAACGTGCCCTTGCCGGGCTTGTCGATCACCGGCTCGCCGGCCTGCGGATACAGCTCGGGGATCAGGTCGTGGCCGGGCTCGCCGCGGATCAGGATGCGGCCCATCGGCCCGCGGTCGCCGATCTTCAGCTCGCCGCGGCCGCGCGCCAGCTTGGCCGGCGGCGCATCGCTCAGATCCGCGCGGTGGCCTTCACGCGTGTGGATCACCAGCAGGCCGGCGCGGCGCGCGGCGTCGAGCAGGCGCCGGCAGGGCTCGACGGCGGACTGCAGCAGGCTGACGTCATTGCCGAGCATGGCGCCGAAGCCGCCGGGCTCGAGGAAATCGCGCTGCATGTCGATCAGCACGAGCGCGGTGCGCGCCGGCTCGAAAGCCAGTTCGTACGGCTCCGCGGCTATCGTTCTGCTCATCCCCGTCTCCGGCCCGCTGTGGCTGCCGGATCGATATCGCAGTATCCATGCCAGGATACTTTGTTGCATACATCAACAGGCCGCGTTCGCTGCGCCCCCCCCCCGGCGCATTCAGGCCATGGCCGCGCGCGCTGCCAGATAAGCACGCCAGCCGCCGAATTCGCTGATGTCGCGCGCGTGCGCGACGCCCGCGTGCTCGCAGATGAAGCCGTTTTCGAGGCTGCCGTCGACGAGCCGCAGCTTGCCCAGCCCCAGCGGCGCGCCGATGCCGTCGAGGAACGAGGCGAGCTCGGCCGCCGGCATCTCCCAGATCTCGACCTCGATGCACCGCCCCGCGGCATCGCGCACCAGTGCCGGCCGCAGCGGCGGCCCGCCGGGCAAGGCGTAGAGCCGGTACTCCGGCGCCGTCTGCGTGGCCCGTACCAGCCGCGCGCCGCGCGCCGTCAGCTGGCCATTCAGTGGCAGGCCCTGCAGATGCGCGCCGCAGACCGCCACGCGGACGCGATCAGCCGGTAGCAGGGCGCGCGGCGACGCTGCCGCCGGCTCGCCGTTGAAGCGGCCGGCGACCGCAAGCAGGAACTGGTCGGTACAGGCGCGGCCGAACAGCGTCACGCCCCAGGGCAGACCGTTGCGCAGCGTGCCGGCCGGCACGGCGACGGCGGCGTAGTCGAGCAGGTTCATGAAGTTGGTGTAGGTGCCGAGCACGCTGTTGTAGCGGACCGGCTCGGCGCGCAGTTCGGCCAGCGTGTAGGCGCGCGGGATCGTCGGCGTCAGCACCAGATCGACCTCGGCCAGCTGCGCGTCGCAGCGCCGCTTCAGTTCCTGCAGCACGGCGCTGGCGCGGATGCGGTCGACCGCGGTGGCGGCGGCGCCGGCACCGACGATCTCGCGAATCACCGGCAGCACCGTCGCCTCGCCCAGCCGCGCACCGAACGAGGCATAGCGCTCGGCGGCGCCGGCCGGCGCGTAGAGCAGCGTCGCCGCCTGCAGGAAGGCCGAGAAATCCAGCGGCACGGCGATACCGCCCAGCGCCTGCAGCCGCTCGCCGGCCTGCGCGAACAGCGCCGCGCCCTCCCTGCAGCCGAACCACGGCATATCGGCATAGCGCGGCACGCCGAAGCGAAACGCGCCGAGCCGGCCGGGGGCGGGCACCGCGTTGGCGAGCGGGTTGCGGCGCCCGTGCAGATAGGAAGGGTCGTCCTGCGCGCACAGCGCCAGCAGCTCGGCCGACTCGGCAGCGCGGCCGGTGAAGAAGCTGACGCAGTCCAGCGACGGACAGCAGGGAAACACGCCGCGCGCGGAGACGATGCCGCGCGTCGGCTTGCAGCCGATCAGGCCGTTGAGCGCCGCCGGCACGCGGCCGGAGCCGGCGGTGTCGGTGCCCAGCGCGAAGCTGGCCAGCCCCAGCGCCACCGCCAGCGCCGAACCGGAGCTGGAACCGCCGCTCGGGTAATCGGCGTGCACCGCATTGCGGCATTCGCCGTAGGGCGAGCGCAGGCCGCTGAGGCCGGTCGCGAACTGGTCGAGGTTGGTCTTGCCGGTCGGGATGGCACCAAGATCGAGCAGCCGCTGCACCACCGCAGCCGACTCCGCCGCAACCGTGGCCGAGCCGGGATGCGCGGCGGTGGTCGCCACGCCAGCCAGGTCGATGTTGTCCTTGATCGCGAACGGCAGGCCGTACAGCGGCAGGCTCGCCGGATCGGCGGCCTCAAGCCGGACCAGCCAGGGCTGCAGCTGCGCATCGTCGAACAGCTCGATATAGACGCGGAACTCCGCATTGAGCTGCCGCGCGCGCGCCTGCAGTGCCGCCAGCAGCGCGCGCGGCGTGGTCTGGCCGCTGCGATAGGCCGCACGCAGGGCGGCGAACGAAAGATCGGGAATGGACGGTGCCGGCATCGCGTGCCCTCTGTGTGTCCATTCTTGTATGCAACACTCCTGCCGGGCTTCTGCCTACAATGCCGCCGACACCCTTTCGCAAGCGACGCGCATGAACGCAGGCAGCCCGATCCGCGCCGGCTCCGCCCACGATGTCTACCTGCGGCTGAAGGCCCTGATCATGGGTTTCGAGCTGTACCCCGGCTCGCGCGTCACCGAAACCGAACTGGCCGCACGCTTCGGCGTCAGCCGCACGCCGGTGCGCGAGGCCTTGCAGCGGCTGCAGTTCGAGGGCTACCTGACGGTGCGGCCCAAGCAGGGCTGCTTCATCCGCGAGATCGACATCGAGGAGATCGATCAGCACTACCAGGTGCGCATCGCCCTGGAGATGTGCGCGGTGGAACTGGCCTGCACGCACATGCCGGAGCGCGCGCTCAAGGAACTGGCGCGGCAGTGGGACCCGGCCTATCAGCCCAGCGAGGAGCCGGACGTCGAGGCGATGTCGGAACGCGACGAAAGCTTTCACCTGGCGCTGGCCGAGGGCAGCGGCAACCTGGTGCTGGCCGACTACCTGCAGCGCGTCAACCAGAGCATCCACATCATCCGCCGTCTCGACTTCACCAACGAGATGCGCATCGACCTGACCTACCAGGAACACCACGCGATCTGCCAGCACCTGATCCGCCGCGATGTCGTCGCCGCACAGCAGGCGCTGGCGCAGCACATCCGCCGCAGCCAGCAGGCGGCGAAGACGCTGACGCTGGAGCAGTTGTCGCGGGCGCGGGCCAAGGCCCGGCAGGCGCGGGTCTCGTAGGCCGGCGGCTTCAGGCCGCGCGCGGCGCTGTCGCCTCGGCGCTCAGGGCATCACGCAGCTGGCGCAGCAGCGCGCCACCGTCACCGCGAAACGACGAGCCGTGCATGCAGGCCAAGGTCCGCGGTTCGAGGCGGGCGAGCCGATCGAGCATCTCACCCGCATTGCGCACCGGGGCATACGCGAAGGCCTGCCGAAGCGCCTCGCTCGAGGCCCAGATCGCCGCCGACGACTCGGTCAGCGGCGGCAGCTCGTTGCCGGGCTGACTGAACAGGTCGCCGCACAGCAGGCTGCGATCGGTCTCGTCGAACAGGTAGCCGCACTCCATGCCATGCGGAACATGCGGGGTGTCGAACCAGCGGAGCGTATGCCGGCCCAGGCATAGCGCCTCGCCATCGGCCAGCGCGCGCGGCGGGCGATCGGACAGGTCGGCCACCGACACCATCGCCGCGACCTGGCTGCACAGCGGCTGTGCGTCCGGCGCCACCGCCAGCCAGTCGTTCAGCGCGCCGCATTCGTCGGCCTCGACGTGCGAGAAGCCGATCCAGCGCAGCGCCTCGGGCGCGAGCACCTGCCGCAGCGCAGCGAGCGTCAGCGCAAACAGCCGCCGCGGCCCGGTGTGGAACAGCAGCGGCTCACGGTCGACGAGCAGGAACTGGTTGAAGCTGAAGCCGCCCGGGATCGCCTCCGGCGGCACCGGCGTGCTGATGCGGAACAGGCCGTCGGCGATCTCGTCGATGCGGGTTCCGCTGGCTGCCTTGACGTTCCCCATTGCCCACCTTCCGTCTGCGTGGCCGCTGCCGCGCAAGCTACCACCAGCTCGGTGGTGAACACAGCCCGGCGCGGCAGCGGCAGGCCGACGGAGCGGACCGCCGAGTTCAGCCCGAGACCGAGTCCGCGGCGCGCAGCATCGCCGCGGCCTTGTTCATCGTCTCTTCCCACTCGGAGCGCGGGTCGGAGTCGGCGACGATGCCGGCGCCGGCCTGGACGTGGACCAGGCCGTCCTTGATCACGGCGGTGCGGATCGCGATCGCCGTATCCATGTTGCCGTCCCAGCCGAGGTAGCCGACGGCGCCGCCGTAGATGCCGCGCTTGACCGGTTCCAGCTCGTCGATGATTTCCATCGCGCGGACCTTGGGCGCACCGGACAGCGTGCCGGCCGGGAATATCGAGGCCAGCGCGTCGAGCGCATCGTGCTCCGGCTTGAGCTGGCCGGTGACGTTGCTGACGATGTGCATGACGTGGCTGTAGCGCTCGATCACCATCTTCTCGGTGAGCTTGACGCTGCCGGTCTGCGAGACGCGGCCGACGTCGTTGCGGCCGAGGTCGATCAGCATCAGGTGCTCGGCGATTTCCTTCGGGTCGGCCAGCAAGTCTGCGGCCAGTGCCGCGTCTTCGGCGGCGTCGGCGCCGCGCTTGCGCGTGCCGGCGATCGGCCGCACCGTCACCAGGCCGTTGTCGACGCGCGCCAGCACTTCCGGCGAGGCGCCGACGATGTGGTGGTCGCCCAGTTCCAGGCAGTACAGGTACGGCGAGGGATTGAGGCGGCGGATCGCGCGGTAGAGCTGCAGCGGGTCGGCGATGAACGGCGCGCTCAGGCGCTGCGACGGCACCACCTGCATGCAGTCGCCGGCGGCGATGTACGCCTGCACCTTGCGCACCGCGTCCTCGAAGCGCTCCTGGCCGAAGCTTGATTCGAATTCGGGCGGAAACGGTGAGCTGGTCATCGGCAGCGGCATCTGCGGCACCGGCTGGCCGAGCAGCAGCTCGATGTCGTCGAGCCGCGCCTGCGCGCGGGCGAGGTCGTCGGCGTCGTCGATATCGGCGTGGGTGATGATCGTCAGCGTCGCGCGCTGGTTGTCGAACACCACCAGCTCCTCGGCGCGCATCAGCAGGATGTCGGGCGTGCCGACCGGATCTTCCTTGACCGGCCGCGTCGCGAGCCTGGGCTCGAAGTAGCGCACGCAGTCATAGCCGAAGTAGCCGACCAGGCCACCGGAGAAACGCGGCAGCTTCGGATCCGGCTGCACGCGGTGGCGCGCCGCGTAGGCGCGAATCCACGGCAGCGGATCGGCCAGCGTCTCGCGCTCGGTGAGG
>CBINNP010000147.1:0-8897 GCA_966252075.1 uncultured Solimonas sp.
CCTCGACGACTTCCGAGCGCGCGCCGATGAAGCAGTCGTCCTCGATGATCGTCGGGTTGGCCTGCAGCGGTTCGAGCACGCCGCCGATGCCGACGCCGCCCGACAGATGCACGTTGGCGCCGATCTGCGCGCAGGAGCCGACGGTGGCCCAGGTGTCGACCATCGTGCCCTTGCCGACCCAGGCGCCGATGTTGACGTAGCTCGGCATCAGGATCGCGCCGGCCGAGATGAAGGCGCCGCGGCGCACTGCCGCCGGCGGCACCACGCGCGCGCCTTGCGCGGCGAACTGCTCTTGCGTCCAGCCGCTGTACTTCAGCGGCACCTTGTCGTAGCCCTGCAGCGCACACATCTCGATCGGCACGTTGTCGTTGAGGCGGAAGCTCAGCAGCACCGCCTTCTTCAGCCACTGGTTGACCTGCCAGCCGTCCTCCGTCGGTTCGGCGACGCGTGCCGCGCCGCTGTCGAGCAGATTCAGCGCCGTTTCGATCGCCTCACGCGTCGCCGCGTCGTTCTTGTTGAAGCTGTCGCGGCCTTCCCAGAGGGCTTCGATGGTGGTCTGTAGCGTCATGTCGTTCTATGAATTCAAAAGTTGTGGAAAGAGACGGCGTGGAGCTGGCGTCGTGAGCAGGCCCAAGCTCGCATCGAGAAGCGCAGCCGTACTTGATGTACGGCGAGCATCGCAGATGCGAGATCGGGCCGCGCAGCAGCCAGATCTACGCCGTGTCGCGGTCGAGAGTGCGGACGAGGACTTCCCTCAGCCCGTCCAGCGTGTCGTCGTCGGTGATCGGCCGGTGCATGCGGTCGGTGACGTAGAACACGTCCTCGGCGCGCTCGCCGATGGTGCCGATCTTGGCGGCGTTGAGCAGGATGCCGCGCTTCTGGAACACGCGGCCGATGATCGACAGCAGCCCCGGCTGGTCGGCCGTCACCAGTTCGAGGATCGTGCGGTTGCGTGCGTGGTCCTGCGCGAAGTGCACGTGCGTGGGCGTGCTGAAATGCTTGAGCCGCTGCGGCATGCGGCGGTTGACGTCGATCGTCGAGACTTCCGGGTCCGACAGCACCTTGCGCAGCGCGGCGCGAATCTCGTCGTAGCGGATCGGCTGCGTGATCGGCGTGTTGTCGCCCTCCATCACTACGTAGGAATCGAGCACGAAGCCATCGTCAGTGGTGTGCAGGCGCGCGTCGAGAATATTGAGGCCCAGGCGTGCCAGCACGCCGGTCGACAGGCCGAACAGATGGTCGCGGTCGCGCGTGTAGATGAACACGCCGGTGCCGCGACCACCAACCGGGCCGACCAGCACCAGCGGCAGTTCCGCTTCCTGGACCGCGGCGATCGCCGGCAGGTGCCAGGCCAGTTCGTCCGGCGAATGGCGCAGGAAGTAGTCGCGGTCGAAGCGCTTCCAGATTCCTTCGGCCCGTTCGCGGCTGATGCCCGACGGTTCGAGCAGGGCGATCGCCTTGGCGCGGATCTCGGCGTTGCGCTCGTCCTCGCGCAGCGGATTGTCGATGCCGCGCTCCAGCGTGCGCACGGTCAGGTTGTACAGCTCCTTGAGCAGCGAATCGCGCCAGGCGTTCCACAGCGCCGGATTGGTGCCGCGGATGTCGGCGCAGGTCAGCAGATAGATGTAGTCGAGATGCTGGCGGTCACCGACCCTGCGTGCGAACTCGGCCAGCACCTCCGGATTGCTGATGTCCTGCTTCTGCGCGGTCAGCGACATCAGCAGATGGTTCTGCACGAGCCAGCGCACCAGCGCGGCGTCGGCGTGCGAGAGACCGTGATCAAGACAGAACTGCTCGGCTTCGTCGGCGCCGATATCGGAATGATCGCCGCCACGGCCTTTGGCCATGTCGTGCCAGAACGCCGCCAGATACAGCAGCTCCGGCTTGGCCAGGCGGTCCATCACCTGGCTGCAGAACGGCAGCTCGTGGCGGAAGCGCTGCATCGCGAAGCGGCGCGCGTTGCGGACCACGTAGAGGATGTGCTCGTCGACCGTCAATGTGTGGAAGAGGTCGTACTGCATCAGGCCGACGATGCGACCGAAGGCCGGCAGGTAGCGGCCGAGGATGCCGTAGCGGTTCATTCGCCGCAGGTTGCGCGTCAGGCCCTTGCCTTCGCGGAACATGTCGATGAACAGCGCGCGCGCCTGCACCGAATGACGCGCCTCGTCATTGAGCAGGCGGCCATCGCGCAGGATCAGGCGCAGCGTGTGCGCGCGGATGCCGTCGACCTTGGGGTGCTGCTGCAGCAGCAGGAACACCTCGACCAGCGCCCACGGATAACGCACGAAGATGTCGTCGCTGCGCGCTTCGAGGTAGCCGTTGCGCACCTGGAAGCGGGCATTGAGCGCTATCGGCTCTCCCGCCTGCGCGGGATGGACGATCGCTTCCTCGAACAGCTGCAGCAGCATGTCGTTGAGGCAGGACAGCGACTTGATGGTGCGGTAGTACAGTTGCATGAACTGTTCGACCGCCTTGTTCTTGTCGTCATCCTCATAGCCGAACAGCTGCGCGACGCGAATCTGGTGGTCGAACAGCAGGCGGTCTTCGTGACGGCCGGTCAGCATGTGCAAGGCAAAGCGCACGCGCCACAGGAAATCCTGTCCCGCGAACAGCTCGTCGCATTCCTGCTTGGTCAGAAAGCCGCGCTCGCGCAGCTCCGACAGCGTCTGCGCGCCGAAGTGGCGTTTGGTGACCCAGCCGATGGTATGGATGTCGCGCAGGCCGCCCGGCGATTCCTTGACGTTCGGTTCGAGCTTGTAGCCGGTATCGTCGAACTTGCGGTGACGGGCCTGCTGCTCGGCCTTCTTGGCCTCGAAGAACTCCTGGACCGGCCACAGCTGCTGCGGCGTCAGGGCCTGCTGCATCGCATGGAACAGCTCGGCGTCGCCGGTCAGCAGGCGGGCTTCGAGCAGGTTGGTGATGACGGTGATGTCCTTGGCGGCCTCGGCGACGCATTCGTCGACGGTGCGCACGCTCTGGCCGACTTCCAGGCCAATGTCCCAGCCGAAGGCCGTCATCTGCTCCAGCGCGCGGCGATGTTGCTCCAGCGAATCGCCGCGGTGCAGCAGCAGGATGTCGATGTCGGAGTGCGGCAGGAGTTCGCCGCGGCCGTAGCCGCCGACCGCAACCAGCGCCAGGCCGGTGACTTCCGGCAGGAACTTTTGCCAGGACGCGCAGAGCACCTCGTCCACCAGGTGCGCGCGGGCGTGCACCAGCGAGTCGGCCGGCATGCCCTCGTGGAACAGGCCATACAGGCGGTCACGGCCCCAGCTCAGGGTGTCGCGGAACGCGGCGATCGAATGATCGCCCTGCGCCAGCCGCGAGCGGATGCGCGCCGCACTGAAGATGGTCGCGGCTTCTTCTTCTGCCAGATCGATTTCGGCACCCATCACATCGCCCCGTCGCGCAGCGTCAGCACTTCATAGCCATCCCGGGTGACGAGGATGGTGTGCTCCCACTGTGCTGACAATGAATGGTCCTTGGTGACGACGGTCCACTGGTCCGGCAGCAGCTTCACCTCGGCGCGTCCGGCGTTGATCATCGGCTCGATCGTGAAGGTCATGCCCTCGACCAGTTCAAGACCCGTGCCAGCGCGGCCATAGTGCAGCACCTGCGGGTCCTCGTGGAAACCACGGCCGATGCCGTGGCCGCAATATTCGCGGACCACCGAGAAGCCGCGCGATTCGGAATATTTCTGAATCACCGCGCCGATGTCGCCGAGGCGCGCACCGGGCTTGACCACGCGGATGCCCTCGATCATCGCCTCGTGGGCGGTCTCGCAGAGGCGGCGGGCCAGGATGCTGGGCTCGCCGACGTAGTACATGCGGTTGGTGTCGCCATGCCAGCCGTCCTTGATGACCGTGACGTCGACGTTGACCACATCGCCGTTCTTTAGGACCTTGGGGCCCGGAATGCCGTGGCCGACGACGGGTTTGATCGCGGTGCAGAGCGATTTCGTAACCGGCGGCCGGCCGCCGCCGCCGCCGCCGTAGTGCAGGGGCGCCGGGATGCAGTCCAGCGTCCCGACGATGTACTCGTGGCAGATGCGGTTGAGTTCATCGGTCGAGACCCCCGGCTTGATGTACGGCTCCAGCATCATCAGCACCGAAGCGGCGTCGCGGCCGGCCTCGCGCATCTTCTGCTGTTCTTCAGGGGTCTTGATCGTGATTGCCATAGGCCTGCCTTGCGCGAGGGAGTGCGCGGCGCCGCTGCCCGCAAACTCATTGTTTTTCAAAGGGGCGCTATGGTATAAAGCGCGCCCTTCAAAGGCAATCGAAGCCACGGCCGGTCGCTCCGGCGAGTGGTCTGGGTCCAGCCTTTGAAAATCCACTCGCGCCAGCCGACGAGTGTCGACTCCAGAGGAGTTCGACCCAGGCGCGATCAGCTATCAACTTGAACGGAGCTTCATCTCATGGCGGAAATCACCATGCGCCAGTTGCTGGAAGCGGGCGCCCACTTTGGCCACCGCACCCGCTACTGGAACCCGAAGATGGATGAATACATCTTCGGCAGCCGCAATCGCATTCACATCATCAACCTCGAGCAGACCCTGCCGCTGCTCAAGGACGCCTGCAACTTTGCCGGCAAGCTTGCCGCCAACGGCGGCCGCATCCTGTTCGTCGGCACCAAGCGCGCTGCCCGCGAGACGATCGAGGAAGAAGCCAAGCGCGCCGGCATGCCGTACGTCAACCAGCGCTGGCTGGGCGGCACGCTGACCAACTTCAAGACCGTCAAGGCGTCGATCAAGCGCCTGGTCGAGATGGAAAAGCAGGTCGAGGACGGCTCCATCAACCGCCTCACCAAGAAGGAACAGCTGACGTTCACGCGCGAGCTGGAAAAGCTGCGCAAGTCGCTGGGCGGCATCAAGGAAATGCCGGTGTTGCCGGACTGCCTGTTTGTTGTCGACACCGGCTATGAAAAGAACGCGGTGCTGGAAGCCAAGAAGCTCGGCATCCCGGTCATCGCCATCGTCGACTCGAACAACGATCCGAGCCTGATCGACTGCGTCATCCCCGGCAACGACGACGCCACCCGCGCGATCAAGGTCTACGCCGCCTGCGTTGCCGACGCGATCCTCGAAGCGCGCGGCGCCAATCCGGTGCCGTTCCGCGAAGCGCCGCCCGAAGTGGCAGTCGACGACCGCGCCCGCAAGCCGCGCCCGCCGCGCAAGCCGGGCAGCGACCGTGGTGACCGCGATCGCGGCGCCGGCCGCGGCCGTCGCGGCGAGTAAGTAGCGCGACCGATGCCGGCCGGCCTCTTCGGTCGGCCGGCATCATCTGTTTTTGCGGCCGCGGGTATCACGCCGCAAAGACCCATCCCACCGATTTCATCAATGAGGTAATCCTCAATGAGCACCCCGATCACCGCATCTCTGGTCAAGGAACTGCGCGAGCGCACCGGCGCCGGCATGGGCGACTGCAAGAAGGCGCTCGAAGCCACCGGCGGCGACCTCGACAAGGCGGCCGAGAAGCTGCGCATGGACGGTGCCGCCAAGGCTGACAAGAAGGCCGGACGCACCGCCGCTGAAGGCGTCCTGGCCATCGTTGCCACTGACGCCGCCGCCGCGATCGTCGAGTTGAACTCGGAAACCGACTTCGTCGCCAAGGGCGAGGATTTCCGCGGTCTGGCGAAGGCCGCCGCCGAAGTCGCGCTGGCGCAGAAGCCCGCCACGATCGAAGCCCTGGTCGCCCTCAAGGCCGGCGAAACGACGCTGGACGAGCAGCGCCGCGCGCTGATCGCCAAGCTGGGCGAGAACATGACGATCCGCCGCCACGCCATCGTCGAGGCCGCCGGTGGTCCGCTGGTGTCGTACCTGCACCCGGGCGACAAGATCGGCGTCATCGTCGCGCTGGAAGCCGGCGACGCCGAGCTCGCCCGCGATCTGGCGATGCACATCGCCGCGATGAGCCCGCGCTTCCTCAATGCCGGCGAGATCGCGCCGGAGGTCATCGCCAACGAACGCCGCGTGATCGAGGCTACCGTCGCCCAGGAACAGGCCGACGCCAAGGCCGAGTCCGACAAGCTGGCTGCCGCACTCCAGGAAATGGACGGCGAGAAGCAGAACGGCGTCTATGCCGGTCTGTCCGACGACGAAAAGAAGAGCTGGGACGACGACTACGCGACGATCAAGAAGAAGTTCGGCGGCGGTTTCAAGCCCAAGCCGGCCGAGATCCTCGCCAAGATGATCGACGGCAAGGTGGCCCGCTTCACCGGCGAAATCACCCTGCTGGGCCAGCCGTTCGTCAAGAACCCGGACCAGACGGTCGAGAAGCTGCTCGCCGAGAAGAAGGCCAAGGTTGCGCGTTTCGTGCGCTTTGCGGTGGGCGAGGGCATCGAGAAGCAGCAGACCGATTTCGCCGCCGAAGTCATGGCGCAGGCCGGTCTCAAGGCCTGAGCGCCGCGGTAAACTGCGGCAGGCATCACCGTTGCGACAGAGGCCCCGGAAACGGGGCCTCTTTTTAAGTACCATGCGGGGCGGTTTTTGCATTGCCCGCCGGTCATACCGCCTCGCCCCGACACCAACCATCGAAACGCCATGAGCCAGCCCGCCTATCGGAGAATCCTGCTGAAGCTGTCAGGCGAGGCCTTGATGGGCGAACAAAAGTTCGGCATCGATCCGGCGGTTGCCGCCTTTCTCGCCCGCGAGGTCAAGGCGGTCGTCGACATCGGCGTCGAGGTCGCGCTGGTGGTCGGCGGCGGCAACATCTTCCGCGGCGAAGGCCTGGCCAAGGCCGGCATGGACCGCGTGACCGGCGACCAGATGGGCATGCTCGCCACGGTCATCAACGCGCTGGCCCTGCAGGACGCCATCGAGCGCGTCGGCGGCATGCAGGCCCGCGTGCAGTCGGCGATCCGCATCAACGAGGTCTGCGAGGACTTCATCCGCCGCAAGGCGATGCGCCATCTCGAAAAGGGCCGCGTGCTGGTGTTCGCGGCCGGTACCGGCAACCCCTTCTTCACCACCGACTCGGCCGCGGCGCTGCGCGCGATCGAGATCGAGGCCGACCTGATGCTCAAGGCGACCAAGGTTGACGGCATTTACACCGCCGACCCCAAGAAGGACCCTGACGCGCAGAAGTACGCCGAGCTGACCTACGACGAGGCGCTTACCCGGCGGCTCGGCGTGATGGACCAGACGGCGATGGTGCTGTGCCGCGACCACGGTATGCGCCTGTGTGTCTACGACATGGAGCGGCCGGGCGCGCTGCTGCAGATCGTCAGCGGCGATACTTCGATCGGCACCCGTGTCAATCGTTGAAGTGCCCATTCACCGGATACTTCACATCCAGATAGTTTGAGGACGGCGGCAAACCCGCGTCCGGGAGCAAGCAGATGCTGAACGACATCAAGAACGACGCCACCAAGCGCATGCAGAAGAGCCTCGACGCGCTCAAGGCGGAGCTGCTCAAGCTGCGTACCGGCCGCGCCAACGCCGGTCTGCTGGACCATGTCCGTGTCGATTTCTACGGCTCGGAAGTGCCGGTCTCGCAGGCTGCCCAGGTGGTCGTCGAGGACGCCCGCACGATCGTCATCCAGGCCTGGGACAAGGCCATGGTCAGCGTCATCGAGAAGGCGATCCTGACTTCTGACCTCGGTCTCAATCCGAATACCGCCGGCCAGACCATCCGCATCGTCATGCCGCCGCTCACCGAGCAGCGCCGCAAGGAGCTGGTCAAGGTCGTCAAGAGCGAGGCGGAGAACGCCAAGGTGGCCGTGCGCAACGTGCGCCGCGATGCCAACCAGGCGGTCAAGGATCTGGTCAAGAACAAGCAGATCTCCACCGACGACGAAAAGCGCGGCGAAACCGAGATCCAGAAGCTGACCGATCAGTTCGTCGCCAAGATCGACGAGGCGGCAGCGGTCAAGGAAAAAGAACTGCTGTCGATGTAATGCCCCGCCACGACGTGGTACGGGCGCGATGACGCGCGAAGCTCCGAACATGGCCAAGTCGATCCTGCCGCGCCATGTGGCGATCATCATGGACGGCAACGGGCGCTGGGCCAAGGCGCGCGGCAAGACGCGTCCGAGCGGACATCGCGAGGGCGTCAAGGCGGTACGGCGCGTCGTCGAAGCGGCGCGCGAGCTCAGGCTTGAGACACTGACGGTGTTTGCGTTCTCGCAGGAGAACTGGAAGCGGCCGCCGCTGGAAGTGCGCCTGCTGATGGAGCTGCTGGCGACGACGCTGACGCGCGAGATCAGGGAACTGCACGAGCATGGCGTCAAGCTGCGCGTGATCGGCGATCACGGCGCCTTCGCGCCGGCACTGCGCGAGCGCATCGCCGCGGCCGAGGCATTGACGGCTGCCAACACCGAGCTGACGCTGGTGATCGCGGTCGGCTACGGCGGCCAGTGGGACATCGTGCAGGCCGCGCAGCGCGTCGTCGAGGCCGGGCAGGCGCTGAGCGCGGCGGCGATCGAGCAGCATCTGAGCACCGCCGGCCTGCCGGAGCCGGACCTGCTGATCCGCACCGGTGGCGAGCGCCGCATCAGCAATTTCATGCTCTGGCAGCTGGCCTATACCGAGCTGTATTTCTCCGACCTGCTGTGGCCGGACGCCGATGGCGCACTGCTGCGCGAGGCGCTGCAGTGGTATGCCGGCCGCGAGCGTCGCTTCGGCGGCGTGCCGGCCGCCTCGACTTGAAGGCCTGACGTGAAGGAGAGTGGGCGATGCTGATGCAGCGGATTCTGACCGCCGCGGTGCTGATCCCGGCCCTGCTGGCGCTGGTCTGGTACGCGCCCACGCAATGGCTGTACGTGGCCTTGAGCGTCGTCGGCCTGCTGATGGCCTGGGAATGGACCGCGCTGCTCGGCTGGACGCGCCAGCCGCTGCGTCGCCGCCTCTACCTGATCGCCACCGCGGCCTTCGGGCAGTTCATAGACACCATGCAGCAGGGCAT
>CBINNP010000148.1:0-8785 GCA_966252075.1 uncultured Solimonas sp.
AGTCGCCAAAGAGCTTCGCCAGGTGCGCACCGCGGTGCGCGTTCTCACGCGGCTGACGGTCGCGGTGCGGCTCGAGGAGGGCGGCGCCGTACACCAGGCCAGCACCTTCGATGTGTCCTACAGCGGCATCGCATTGCAGAAGCCCGACGGCGATCTGCAGGTCAGCGCCGGGCAGAAGCTGCAGATCATGCTGGTGCCGGGCCGCAGCGATACCTGGATCGACGCCGAGGTGACCCGCGCCGGCCATGGCGTGATCGCCCTCAAGTACCTGCCGATGAGCATCGAGCAGGAGAAGGCGCTGGTGCAGGCGCTGTTCGGGCGCGCCGATGCCTGGATGCAATGGCGCGACCGCCGCGAGCGCGACCGGCCGCTGCGCGCGCTGTGGGAGGTGAGCCGCTACGGCATCCGCGGCGGCCGCGATTTCGTGGTGTGGGTGGCGCGCGCGCTGAGCGGCCGCGTGATCCGCCCGGCACGGCCGTCCTAGCCGCGAGCGGAGCCATGGCGTGAGGGCCCTGGCGGGCTTTGCGTCGATCAGGGGCGCGAGACAGCCCGGATAACGGTCGCCGTGCTCCTGTTGCACAAGTGGTTTTGGATTGATCATGAAAACGCGGTTGGAGAGCGTGTCGATGCGTACACGAAAAAGCGTGCTGCACAAGCTGGCCCCCGCAACCGCACTGGCAGCGATGCTGGTGCTGGCCAGCGCCTTCGCGCAGGAGCCGCCGCCGGCGGCCGGCAGCGGCGCCGACGCTGCCCGTGCCGAAGCGGTCGGTACCGGTACTGACATGGCCGGCCAGCAGGCCTCGCGCACGCTGCGGTTCAAGGATCTGGGCCTCATCTATCCGATGAAGCTGCGCACGGTGTTCGGCCAGGCGTCGATTCCGCTGAACCTGCGCGCCGACCAGATCGTCACCGCGGCGACCCTGCAACTGCGCTATGCGCATTCGCCGTCGCTGCGCTTCGATCTCAGCCATCTCAGCGTCTACGTCAACGACGAGCTGCTCAAGACCATGCCGCTGAGCGCCGACACCGCATCCGGCAACAGCGTGCGCTTGCCGATCGATCCGCGCCTGCTGCTGCCGCACAACCAGATCCGCTTCGAACTGGTCGCGCATTACGCCAAGCCCAACGAGTGCGAGGACCCGGCGCACACCTCGCTGTGGGCGGACATCAGCAATGACAGCCGCCTGGAGCTGAGCTTCGCGCCGCTCAACAACGTGCCGGCGCTGGAGCACCTGCCGGCGCCGATGTTCGACGCCGGCGACGAGCGTCGCCTGCGCCTGCCGTTCAGCTTCGCCGGCAAGCCGGACACGCAGACGCTCAAGGCGGCGGGCATCGTTGCCAACTGGTTCGGCGCGCAGGCGGACTACCGCGGCGCCGACTTCCCGGTGTCGTTCGACGAGCTGCCGCGCGGCACCGGGGTGGTCTTCGTCAGCGGCCGCGCGCCGTGGGCGGGTTTCGAGCGCTTCGCTTCGCGCAGCACGCCGACCATTGCCGTGGTCGACAATCCGGCATCGCCGGGCAGCCAGCTGCTGGTGTTCTCGGCGCCGGACGCCGAAGGCCTGATCACCGCCGCGCAGGCCCTGGCGCTCGGCAAGCTGGTGCTGCAGGGCGCCGAGGTCGAGGTGCTGGGCCTGCAGCTGCCGGAGCCGCGCCCGGCCTGGAGCTCGTCGCGCTGGATCGACCCGAGCCGGCCGCTGCCGCTGGCCGATCGCGCCGTCGCCGGCCTGTCGGTCACCGGCCTGGTGCCGGGCCCGATCGGCTTCGAGTTCTCGCTGCCGCCGGATCTCTATCCGCTGAGCCAGGACAGCATCAAGGCCAGGCTGCAGTACCGCGCGGCACCCAATGCCGCCGTCAACTCGCAGCTCAACGTGCTGCTCAACGGCCAGTTCGCCGGCGGCACCGTGCTCAACCGCGGCAAGGTTCGCGTCGACGACAGCACGCCGCTGGATCTGGTGCTGCCGGTGCAGGCGCTGCACGCGCACAACCGCCTCGACGCGCAGTACCACTTCCGTCGCGATACCGACAAGGCCTGCGAGGACTTCGACATCACCGGCCTGCAGGGCTCCATCGATCCGGCGTCGACACTGGAAGTCCGCAACTTCGCCTACTTCGTCGAGATGCCGGCGCTGGAGAAGCTGGCCGACGGCGCCTTCCCGTTCTCGCGCCACAGCGATCTGGCGACCACCGCGGTGGTGCTGCCGAGCCAGCCGAGCGAGAGCGAGGTCAGCGCCGCCTTGATCGTGCTCGGCCACGTCGGCCGCTGGACGCTCGACGCCGCCAGCCGTCTCGAAGTGACGACGGTCGACGGTCTGGAGGCCGTCAAGGACCGCGAGCTGCTGCTGGTCGGCCGTCTCGACAACCTCAATCTCCCGGCCGACTGGGTCGAGCGCATGCCGCTGCGCCTCAATGACGGCCACGTCGAGCTGGCGCCGATCGGCCAGCTCGAAGCGCTCAACGAGCGCTGGCTGCGTGACCGCGACGTCAGCGCCGCCCGCGCGGTGGCCAGCCGCGTGCTGGTCAACGCCGGACAGCGTTTTTCGGTGCTGATGGGCTTCGAGTCGCCGCTGCAGGGCGGCCGCAATGTCGTGCTGCTGACGGCCGGCCGCGGCGGTGATGTGCGCGACGCGGCCTTGACGCTGACCGATCCGGGCGACTCGCAGTTCGTTCGCGGTGCGCTGACGCTGGTCACCGGCAGCACGGTGACCGGCTACGACCTCAGCGCGCGCTATGAGGTCGGCCACCTGCCGTGGTGGTTCGCGATCAAGCGCTGGCTGTCGCTGCATCCGTACCTGCTGTGGCCGCTGGCCGTGCTGTTCGTGATCCTGGTCGGCATCCTGCTGCAGTCGGTGCTGCGCGCTCGCGCCGCGCGGCGCCTGGCCAATAAGCCGTAAGCGATGCCCGCGCGCCGCCTGCGTCGTCTCGGAGGGCTGGTCGCCCTGCTGTGGTCGCTGCTGGGCCTTTCGCCAGCCGCGGCGGCCGGCGCGGCGGCGCCGGTCGACTGGGATGACTGGCGCGCGTTCGACGAGGCCTTCATCGACGCCCAGGGCCGCGTCATCGACTGGACCGACAAGGCGCGCACGGTGTCGGAAGGGCAGGCGTATGCGCTGTTCTTCGCGCTGGTCGCCAACGACCGCCAGCGCTTTGCGCAGCTGCTGGACTGGACCGAGAAGAACCTCGCGCAGGGCGATCTGCGCAACAACCTGCCCGCCTGGCTGTGGGGCCAGCGCGAGGACAGCACCTGGGGCATTCTCGACCCCAATCCGGCCAGCGACGCCGATCTGTGGATCGCCTACACGCTGTTCGAGGCGGCGCGGCTGTGGCAGCTGCCGGAGTACCGCAAGACCGCGCAGGCGATGCTGGCGCAGATCAAGGCACGCGAGGTGGTGCTGCTGCCGGGCGGACCGGCGCTGCTGCTGCCTGGGCCGCAGGGCTTCGTTGGCGCCGACGGCGGCGTGCGTTTCAATCCCAGCTACTACGTCGGCCTGCAGTTGCGGGCGCTGCAGCTCGAAGATCCGCAGGGGCCGTGGGGCCGGCTGATCGCCGACTTCGTGCGTCTGCTGCCGCAGATCGCCCCGCTCGGCCGTGTGCCGGACTGGAGCGTCTGGCACAGCGATCGCATCATCGTCGACGCGCAGACCGGCGGTGCCGGCAGCTACGACGCGATCCGTGTCTATCTGTGGGCCGGGTTTTCCGGCGGTCCGGTGGCGCTCGACGCCGATGCGCAGACCTGGGAGTTGCGCCGCGCACTGCGCGCGTTCCGCGAGATGACGGTCGAACTGCAACGCATCCCGGAGCACTGGACTGTCGGCAACAGCGGCATCACCGGCAATGCGCCGCCCGGCTTTGTTGCGGCGATGCTGCCGTTCCTGCAGGCGCTCGGCGATGAGTCCGGCTACGCCCGTGCGCGCGAACAACTCGAAGCCACGCGCGTCAGCGGGCTTTATGGAAAACCGGCCCGATACTATGACCAGGTCCTCGTCCTCTTCGGCAAAGGCTACGCCGACCGGCGCTACCGGTTCGATGCCAACGGCAAAGTGATTCCCTCATGGCAATGAAAGGCGGAATGAAAGGAGCGGCCCGGCACGCCGGCGCGGCGCTCGGTCTGGGTGTCGTGATGGCCATGGCGCTGGACCCGGGCATCGCCCGCGCGCAGAACGCCGCCGTCAGCCAGCTGGTGCAGCAGGCCGAGTTCTGGGACGCCAAGCAGCGCCCGGAACTGGCCCGCGACAGCTGGAAGCGCGTGCTGCAGTCGGACGCCGACAATGCCAAGGCGCTGGCGCGCCTGGCGGCGCTCGAGGAGCAGGCCGGCAACCACGCCGAGGCGCAGGAGTACCTGGAGCGCCTGCGCAAGGCGGCGCCGAACTCGCCGCTGCTCGACCAGGCGCGCAAGCAGATGGCAGGCGAGGGCGAGGCGGCGATCAGCCGTGCCCGCTCGCTGGGCCGCCAGGGCCGCGGCGCGGACGCCCTGAAGGTCTACGAGGAAGCCTACGGCGGAGCGCCCGCCAAGGACACCGACGCGCTCGAGTATTACGAGACCATGGCCGGCGTCGACGGCCGCTACGAAAATGCCCGCGACGCGCTCGGCGCGCTGGCGCAGCGCAATGCCGGCGACAGCCGCTTCGAGCTGTCGTACGCGCGTGTGCTCACCTACCGCCCTGCCGGCCGTCGCGATGGCATCCGCCGGCTGCAGGGTCTGCGCGACGACCCCAAGCTCGGCAACGAGGCGCGCGCCGCCTGGCGGCAGGCGCTGATCTGGCTGGAAGCGCGACCCGGTGACGAGCCGCTGTATCAGGACTACCTGCAGACCGTCGGCAGCGATGCCGAGCTCAGCCGCAAGCAGGCCTCGCTCAAGGAGGCTGGCGCCAACGCCGCCGCCGCGCAGGCCAGCGAGGCCGCCGGCGCCGAGCTGGCGCGCGCCTTCCGCTCGCTCGACGCCGGCGAGCTGGACCGCGCCGAAAACGGCTTCGAGCGCATTCTCGCCCGCGATCCCGGCAATGCCGACGCACGCGCCGGCCTGGGCCTGATCCGCCTGCGCCAGCAACGCTTCAACGACGCCACCGGCCTGCTCGACGATGCCGTGCGGCGCAAACCCGCGCTGGCTTCGCGCTACCGCGAGGCGCAGCGCACGGCGCGCTTCTGGAGCCGCGCCCGCGAAGGCGAGCGCGCCTACGAGGCCGGCGACCTGGCCACTGCCGAGCTGCGCTACGGCGCCGCCGTCGGCGAGCCGCCAGCCAGCGGCGCCGATCCCACCGTGCTCCGCGCCTACGCCACGGTGCTGCTGGAGAACAACAAACCGGAGCTGGCCGAGCAGCAGTTGCGCGCCGGCCTGGCCAAGTACCCGCAGCAGCCGGAGCTGCTGACCGGCCTGGCCGGCATCCTGATGCGCAGCGGTCGCAGCGCCGAGGCGGGTACCCTGCTCGCGGCGGCGCCGGAGTCGGCCAAGGTCGAGCTGCGCGGCGAGCAGGCCGAGATCTCGCGGCAGCAGGCCGCGGCCATGGTCCGCGCCGGCCGCAACGACGAGGCCGAGCGCCTGCTGCGCGATGCGCTGGTGACGGCGCCGGAATCACCCTGGGTGCGCCTGGATCTGGCCCGCCTGTACCGCCGCATCGGCCGCGACGCCGAGGCCGAATCGCTGCTCAGCGCGCTGACCGAAGTCGCCGGCGACGGCGCCCAGGCGCATCTGGCGCAGGCCTATTCGTTCGCCGAATCGCAGCGCTGGTACGAGACCCTGGTGGCGCTGGAACAGATTCCGCCGGCCGATCGCGTCGCCGACGCGCGCAAGCTGCAGCGCGAGGCCTGGGTCCGCTATCAGGTGCAGCGCGCCACGCTGGCCGCACAGCGCGGCGATCCGGGCCAGGCCGCCGAATGGCTCGGCGCCGCCGTCAATGCTGCCGGCGACGATCCGCAGCTGGCCAGCGCGCTGGCGCAGGGCTGGGCCGCGCTGGGCGATCCGGCGCGCGCGGTGGCGGTGCTGCGCAAGAGCTTCGCGGCGCGCGGCGAGCCGTCCGCCGACGACCGCATCCAGTACGCGGCGCTGCTGCTGCAGATCGACCAGGACGCCGAGTTCGAGGCGGTCAGCACCACGCTGATCCAGCGCGGCGGGCTGTCGCCGCTGCAGGCCAGGACGCTGGAAGACCTGATCGTCGGCTACCGCATCAAGCTCGCCGACCGCGAGCGCGAGCGCGGCAATTACGCCGCTGCCTACCGGCAGCTGCGTGAAGTCGTCGCCCGCTATCCGGACCAGCCGCGCGTGCAAATGGCGCTGTCGCGGCTGTTCGCATCGGCCGGCGAGCCGGAGAAGTCGCTGGCGATCGGCAAGGCGCTGCTCAAGCAGGAATCCGCCAAGGGCGAGCCGAGCGACGAAGTGCTGTTTGCGGCGATCGACTCGGCGCTCGCGGCCAAGGACGAGGACAACGCTGCGCGCTGGATCGATCAGGCCTTCCAGCGCGGCTCCGATCCGGTCGCCGCGCACCGCGCCGCCGCGCGGCTGGCCGACCAGCGCGGCCGCAAAGCCGAGGCGCTGGGCCACTACCGCGAGGCCGATCTGCTGGTGCACCAGCAGGACGCCTACGGTGCCGCGCCGCCGGATCTGCTGCTGATCGATCCGGCGTCCGGCAGCGGCAGCCTGCTGCCGGACCCGATCCGCGATTCGCTAAAGAGCGAGGACGTGCCGATCGGCCCGCTGCTGCCGCGCGCGCCGGAAGGCGGCAGCCTGGCGCCGCTGCCGTCGGCCGCGCGTAGCCCGGCGGCCGGGGTACAGCCTTCGGCCGCGCCGTTCAGCGGTGCTACGCAAAGCGATGCAAAGGCCGCCGAGCCGCGCAATGAAACGCGCTTCAGCGATGGCCGCGCGCGCGTGCCGGCGGCGGATTCGCAGTGGATCGCGCCGTACGATCCGACCCGCGTGCTGCCGATCGACCGTCTCGAAGCCGAAGTCAGCGGTTGGGGACAAGGCCTGTTCCAGAGCCGCAACCGCGACGGCGAGGCGGGCTTGTCGCGCCTGTTCGACCTGGAAACGCCGATCGACTGGAGCAGCCGCATGCGCCGGGCCGGCCGCGTCGGCCTGCGCATCCGCCCGGTCTATCTCGACGCCGGCAACGTCTCCGGCATCAACCTGCTGCGCTATGGCACGCTGGCGCTGACGCGCGGCGAGCTGGACGGGGAGACGCCCGCGCTCGACCAGTCCGATAGCGGCATCGCCGTCTCCGGCGCCTACAAGCTCGGCAGCTTCACCGTCGACATCGGCACCACGCCGCTGGGCTTCCAGATCGAGAGCATCGTCGGCGGCCTGCTGTGGACGCCGAGCTTCGGCGATCTGAGCCTGGCGCTGGACGTGTCGCGACGCGCCATCACCGACAGCCTGCTGTCCTACGCCGGCGCCTTCGATCCGCTGACCGGCCGCGACTGGGGTGGCGTCACGCGCAGCGGCGCGCGCGTCGATCTGGCCTACGACTTCGGCGGTTACGGCCTTTACGGCAACGGTGGCTACTACTCCATCACCGGCCGCAACGTCGAAGAGAACTCGCAGATGGAGCTTGGCGGCGGCCTGTTCGTGCGGGCCTACCAGGGCGCCAACAACACGCTGACCGTCGGCCTCAACATCACCACGTTCAGCTACGACAAGAACCTGCGCTACTACACGCTCGGCCACGGCGGCTATTTCAGCCCCGAGTACTTCGGCGCGATCACCGTGCCGACCTCGTTCACCGGCCGCCGCAATGATCTGAGTTACCGGCTCGACATCGCGCTCGGCATCCAGAGCTTCCGCGAGGACGGCATGCCGCTGTTTCCGGGCCGCCAGGCGCTGCAGGACGAAGTCGAGGCGCTGGCTGAATTCGAGCCGGCCGCCAACATCCCGACCGGCTACGGCTCGCAGAAGAACAGCGGCCTGAGCTATCGCTTCGGCGGCGCCGCGCAATACCGGCTGACGCCGCATCTGTCGCTCGGCGGCACGCTCAGCGCCGACAACGCGCGGGATTTCGAAGAGCTGATCCTGATGGGCTTCCTGCGCTACTACTTCACCGGCGTGCAGGCGCCGCCGTCCGAACCGTTGATTCCCGGCGTGTTCAAGGGGCCGCTGCCATGAAGAAGCTGATCGTTCTCGCTGCGGTGCTGACGCCGCTGCTGGCCGGTGCCGCCCCCGCCCAGGCGCAGGCCCAGGCCAACCGGGCGGCGGACAAGCCGAGCATGCCGGCGCTGCAGCAGCTGCTGGAATCCGGCCGCGTCGATTCCGCGGTCGCGACGCTGGAGGGCAGCGTCGGCGAAAACCCGTTCGACCCGGTGCAGCTCAACAACCTCGCCGTCGCCAAGGCGCGCGGCGGCGATGTCTACACCGCGCTGCAGCTGCTCGATCGTGCCGCGCGGCTGGCGCCCGAGCAGCCGATCATCCTCGACAATCGCAGCAAGCTGCGCGAGTGGATCTCCTCGCGCATCGGCGCCAACGCTGTGCACTTGCGCGATGCGGTACCGGTGCGTGATGCGCCGACGCAGCTGCCCGACCCGCCGCCGTTGTGGGCGGAGTAAGACGGCTTCAGCGCGGCGTGGCTCGGGTCCCTTCGGCACCGAGCAGCTCAGCGACCGGCCGCAGCGAGTCGATGCGCGCGCAGACCGACATCAAGGCCATCATGATCGGAATGCCCAGCAGCAGGCCGGGAATGCCCCACAACCAGTCCCACAGCAGCAAGCTGAAGAAGGTCGCCACCGCATTGATGCGGCCGACCCGCTCGGTCAGCCACGGCACCATCGTCAGCACGCGAACCATCAATCTCGCGGCGGGCGCGACCTTCGA
>CBINNP010000149.1:0-8717 GCA_966252075.1 uncultured Solimonas sp.
TGATGGCGCTGCTGCTGGCGCTGGCGGTGAACGTCGGCGTCGGCACCATGGTGCAGAGCTTCAGCACGACTTTCGTGCGTTGGCTCGATGGGCGTCTGGCCGCGGATGTCTATGTCAGCGCCACGAACGAAACGCAGGCAGCCGAGATCCGGCGCTGGCTTGCCGCGCGCAACGATATCGCCGCCGTGTTGCCTGGCGCACGAACCGACGTGCAGATCGACGGTGCGCCGGTCGAGATCATGGGTCTGCCCGATCACGCTACCTATCGCGAGAACTGGCCCTTGTTGCGCTCTGCATCCAACGGCTGGGATCGCCTGCATACGGGTGATGCTGCGTTCATCAGTGAGCAGCTGTCGCGCCGGCTTCACCTTGATGTGGGTGGCCGCTTGCGAATTCCGACGCCCGGCGGCGAATGGTCGGTGGCGGTGGTTGGCGTCTATGCCGATTACGGCAATCCGAAAGGGCAGCTTGCGATCGACATCGATGCATTGCTGCGGCGCTTCCCTGACACACCGCAGACTCGCTTCGGGCTGCGTGTCGCGCCGGAGCATATCGCGGGCGTGATCGCCGCGATGCGCGAACGTTTTCATCTCGATACGCGGCAACTGGCCGATCAGGCAACGGTGAAAGCGGAATCGAAGCGCATCTTCAATCGCACCTTCGCGGTCACCGCCGCGCTCAACACCTTCACGCTCGGTGTCGCCGGCATCGCGCTGCTCACCAGTCTCCTCACGTTGAGTGGATCGCGGCTGCCGCAACTGGCGCCGCTGTGGGCCATCGGCGTCACGCGCGAGAGGTTAGCTGCGATCGAGCTTCTGAAGACCATGGCGGTGGCGTTCGTCACCGCGCTGCTGGCGCTGCCACTCGGGCTGTTGGTGGCGTGGTGTTTGATCGCGGTGGTCAACGTCAAGGCGTTTGGCTGGCGGCTGCCGTTCCAGGTGTTCCCGATGCAGTTGCTGGAACTGCTCGGTGTCGCCATGCTGGCGGCGTTGCTTGCGACGCTGTTGCCGATGTTCAAATTGGCGCGGATGCAGCCTGCGACGCTGATCAAGATTTTTGCCAATGAGCGCTGATCGAATCTCACGCCGCACGATCCTCGCCGGTCTTCCGTGTCTCGGGCTCGGCGTCGGGCGCGCGCGGGCGCAGGGCTTTGCCGGATTGGGCGGCGAGGCGGCGGGCTTCGCACCGGTGGTGCCGGGGCGGAAGTTCGTGTTTCCCGACGATTTCGGCGCGCATCCGGAGTTCCGCATCGAGTGGTGGTACGTCACCGCCAACCTGCGAGACGCCAGCGGCGCGGCTTACGGCGCGCAGTGGACGCTGTTCCGACAGGCGATGGCGCCGGGTCCGCAACGCGAGGGCTGGGCCAACCAGCAGGTCTGGATGGGCCATGCCGCAGTGACCAGCGCGACCGCGCATCGCTTCAGCGAGACGTTTGCGCGCGGCGGCGTCGGGCAGGCGGGTGTCGAGGCTGCGCCGTTCGAGGCGTGGATCGATGCGTGGCGGATGTCGGCGCTGTCGTCGTGGTCGAATGAAACCATTGCACCGCTGCAATTGGATGCAGCGAGCACCGACTTCGAATATACGTTGCGGCTCGATGCCGAGCAGCCGCTGGTGCTGCAGGGCGATCATGGCTACAGCCGCAAATCCGAGCGCGGGCAGGCGTCGTATTACTACAGCCAGCCCTATTTCACCGCGACCGGCAACATCAAGATCGGCGATCAATCCATCGCGGTGTCGGGGCCGGCTTGGCTCGATCGCGAATGGTCGAGCCAGCCGCTGGCGGCGGACCAGACCGGATGGGACTGGTTCTCGCTGCATCTCGATGGCGGCGACAAGGTGATGCTGTTTCGGCTACGGCAGAAAGACGGTGGGCACTACTTCGCCGGCAACTGGATCGGGCGCGACGGCCAGTCAGTTCCGTTGCCGTCGGAGGCGATCGCGATGACGCCGCTGGCCTTCACCGATATTGGCGAGCGGCACTTGCCGACGCAATGGCGTGTCGCGGTCCCATCGCGAGGCCTTGCCGTCGACTGTGCCCCGCTCAATGCGCGAAGCTGGATGGGCACGAGCTTTCCCTATTGGGAAGGCCCCATCGCCTTTCGCGGCAGCCATGGCGGTGTCGGCTATCTGGAAATGACGGGGTATTGATACAGCCCCGATCAACGCGAAGGGCGCGATCCGGTGAGGATCGCGCCCTTGCGTCTACATCACCCGCAGGGGTGAAGCGTGCGTACTTCGTGAACGGACAGCCGCTGTCCTTCGCGGAGGGATAGGCAGTGTCGCCGGGGACGGTCGCCAACAGCTTGTAGTAGTCCCAATCGCGCTTGCTCTCCGACGGCTTCTTGACCTCGAACAGATAGAGGTCGGACACCATGCGGCCATTGGCGAGCACCTTGCCCTTCGACGTGAAAGCGTCGTCGACCGGCAGTTCCTTCAGCTTCTTCACCACCGCATCGCTATCCTTGGTGCCGGCGGCCTTCACCGCCTTCAGATAGGACAACGTTGCCGAATAGGTGCCGGCCTGGATCATGCTCGGCATCCGGCCGGTGCGCTTGAAGAAGCGTTCGCCGAAAGCGCGGGTCTTGTCGTTGAGGTCCCAGTAGAAGCTTTCGGTCAGCACGGTGCCTTGCGCGGCCTTCAGGCCAAGGCCATGCACTTCGGACGCCGTCAAAAGAAGCGCAGCGAGCTTCTGGCCGCCGGCGACGATGCCGAACTCCGACGCCTGCTTGATCGAGTTGATGGTGTCCGCGCCGGCATTGGCGAGACCCACCACCTTGGCCTTCGAGCTTTGCGCCTGCAGCAGGAAGGAGGAGTAGTCGGAGGTGTTGAGCGGGGTTCGCACCGCGCCGAGCACTTTGCCGCCCGAAGCCTTCACGATTTCGCTGGTGTCTTTCTCCAGCGCGTGACCGAAGGCGTAGTCCACCGTGAGGAAGAACCAGCTGTCGCCGCCGGCTTTCACCATCGCGCCGCCGGTGCCGACCGCGAGCGCGTGGGTGTCGAACGCCCAATGGAAGCCGTAAGGCGAGCAGGATGCGCCGGTGATCGCCGACGAGGCAGCACCGACGACGATGTCGATCTTCTTCTTCTCCTTGGTGACTTCCTGCACCGCGAGCGCGACCGACGAGGTCGTCAGTTCGGTGATCATGTCGACACCTTCGGTGTCGTACCATTTACGCGCAATGCTGACCGCGAGATCGGGCTTGTTCTGGTGGTCGGCCGCGACGATCTCGATCTTGTGGCCCAGCACTTCACCGCCGAAATCCTCGATGGCCATCTTGGCGGCCTCGATCGAGGTCTTCCCGCCGTAGTCGGCATAAACGCCGGACTGATCGTTCAGAATGCCGATCTTGACGCCTTGCGCCAGCGCCGGCACGGCGGCGAGCAGACTGCATGTTGCAACCGCCGCCGACAAAATTCCCAATTTCCTGATTCCAGGTGCCATCTGTTGCCTCCCAGCAAGTTTGTTCCGGTGCATCTATCGATGGAAGCTGCGCCGTTCTGCGGAGCTTCCTCATCATCTCGGCTTTAACAAACCGCGCCAAATGAGTCACGGTCGCCGGTCTTCGACCTTCGACTCGGCTGCGCACACCCGATGCGCAAATTTGCAGTAAGCGATGTGTCGTGTTGTGCGTCGCTCCGGAGTTCGTTGCAGCGCAACGAAAACCATCGGCCGATCAGCTCTTTTCCGCGCGGGAAACAGGCTTGCCGAACAGGCGGCGCACCGGATTGGCGAATTGCGGGTGCTGACGCACCTGGTAGGCCAGCCGGTCTCGCGCAACGAAGGGGAGACCCCGCAGGGTCAGTGCCGAGGTCAGGTCGTACAGTGGGACGTGGCAGGCGCCAAGGCGTCGCTTGTAATCGTATTCGCCGACCGAGAAATCGAATTCGCGGACGCCCTGTGCATGAAGCGCGGCCATAGTCTGGTCGATGAGAAGGATGCCAGGCGAGTATTTCAGCCAGCGTTCGCTTCCCATGCTGCTGCGGATCAAGGTCCAGCGTCGCCCGCTGCGCACGCCGAGCGATCCGGCAACGATCTCGTCGCCGACACTCAGTACCGTTATCGTCGCATAGCCGGAGCCGACGCCTTCGCTGACCAGATCGCGATAGAAGGCGGCGTTGGCACCGTCGTTCAGCACGAACCTCTGGCGCAGCTCGCTCATCCGCGTTTCCTGCTGTCGTGCAACGACGCCCAGAGCGCGCAGCGCTTCATCGCGATCGGTGACGAGGCGAAAGGCAGCGGAGGGCTCGCTGGCAAAGGCGCGCCATTTCCGACGGAGCTGTGAGCGTTCGTTGCGCCCGCGTGCGAAGCGGTGCGCTTCGAAATCGTCGCCGCAGGTCACGAGATTGCCGTTGAGCGAGGAGCGTCGCACGGCTCGCAACGACGCCAGCGGATTGCTGGTGCCGTCGATGGTGCGCGGCATCTTGCGGAATCGGATCACGTCGACGCCGCCGGGCGCGCGTCGCAGAGCCTTGCGCAGCGCCGGCCAGATCTTCTCGCTGATCGCCGGATCGTACGCCAGCGCGGCAAGCAGCGGAGCATTGTTGTCGGTCAGGTCGAGGTCGGCGAATTCAACGATGCGAACGCCGCGCCGCCGATGACGGATCAGGGGCAGCATTGCAATCTGCCCGCCGCTGCCGGCATCGGAGATCAAGGCGACCAGCGGTTCGACCGACGTCTCCGCGAAGGCAGAATACCAGCTTGCAAGCCAACGTGGATGCTGGAACGGAGCGTGATGCCCTCCCGGGCCGGACCAGTCCCACTCGGCCGCGGCTTGTCGCCAATCAGAGAACAGTTTGACCGCGACGCATGTTGCGCGAGCAGCTCGATGTTCGAGCGATCCGATTTTTGCCGGGACAGCCAAATCCACCATGTCGTTGCATCAACTCTGGTTGGGTGACGGTCGTGAAAGACGCCAGATGCGCTCTCGAGCCGGCACGAAACTTCAGAAGCTACCGTATGAGTACAGTCGCAAGCCGTGATGTGTTCGATAGCAAGGGTAGATTGCGTGGAATGCCAGCATAAGCTGCGACAATGTCGCAGTGCGCTTTTTGTTGACGTGAGGTTAACAGCCGAACTGCGGCGCGCCGATCAAGTGTGCGTTTCTTCGTGACGCACGGGCTTGCCCAACAGGCGGCGTATGCGAGCGGCGAGCTGCGGATACCGGCGTAGCCGGAATGCCGCGGCGTCCCGCAGCGCGAACGGCAGGCCGCGCCAGGTCAGCGCCGACGTGAGGTCGGCGAGCGGAACATGCGCTGGCCCGAACCGACGCTTGTAGGCGTAGTTGCCGATGCTGAAATCGAACTCTCGCACGCCATTCTGATGCAGCGCCGCCATGGTGCGTTCGATGATGAGCCGGCCCGGCGAGCAATTCGACCAGCGCGCACCGCCATTGCTGATGCGGATCATGGTGTAGCGCCGGCCGCAGCGGATACCGAGCAGCGCGGCCACGATCTCCTCGCCGACGGTGAGCGTCGCGATCGCCACATAGCCACGTTCGATGCCGTCGCGCACCAGATTGCGATAGAATGCGGCGTAAACTTCGTCGTTGAGCACGAAGTTGCGACCGAGGTCGTGCATGCGCGCATCCTGCTGCCGCTCGATGGTGGCGAGAACGCGCAGTGCGTCATCGCGCCCGGTAACCATCTGGAACGCAGCTCCGGGGTTTCGCATGAACACGCGCCAGCTTCGCTCCAGCTCCTTGCGGAATGTCCGCTCCCGCGCGAAGCGATGCGCTTCGAAATCGTCACCGACGGCGAGCAGGTTGCCGTTCAATGAACAGGTCCGCGCCGCGGCGAGCGTCGCCAGCGGATTGGCCGTGCCGTCGATGGTCAGCGGCATCTTGCGCAGCCGGATCAGATCGGCACCGCCAAGTAAGCGCCGCAGCGCCTTGCGTAGAGCTTTCCACATTGGATTCGCGAAAGCGGGATCGCGCGCGGCCTTCGTCAGCAGCGGTGCGTTGTAATCGGTCAGGTCGAGATCGGCGAATTCGACAATGCGAATGCGATGCTCGCGTCGCCGGATCAAAGGTAGCAGTGCGATGCGTTCGCCGGTCGCTGCGTCGGAGACGATCGCGATCAGCGGCTCGATATCGGTATGGGCAAAAGCGCCGTACCAGTTGCGCAGCCAGTTTTGATCCTGAAACGAGGCATCCTCGCCGGTGGGGCGCGACCAGTCCCAACGGGTTGCCGTTTCGGTCCAGTCTTGCAGGATGTCGATGGCGAACCGCGCCCGGCGCGCACTGGTTCGCGCCGATCCTGGATTATCGGTGATAACAACGGCCACGCTACGCCTCGTCAGGCCGCCTTGGGAAGATCGACGATTCTGCCGGGCTCGGCGCTGTCGAGACGGAAGTCGATTGGACGGCGGGCCTTGCGTTCGCGCTTCACCCAGCCGCTGTCGCGCATCAGTTTCTGCATCACGGCCTTGGCGAAGAACGACGGCCCGCGGATGCGGCGGCTTCTTGGCTCATAGCCAAAGCGGCGACGCAGCAGACCGTTGGCGAGATTGACGATCTCGTTGCGGCGGATGTCGTCGTTGACGTAGGACACCGTCATCGAAATGTTGACCGTGCCGAGATTCTCCACGCGATGCGGCGCGTTGAGTGGCCAGTTGAGCATCTGCCCCGGCTCGAGATCGACCACGGTGGCGTATTCGTCGTACCAGCGCGCATAGGGCATATCGACTTCGACGTCGTACAGCGCGATGTCTTCCAGATGCTGCGGCCGGATGAACGGTTCGGAATTTGGATAGAGATAGACCCGCTTGCGTCCGGCGATCTGGATCAGACCCTGGCCGGGAAGATCGGCGTGATAATAGACCTGGGCGTCGGGTGACGAAATCAGGATGCCGGATTGATGTTTCGGTGCCTGGAAGCCGGGCACATGCTCGGCGATCTCTTCGAACATGGCATCGAGCATGGTCTTGTAGTCAGGATCGACGCCGGAGGCGTTGCGCAGGTTGAGCCAGAGGCCGCCTTTGGCGATCGCATCGATCACCTGCCGGCCGCTGAGGTTGCCGATCTCGCCTTCGCGCCACAGTCGCCGCGCCTCGCGCGCACCGGTCTGCACCAGGCTGTAGTGCTCGCGCGGATAGCGCTCGATCAGTTCGGCGAGACGGTCCATCGCGAACAGGGGCGACTTGTGCAACTCGTGGACCAGCCGAATCGGCTGATGGCCCCACAGTGACGAATGGGTCTCGTCCCAGGCCGGGAAGAATTGTCCTTTGGTCATGCTGCCTCCTTGGCCGTCTGCGCGTTGCCGCGTCGCGTGTCTCGTTGCGGGACGGCGAGACGGTCCGTTGCCTTTGGGGAGCAAGAACAATGCCGGATTCATCGGTCGCGCTTACCCGAAGCTAACGTCCGCGCCCTACAACCAAGCGGTAAGACGGCGCGCGGCGCGCGACGGATCTTCTCAGGGGCCTTTTCGGGAGCCGATGACAGCCAAAAAACCGCGATTTCACGCGCTTTTTCTCGGCGCAGGGGCGCAGATGCAGTGCGGCGTCGGGCAATTCACGCGTCTGTTGCAGGATGCTGTCGAGGCGATCGAGCCGGGACGCTCCGCGTCATTAACCTTGACGGCATCTGAAGGCTCGCTGTCGGAGATCTGGCGCGCGGTCGGTGAGGCGGAGACGATTGTCTGCAACTTTCCCATCGTTGCCTGGAAGCGTGTCATTTTGAAACCGCTGGCGGCCATGACGATGGCGTGGCTGCGACGGCGGCGTGTGGTGCTGATCCAGCACGAGTGGGATGGGCTGCACTGGCTGCGGCGGTTGACCTATCTGCCTGCGTTGCTGTTGGCCGATACCATCATCATGTTTTCGCCGCTGGTTCAGCGCGAACTGGCCGATGCTCCGATCGTGGGGTGGCTTGCGCGGAAAAGCGCGCTGGCGCCGTTGCCGCCCAATATCGGCGCGCCGGCGGTCGTGACCGACACGGAGCTGCGCCGCAAGCTCGCCGCGGCGCGTGCCGAAGGGCATCTTGTCATCGGACATTTCGGATCGATTTATCCCGGCAAGCAGCCGGAAGCGGTGCTCGAGATCGCGGCGGTGCTGAAGCAGCGTGGTCTGAAGCCGCTTGCGGTCTATATCGGCTCCTTCATCCGTGCGCTGGAAGATGTCGAAGCCAGTTTCAGACGGCGCGTCGCGCAACTCGATCTGAGCGACGATGTGATCGTGACCGGTTTCATCGCGTCGGACGCAGAGGTCTTCGGCCTGTTCGATGAGATCGACGCCTTCTGTTACGTGCTCGACGAAGGCGTGACCGCGCGGCGGTCGAGTATCCTGACCGTGGTGCAGTCGGGACGGCCGGTGATCGTGACCGACGCCATCGCGCCGGACGAATTCGATCATCATCTGCGTTTCAAGGCTCTGATCGACAGCGGCGCGATCGTTCGCGTGCCGCGCGGTGCGAGCTACGAACGCTATGCCGATGCGATCGTCGCGGCTGCCCGGCAGCCGTCATCGCCGGCGTCGTTCGATTATCGTGGATGGTGGCAGGATGTCGCGCGCGCGGTGCGGGCCCGGCTCTGACTACGCGGCGAGCGACGGTCTTCCAGACCCATCCTGCATCGGGAATCGGGCGAGATAGTGCAGCCCGAATACGGCGAAAAGAAAGGTGAACCAGATCGAATCGGCGCGGTCGAGGAAGAAGCTCTCCATCGACGACAGGTAGATGCCGAACATCCATATCTGAAACAGCACGGTGGCCAGCGGGCCGCGA
>CBINNP010000150.1:0-8713 GCA_966252075.1 uncultured Solimonas sp.
ACATCGGCGTGTGCGTGGCGACGGCGAGGTGGCGGTTGCCGCTCAGGCCGCCGCCGGCAACGATCACCGGCAGGTTCATGTGGTCATGCTCGTTGGGCTCGCCGAGGCTGGAGCCGGCCAGCACCAGCGTCGAATCCAGCAGCGTGCCCTCGCCGTCGCGCGTCGCGCTCATCCGCTGCAGGTAGTAGGCGAACTGCTGCATGTGCAGGCGGTTGATCAGGGCCAGCTTGGCGATCTTGTCGCTGTCGCCGCCGTGGTGGCTGAGCATGTGATGGGCGTCGGTGACGCCGATCTCCGGATAGCTGCGGTTGCTCAGCTCGCGGCCGAGCATGAAGCTGCCGACACGTGTCAGATCGGTCTGCATCGCCAGCACCTGCAGGTCGATCATCATCCGCACGTGCTCGGCGAACGAATCGGGAATGCCGGCCGGGCGCTCCAGCGTGCCGGCGTCGACACCGCGGCCCTGCCGTGCCCTGGCGATGCGACGCTCGACGTCGCGGATCGCCTCCAGGTATTCGTCGAGCTTGCGGCGGTCGTTGGCGCCGAGCCGCGTCGACAGCCGCGCGGCATCGTCGCGGACGAAGTCGAGGATGCTGCTGCGCCGCCGCAACTGGGCCTGGCGGCTGCGCTCGTCGAGCGCGTCGCCGTCGCCGAACAGGCGCTCGAAGACCTCGCCGGGATTGACGCTGACTGGCAGCGCCACCGTCGCGCTGCGCCAGGACAGCGTGTTGGTGTAGGTGCAGCTGTAACCGATGTCGCAGCTGCCGAGCAGACTCGGCGGATCGATGCCGAGTTCCAGCGAGGCCAGCTGCGTCTGCTCGCCGAACTGCTGGGCGACGACCTGGTCCATCGACACGCCGCAATGCAGGTCCGAGCCCTCGGTGCGGCGCGCGTGCGAGCCGGTCAGGAACGCCGGGCAGGCGCGGCCGTGGCCGCCCGGTCCGTCGCCGAGCGCGCTGGCCTGGTAGTGCGCCAGGCCGCTGATCACGGTGAAGCGGTCCTTGAACGGCGCCAGCGGCTGCAGCGTCGGCGACAGCGCGTAGTCGCGTCCCGTCGTCGTCGGCGTGAAGCGCTGCATGATCATGCCGTTGGGCGTGTAGAAGATTTGCAGGCGCCGCGGCCGCGCGGCGGGCTCGGCGGCCCGCGCGTTCGGCAGCATGGCGTCGAGCAGCGGCAGCGCCAGCGCGGCGCCGAGGCCACGCAGCAGCGTGCGGCGGCTCAGCAAGGTCGAGGTCGGCTTCATGTCTCGGGCGTCCGGCGCTGGGTGAACGGTTCGCTGCCGACGATGCCGACGATGACGCTGCGGATGCGGTAGCCGTCATGCTCGGCGGCGCGCGCGATGCGCCGCACCGTCGGCTGGTCGGCGGCAGTCAGGCCGCGACCCAGTGCGTAAGTCAGCAGGCGCTCGGTGAAGGCGCGCGTGAACTGCTGGCGGCGCTCCAGCAGCACCTGGCGCAGGCCGGCCAGGCCACTGAAGCGGGTGCCATCGGGCAGGGTCGCCGAGACGTCGAGGGCCTGGCCGTCCTCGCTCTGGCGGAAGGCGCCGACGGCGTCGAAGTTCTCCAGTGCGTAGCCGAGCGGATCCATCTTGACGTGGCAGGACGCGCAGGCCGGATCGGCGCGGTGCAGTTCCAGCTGTTCGCGTGCGCTGAGCTTGTGGCCGCCGCGGGTCTGCTTGAGCGCCGGCACATCCGGCGGCGGTGGCGGCGGCGGCGCGGCGAGCAGGTTGTCGAGAATCCATTTGCCGCGCTTCACCACCGAGGTGTGGTTGCCGTACGAGGTCACCGTCAGGATGCTGGCCTGGCCGAGCAGGCCGCCGCGCTGCGAGGCCGGGTCGAGCTGCACGCGGCGGAACGCGGTGCCGCGCACGCCGTCGATGCCGTAATGCTCGGCGAGGCGCTGGTTGAGATAGGTGTAGTCGGCGCTGATGAAGTCGAGCAGGCTGCCGTTGTCGCGGACGATCGAGGCGAAGAACAGCTCGGTCTCGCGCTTCATCGCGCTGCTCAGCCGCGTGTCGAACTGCGGAAACAGGAACACGTCCGGGCGCTGGTGTTCGAGATTGCGCAGATACAGCCATTGCCCGGCGAAGTTGTCGGTCAGCGCCTGCGCGCGCGGGTCGGCCAGCATGCGTGTGACCTGGCGTTCCAGCACTGCCGGCTTGTGCAGCTGCTGTCTGGCGGCAAGGCCGAGCAGCTCCTCGTCCGGCAGGCTGCTCCACAGGAACAGCGCCAGCCGCGACGCCAGCTCCTGATCGCCCAGCGCGAACACGGTGCCGGGCCTGGCGCGCGGCGGATCCTGCTCGTGCAGGAACAGGAAGCCGGGCGATACCAGCAGCGCCTCGATGGCCGCGGCGATGCCGTGCTCGAAGTCGCTGTCGGCGCGCGCCGCCGCGTAGAGCTTCAGCAGCGGCTCCAGCTCGGCATCGCGCAGCGGCCGCCGCCAGGCCTGCCGCGCCAGCGGTGCCAGGATCTTTCTCGCGCAGCTGTTTTCGTCACGGGGTTTCGCCGGCCGGCAGACGAAGATCTTGCGCCGGCTCGGCGTGTCGCCGGCGCCGCTCGCCTCGAACGGCCCCTCGACGTCGATCTGCAGCACGTCGCGCGGGAAGTTGGCCTGCGAGAAACGCGGCGACATGAAATACGAGGGCACCAGGCCGCCGCCGACGCGCGCGCCGTCGACGACGAAGTCCAGCGGCAGCGGCTCCGCCGCGCGCGTCGGCAGCACGACGATGTCGGTGGTGTTGCGCAGCGTCTGCACCGACTCGTCGAGCGTGTGGCGCTTGCGGAAGCTGATGCCGATGCTGTGCTCGCCGGCCGTCAGCGGCACGCGCAGGCTGACGCGAGCCTCGGGCAGCCGGTCGACTTCGTTGTTGGTGTTGGTGTTGAGATAGCCGCTGATCTGGTAGACCCCGTCCTGCGGTGCGTAGTAGTCGAACGCCGCGCCGCCGCGCGAGTCCAGCGGCAATGCGTCGCTCACGCGCTCGTCGTACGCGGGGATGCCCTGGTTCATGATCGAACCGTCCTTGGGTACCGTGTAGCTGGTCACCAGCGGACGTTTCGAAGCAAGGCCGACGGCAAGCCGGCTGAGCTTGCCGGCAACCGCGAGATAACCGTCCATCAGCGTCGGCGACAGGCTCAGCACGTCGGCGATGTTGTCGAAGCCATAGCCGGAATCGTCGGCCGGCAGCTGGCCGCTGAGGTCGACGCGCAAGGCCAGCAGATCGCGGACCGCATTGGCGTATTCGGCGCGGTTGAGGCGGCGAATCGTCGCGCGACCGGGGTCCGGGTGCGCCTCGGCATAGCCGTCCAGCGAGCGTTCCAGCCACTGCGTGAACGCGGCGCGTTCCTCGGTGCTCGGCTGCGGGCGGTTGCGCGGCGGCATCTCGCCCTGCGCCGTCATGCGCAGGATCTTCTCCCACTGTGCGCGGTTGGCGCCGCGCTGCAGGTCGGCGGTGCTCAGCTCGCTGAGCGTGAGATCGGCGGCCATGCGT
Source organism: uncultured Solimonas sp. (assembly GCA_966252075.1). Lineage (GTDB taxonomy): Bacteria > Pseudomonadota > Gammaproteobacteria > Nevskiales > Nevskiaceae > Solimonas. Next base: position 3,488 of record CBINNP010000150.1, read on the forward strand.
TCGTCGTTGTGGCAGCGCCCGCAGTAGGTTTCGAGCAGTTGCTCGTAGCGGCCCGTGTCCGCTGCCGTCCGGCCGCCGCCGGCCGCCTGCGCCGGCGCTGCGGCGAGGCCGGCGAGCAGCAGCGCGGCCACGCCAAAGCGAGCCCTGCGGCCGCCGATAGCGGTCCGGCGCGGCAGGGGTTTGGACGCGTGAGCGCGGATCATGCGCATGCAACATCAAGAACCGTGCCCGGCGTTCGCAGTCGGCGGCGGTGGCCGCAGCGGCCTTTGCGACGGCGCCCAGGATCGCCGTCAAGCTGATGATTTGACGCGGTTTATGAAGCAGCGGACGGGCCCGGCCCGCAGCTCCGGTGGCGGCGCGAGCAGCGCGGTCGTCGGCCCCGGCAGCGGCGCCCGCCCAGCCGGGGCGCGCCGCGCGTACACACTGCGCGCATCAATGGTGCGCAGTTTGCCTGCGAGTTGTATGCAATTCGATGCCGCTCAGCGTCGCTTCGGCACCCAGGCCCAGCACATCTGCACGCGGATCGGGCTCGCGCCACTGGCGTCGCTGACCGTCACCGGCACGATCAGCTCGCCGCGCGGTTCGCCGGCCAGATGCGCGCGCGCCGCGGCGTCGAGGCGCGCGTGCGCGCGCAGCTCGCCCTGCGCGCCACGCAGGTAGTCGATCTGCATCGATTTGAGCAATGGCAGGCTGCCGCCTTGCAGGTTGAGGCCGAACAGCGCACCGGTGGCGGTCTCCGCCAGCAGCGCCATCGCTGCCGCGTGCACGCCGCCGATGTGGTTCTGCACCGCGCGGCGGTTGCGGATGACGACGATCGCCTGGTCGGCATCCAGGGCTTCGAAGCGCAGGCCGGCGGTGCCGGCGAAGCGCACCTGCGTGTTGAACAGCAGCGTGATCGCACGGCGGCGCAGCGGGGGCGGCAGCAGTTGCACGGCGCCGACGGCGCGGGCAAGGGAGTTTCGCGGCATGGACGGGCTCGGCAAGACGGGCGCCGTTGATTGTCGGTTGCCAGGGCGGCCGCGCCCATGTCCGCGGCGCCAGAGCCTGCCGGCTCTCGGCGCACCGCTACCGCCGGGCGCCGGCGCGCCCCCGGCCGCGAGGCGATACCGATGATGCGCGGATGCTGCATGCAAGCTATCAACCGACGCTGGTGGTCCTGTCGCTGGCCATCGCCGTCCTGGCCTCGTACACGACGGTGGAACTGGCGCTGCGCGTCTCGCGCGTCGCCGAGCCACGCTTGCAGTTGCTGTGGCGCGGCGGCGGTGCGATCGCGATGGGCAGCGGCATCTGGTCGATGCACTTCGTCGGCATGCTCGCCGCCGGCATGCCGGGGGCCGTCCACCACGACCTGGTCATCACCGCCGGCTCGCTGCTGCTGGCCATCGGCGTTTCGTATCTGTCGCTGGCCATCGCCGCCCGGCCGCCGCCCTTCCACGGCTGGCAGGTGCTGGGCGGCGGTATCGTCGCCGGCCTCGGCATTTCCGGCATGCATTACACCGGCATGGCGGCGATGCAGTTGCAGCCGGGCATCCATTACGACCCGCTGCTGGTGGCGGCCTCGATCGCCATCGCGGTCGGCGCCTCGCTGGCGGCGATGTATGTCGGCACCCGGTACAACCGCATGCCCGGACCGATTCTGCGCCTGCTGGCGGCGGTGCTGATGGGTACGGCGATTGCCGGCATGCATTACACCGGCATGGCGGCCGCGCATATCGCGCCGCATGCGACCAGCAACGCGGCGACGTGGGTCGATTCGCGCTGGCTCGGCGCGCTGGTCGCCGTCGCCGCGCTCGGCATGATGGTGGTGACGATCGTGCTGGCGCGCTACGACGCACGCACGCGCGGCCTGCTGCACTCGGTGACCCAGCTGCATCAGGAAGTGGCGCTGCTGTCGACGCTGGACCCCCTGACGCGGCTGCCCAACCGCGGCGTGCTCGCGCAGCGCCTCGCCGAGGCGCTGGCACGGCCGCCGGCGCTAGTCCCCGCCGTGGCGGTGCTGGCGCTGGACATCGATCGCCTCAAGACCATCAACGAAGCCCTGGGCTATGCCGCCGGCGACGAAGTGCTGCGGGTGTTCGCGCAGCGCCTGTCGCGCCGCCTGCGCAGCCGTGACACGCTGGCGCGCGCCGGCGGCGACGAGTTCGTGGCCCTGCTCGACGGTGTGGTCTCGCCCGGCGACGCCGAGCGCCGTGCCCGCGAGCTGGCCGACGCGCTGCAGGAGGACATCGGCACCGGCCCGCTGGCTCTGCGCGTCACCGCCTGCATCGGCGTTGCCGTCTGGCCCTACGACGGCGACAGCGTCGAGCTGCTGCTGCAGCGCGCCGATATCGCCCTGGGTGCCGCCAAGGCCGCCGGCGCCAACACCCTGCGCCAGTTCACGCCGGAGCTGGCCACCAGCGCCGGCCGCGCCCTGGAGATTCGCCGCGCGCTGCACGCCGCCGGCCAGGACGGCCGCCTGGCGCTGCGCTTTCAGCCCAAGTTCGATTTCGCCGGCCAGCTGCGCGGTGCCGAAGTGCTGCTGCGCCTGACGCATCCGCGGCTCGGGCCGGTCCAGCCGGCGGAGTTCATTCCGATCGCCGAGCAATCCGGCGACATCATCGCGATCGGCTACTGGGTGCTGCGCGAGACCTGCCGCCATCTGCGCCGCTGGCGCCTGCAGGGCCTGCCGCCGCTGAAACTGGCGATCAATCTGTCGGCGGTACAGCTGCGCCAGGACGATCTGGTCGCGCAATGCCGCGCCATCGCCGTCGAGGAAGGCGTCGGCTGCGACGAGCTGGTGTTCGAGATCACCGAGTCGGTGGCGATGAACGACGCCGACCGCAGCGTCGCCCTGCTGCACGAGCTGGCGCGGCATGGCTTCGAGGTATCGATCGACGACTTCGGCACCGGCTACTCCAGCCTCGCCTATCTGCAGCAGTTCCGCGCCTGCGAGCTGAAGATCGACCAGCGCTTCACGCGCGCTCTGGCCGACGGCCAAACCGCCAGCCGGGCGATCGTCAGCGCCATGATCTCGATGGCGCACGCGCTGGACATGCGCGTGGTTGCCGAAGGGGTCGAGACTTCGCAGCAGCGCGAAGCGCTGCGCAGCCTCGGCTGCGACGAACTGCAGGGCTTTCTGCTGTCGCGTCCGCTGGACGCCGCGGCACTCAATGCCTTGCGGCGGACGGCGCCGGCCGACATCGAGCCGCGCGACGTCGACCAGGTCATCGCCCTGCCAGGATGACCGAGGCGCGGCCGCTCGCCAGCTCGCGCTCGCCGGCGTAGAGCCGGAAGCTGTACATCCAGCCGCCGGCGTTGGCGACGATGCGTTGCGCGCGGCACTCCAGCGCTGCGGCCAGATCGTCGATGCGCTCCACCTGCAGCTGCAGATCGCGCACTGCCGCCAGCACGCCGGCCTGCGCGTCCGTCTGGGCGGCGCCACCCTCAAGACGCGCCAGCCAGCCGCCATGCACGGCCATCGCCTGCGCGCCGTATTCGATCAGATGCAGGGCCGCCAGGCGGCCATCGGCGCGCAGCGGGTTGGCGGCGTCGCGGTGGCTTTGCGTGCGCACATGCACCTCGCCCGGCCCGGCGGCGAGCAGCTCGTCCCACAGGCACATCGTGCCCGCGTGCGGCACCAGCGCGGCGATGCCGGCGCGGTCGAGCAGCACGCTCACAGGGTGTCGATCACGAGACCGCGGCCGCCGCCGAGCGGCAGGCTGACGCGGCCGCGCGCGCCGCGCGCGAGCAATTGCAGCAGCGGCAGCGCCCGCAGCACCGGATTGGCCAGGCGCTGCGCCTCCAGCGCCGCATCATCGAGACGGCTGTCGGCTGCGTTGGCGACGCTCAGGCGCAGCGTGGCGAGCGCGCCATCGATGGCGCCATCGCCGGCCGGCGGCCTCAGCCACAGCGCGCAGCTGGCCGGCAGCGCCGCCGAGCGCGCGCCACGCATCGGCTCCGGCGCCGGCACGTCGAAGGCGACCAGCAGCACCGGTGTCTGTTCGGCCTGCACTTGCAGGCCGGCTTCGAGCAGGCCCAGCGCGAACGACTCGTCATAACCGGCGATGGTCGTCGACGGCGCACGCGCGCCGGTGGCGATGCCCCAGTAGCCGGCGGCGGCGTTGTGCACCGAGTTGTGGAAGTCGGTCGGCGACACCGCGCAGGGCGGCTGCAGCACGGTCGTGCAGATGCGGTTGAGGATCGACAGATCGCCGTCGGAACTGGCGAACACCGTCGCCAGCTGCGAGGCATCGCGGCCGGCGCAGGCCGCCTCGGCGGCGCGGAAGGCCTGGCGCACCGCGGGCTGCGCGCGGCGTCGCTCGTTGGGCGGCAGCAGCTGCGGCGCATAGGGCGCCAGCTCGCTGGGCGCGAACGCGGCCTCGCCGCGCAGCACCGGCAGCGCCTGTTCCCAGCTGGCAAGGCCGGGCGCGGCCAGACCGATCGACAGCAGCTGCAGCTCGATCATGCCGCGCGCCCCAGCACCAGGCTGGCGTTGTTGCCGCCGAAGCCGAAGGAGTTCGACAGCGCCGCGCCGATCTCGCGGCGCAGTGGCGCCAGCAGGATATCGGCGCGGATCGCCGGGTCCTTGTCGCGCGTGGTGATCGAGGCCGGCAGCAGGCCGTGCTCGACCGCCAGCAGCGAGATCGCCGCCTCGACGATGCCGGCGGCGCCGAGCGTGTGGCCGGTGTAGCCCTTGGTCGAGCTGCACGGCGTGCCGGCGCCGAACACGCCCATCACCGCCTGATCCTCGCTGGCGTCATTGGCCGGCGTCGCCGTGCCGTGCAGGTTGATGTAGCCGATCTGCTCGGGCTGCAGCTGCGCGCGGCGCAGCGCCTCGCGCATCGCCGCCTGCGCGCCGCGGCCCTGCGGATCGGGCGCCGACATGTGGTAGGCGTCGGACGACTCGCCGTAGCCGAGCAGCGCCAGCGCGCCGCCCGAAGCCGCGCCGTCGAGCAGCGCAAAGCCGGCAGCCTCGCCGATCGAAATGCCGCGCCGCGCCGCGTCCGCGGGGCGGCAGATGTCGTCGGCGATCAGCTGCAGCGAGTTGAAGCCGTACAGCGTGGTCAGGCACAGCGAGTCGACACCGCCGACCACGGCGGCGTCGCAAAGGCCGGCGGCGATCGCGCGCTGCGCGGCGGCGAACACCTTGGCGCTCGACGAGCAGGCCGTGCAGATGGCGATCGCGACATTGTCGAGGCCCAGCTGCAGGCGCACGAACTCGGCGGCGGCGTGCGGGTTGTGCGTGGT
>CBINNP010000151.1:0-8586 GCA_966252075.1 uncultured Solimonas sp.
AGCGCGGCGTGGTGTCGAGCGTGCCGTTCTGCCAGTTGTAGGCCTTGCCTTCGGCGTGCGCGAGGTTCGGGCCCAGCAGCGTCACCGAGAAGCCGCGGTCCTGGCGACCGAAGCCGAGGCCGGCGTCGACCACCGTGTAGTCGTCGATCCAGCTGTACTGCGACAGCGTGATGTCGCTGTTGTAGCGGCTGGTGTAGTTGGCATTGCCATTGACGAAGATCTCGTACTTGCCCGCCACTGGATAACGCCAGTCGATCCCCAGGTTGCCGGTGTACTTGGCGGCGCCCGGCAGAATCTGGCCACCGAGATCCTGATACGGACCCGAGGTCGCCGGATTGCGTTCCGGCGTGTTCGGCGCGGTCGGGAATTCCTTGTACTTGGCGACGTTGTACGCCGCCGACAGCGTGATCGTGGTGTACGCAATGCCGTTGTACGAGCCGTCGATCTCCAGGCCATGGATCTGGATCCTCGGCACGTTGGCCGCGGCATCGAGGTAGTAATTGCTGCCATCGCTGTTGAGGGCGGTGGTGAACTCGTCGAAGACACGCGTCGTCTGCTGATAATTTTTCAGGCGCGAGAAGAAGATATCGGCATTGAACAGCAGCGCGTCGTCGAGCAGGCTGGTCTTGGCGCCCAGCTCGAAGTGATTGCCCGACTCGCCATCGGCCAGCAGGGAGTTGCCGCCGATCACCTGCGAGATGCCCGGCTTCTCGCCATGCTGATACGAAAAATAGCCGGTCACTTCGTCGCTGAACCGGTAGCTCGGACTGAACACGTGGACGTACTGCGTTTTCTTGTACGCCTCCGCGCGCAGCACGTTGTAGATCTGGCCGAGCTGCGCCTTGCGGATCGCCTGCGCGTACGCCAGCTGCTGCTTCTGCTTGGCGTTCAACGCGTCCCAGGTGGCGACGCGGAAGTACTTCTGCGCCGCCGCATCGGCAGCCGCCGTCGCCTGCGCAAGGCGCGCAGCGCCGGCCGTGCTCGTGGTCAGCGCCGAACTCTTGCCCGCCACCTCCACCGCACCGGTCTTGTCGGCCGTTGCCGACAATAGCTGGCCGTCGCGCACCCACACCGCGGCGTCGCTGCTGTTGTAGTACGAATCGAATCCTCCCAACTCGACGCCAAAGCTGGAGACGGACGGATTCAGCAGGCCGCCATAGCCGTTCTCCTCCACCAGCTGGAACACGCGGTTCTTGCGATCTTCATGCGTCACGCGCAGGCCCGTCACCAATTTGGCCTTGTCGGTGAAGTTCCACTTGATATTGGCAAACACTGCCGGGCTGTCGTTATTGATGTAAGCCGTGCTGATGCGACGCAGACCCGCGAGCGACTGCGTCAGCAGGTAGCGGCCATCGCCATCGGCGTCGAGCGCGTTGTACTGCGAGGCATTGGCGAACCAAGCACCCGCGTCATCGCCCCAGCCGGTCTTGGCGTCGACTTCATAAGTGTGATGCGCGTAGAACAGCCCCGTCGCCAGCTGGTGCTCGCGCTCGCCGAACTGGGTATTGAGGCGCAACTCCTGCGTGAACTGCTGGAAGCGCACGCCACCGCCGCCTTGCGTGGAGATGTCGAACGGCGTTCCCTCATCGTTGCGCGCTTCGAAATCCAGATCGCGCCAGCCGCTTATCGAAGTCAATGTCGAGACGTCGCTGAACGCCCAGGTCTGCGTCAGGCCGGCGCCGCGCGTGCCGGTGATCAGCGGCAGCTGGCTGTCGTTGTTCTGCGTTCCGCTGTTGTAGTTCAGATAGTTGTCGTCGTAGCTATAAGTTTGCAGCTGGCCGAACCAGCGCCGCGCCAGACGCGTTTTCGCATCGGTGGCCATGTTGGTCGCCACGCCATCGGTGTAGGTTTCCGGCGTCGCATGGAAGAAGTTCAGCCCGTTGTCATTCTCGAAGGTCCTGGGCTGCAGATCGACCGACAGATGCACCGTGTAGTTATCGGCCGGCTTGAACAGCAACTGTGTCTTGCCGGAGATCTTCAGGCGATCGGCATAGGTCTGGTTGCCGTTCCAGTAATCGTTCTTGTAATAGCCGAGCAGCTTGTTGACATAGAACGTGCCGCGCCAGGCCAGCCTGTCGTCGATCACCGGACCGCCGAACGCGGCGGTGCCGAACAGCGTGTCGCGCTGGCCGACGCGCAGCGAGTACTCGGCGGTCTTCTCGAAGCTCGGTCGCCTGGTATTCAGTGTCAGCTGGCCGAAACTGCTGTAGTGCCCGCCTTCGGTACCCTGCGGGCCGCGCGCCACTTCGACGGTATCGATATCGACCCAGTCCCAGGCCGACAGCCCCGGATATAAATATGGAATGCCATCGACATTGATGCCGACCGTCGGATCCTGCGCCTCTGTCGAACCACGACGGCCGATGCCACGCACCACCAGCCCCTGGCTGCGCGCATTGCTGGTGTTGTTGCGCGAGATGTTGGCGGCGCGACGCGTGATGTCGCGCAGGGAATCCGCGCCGAGCACCTGCAGGGTTTCGCCGGTGACACCCGAGACCGATGCCGGAATGTCCTGCTTTTCGGCCAGCAGCACACGATCGCGCGCGCTGACGACGATGGTTTCGATGCCATCCGCCGCGCCCGGCCCGGCGGCGGAAATCTCCTGAGGCGCCTCGTCCTGCACCTGCGCCGCGTCGGCAATCTCGTCCTGTACTTCCTCGACGGGCGCGAACTCCAGCGGCTGCGTCTCCGGCGCCGCTGGCGTATCCGCCTGCGCATCGAGCGGCGGCGGCACGTCCACTGGCGCGAGCTGCGCAGTCGCCTGGGCCGCCACCAGCAACAGTCCACCAGAAATTGCTGCCGCCGCACTTTGCTTCGTTTCCGATAGCGGTCGCACAGCCGATAGAACACCGCGCATTCCCTTACTCCTTCATGATCCACTGGCGTGACGACGGTCACGAGCGGCAGATCTAGGCAGGGAACGTACCAACCGAAATCATCGAGAAGAGGCGCGCGGAGCGCTTGCCGGAACACCTCGCAATCGTCTGTTATTGAAGACCTTTATCAGAATGAACCGGGTCCATATGCCTGCAGCGGATAAGCATCGAAGCAAAGGCTCCGGGCGACTTTGCGTGTAAGCGCGCAGGCCGTATTCAATCCTGCTGATTGCCGCGCAGCGATGTCGGCGCCAGATGCCGCGCTCAGGGTATCGCCAGAAACAAAAAAAGCCCGCTGCATGAGCAGCGGGCCCGGTCTGCACGGGCGACGACAACGATCAGGCATGAAGCTTCTCCTTGAAGAAGCCGACCGTGCGCTGCCAGGCCAGCGTGGCTGCAGCTTCGTCATAACGCGGCGTGGTGTCGTTGTTGAAGCCGTGCTGGACGCCCGGATAGACATAGGCGGTGTACTGCACGTGCGCAGCCTTCAGCGCTTCCTCGTACGCCGGCCAGCCGGCATTGATGCGCTCGTCGTCGCCAGCGTACTGCAGCAGCAGCGGCGCCTTGATCTTCGGCACCTCGGCGGCCGGCGGCTGCGCGCCGTAGAACGGCACGGCGGCCGCCAGATCCGGCAGCTGCGTGGCCAGGTAGTTGGAGATGCCGCCGCCGTAGCAGAAGCCGACGACGCCGACCTTGCCGTTGCCCTTGGGCAAGGTCTTCAGCACCCCCGCGGCGGTGATGAAGTCGGCGCGCGTCTTGTCCTGATCGAGCTTCTGGAACAGCTCGCGCGCCTTGTCCTCGTTGCCCGGATAGCCGCCGAGCGGGAACAGCGCGTCCGGCGCAAAAGCGATGAAGCCGTCGAGCGCCAGACGGCGGGCGATGTCCTCGATATGCGGATTCAGGCCGCGGTTCTCGTGCACGACCAGCACCGTGGGCAGCTTGCCCTTGGCCTGGGCCGGCTCGACGAGATAGCCGCGCAGCTTGCCGTAGCCGTTCGGCGCCGGATATTCCGCATAGCGCGCCTTGATGCGCTCGTCGCTGGCGGCCACCTGCTGCGCTTCGGCAAATGTGGGGTTCAACGCCAGCAGCAGGCCTTCGGCGGTAACGCCGGCGGCCAGCGCCAAGCGGCTCGCCTGCTGCAGGAAGCCACGGCGCGACAGCGCGCCGTGCACGTACTGGTCGAACAGCTTGAGAACCTGCGGATCGAAATCGGCGGCGGTCTTGCGGCTCATGATCGAGTCTCCTGATGGACTCCCTGAGGGAGTTTGCTTGTCTGAGGATTTACTTGGCGCGGCCGGCATAGCCGGCCGTCTGCGTCTGGATGCGCCACGCCGAGCCGCGGCCGACGATGTACAGCGTCTTCTTGTCCTTGCCGGCGAAAGCCAGGTTCTGCGGCTTCTTCGGCAGCGCGATCACGCCGAGCGCCTCGCCCTTGGCACTGAACACTTCGATGCCGGAATTCGACGCGACATACAGACGGCCATCCTTGTCGATCGCCAGACCGTCGGCGCCGCTCGATTGACCGCCCGTCTCGGTCGGCGTCACGCCACCGCGCAGCTTGGCGAAGTGGCGCGCCTTGCCCAGCGCACCATCGGCCGCCACGTCATAGGCCAGCACGTATTCGCCGGCGGTGTTGGCCAGGTAGAGGGTCTTCTCGTCCGGGCTCAGCTGGATGCCGTTGGGACGTTCGACGTCGCTGATCACGCGCGTGAGCTTGCCGTCCTTGGCGATGTGATAGACGGCCGGCTTCGGCGGCGCCTCGCCGGGCCTGGGCTGTGCCCCCGGATCGGTGAAATAGATGCCGGCCTTGAGGCCGACGACCAGATCGTTGGGCACTGCGTACGGCGTGCCGTCGATGTTGTCGGTGATCGTCTTCTGTCTGGCCACCGGCCAGATCACGCCGACCTGCGGCTTGCCACGCTGCACGGAGACGATCTCGCCGGCAGCGTTGATGCCCAGGCCATTGGAACCATTGCTGTTGTCGAGAAACGTCGAGGTGCTGCCGTCGGCGGCGATCCTGGTGATGCGATTCGCCGGCGTTTCGGTGAAGACGAAGCTGCCATCCGGCAGCCCGAGCGGACCTTCGCTGCCATTGAAGCCGTCCTTGATCAGCTCGATCCTGGTGCCGGCGTCGACCACGCCCTTGATCGCCGGCGTCACCGTGTCCTGCGCGAACACTGCGGTCGATGCACACGCCAGCGTCAGCGCACTGACCGCGAGCAATCGCGACGGCCGCAGAGCCGGGCGATCGGCAGTTTGTTTGATGAACGACATGCACTTCTCCGTGGTAACAAAACAACAGAACGGATGCCGCATTGCTGATTTGCGTGCAGCACGGCGCGGAACCTGGTTCGACGTGGCAATGCGAAGCAAGGGAAAAAGGGCCTGATACCAGCGCCATTGCCGACCTCCGCATCGACTGGCACGCTCTCTGCGTTAGGCAGCGCACGCGTCGCAGCGCATCGCGGCGCGCCCGGGTATGTAGTCGAGATGCCGGCGGTCTTCGTGGCATGCCCACGCCACGGAACCGCCGGACTTTTTATCTCCCCCCAGCCGTCAAAACGCTGAAGGCCGGCTAGCTGGCGTACTTCACCGAGCAGCCGTACGGCTTGGTGCTGCTGTGCTCGATCTTCTTGCCGGCTGCGAGCGAATCCAGCGCGGTGCGCACGTAGTTTTCGGCGCGCGCAATGTCGCCCGGGTCTGCCGAGGCGATGCTGTCGATCGCGCCCTTGTAGACCAGCGTGCCCTTGGCATCGACGATGAAGAAATGCGGCGTGGTCTGCGCGCCGTAGAGCTTGCCGATCCTGCCGTCCGCATCGAGCACGGTGTTGCTCGGCTTGGCGTCGCGGTACTCGTTGAGCTTGGCGGCGGTCTTGCCATCGACATGGCCCTGCGCACCGGGTGCCGAGGAGATCACCTGCAGCCAGACGATGCCCTTGGCCACTTCCTCTTCCTGCAGCTTGGGAATGTTGCCGCTCTCGTAGTGCTTCTTCACGAACGGGCAATCGGCATTGGTCCATTCCAGCACCACGGTCTTGCCGCGCAGCGCTTCCAGGCTGACCGGCTTGCCGTCGGCGCCGACGCCGCTGAACGCCGGTGCCGGCTGACCGACATTGGCGGCCGCCAGCGCGCCGAACGAAGCGACGCCGAGCGCCAGACCCAGGAGCGCGTTACGGCCTGCGCGATGTAGTGACATGTCATTTTCTCCTTTGATGACGAGGGACAACGAAACGACTACGGCGACGTGGCCGCGGCAATCGTGGTGAGCACGATCTCGGGCGTCAGGATCTGCGGCAGCACCACCGAGCCGCTGTCCCGCCCGGACGGATAGAACACGTAGAGCGGCACGCCGCTGCGGCCGAACTGCGCGAGCACATGCGCGATCTGCGGGTCCTGATCGGTCCAGTCGCCCTTCAGGTAGGTGATGCCAGCCTTGCCGAAGGCATCGATGACCTTGCTGTGGCTGAGCGCGACGCGCTCGTTGACCAGGCAGCTGATGCACCAGGCCGCGGTGAAATTGAGGAACACCGGCTTGCCATCGGCACGCAGCGCCTGCAACGTCTCGGCGCTGTACGGCTGCCAGTGGCGCGCGGTGTCGCCCGCGCCCGCCGCGGCCTGCGGCCTGGCGCCGGCGGCATCGGCAGCGGCAGCGGCACCGACGGCGACGTAGCCGCCGAACAGCGCGAAGACGATGGAGGCCGTCGCCAGCGCGCTGCCTGCGCGCCGCCAGCGCGGCCGGCTGTTGCGCGAGCTGTCGAAGATCCACGCCGCCAGCGCGATCGCCAGCATGCCGCCGAGCACCGCGGCCACCGCAGTGGCGCCGGCCTGCTGCGCCAGCACCCAGACCAGCCAGATCGCCGCCGCGTACATCGGGAACGCCAGTACCTGCTTGACGCGCTCCATCCACAGGCCGGGGCGCGGCAGATGGCGCTGCAGCCCCGGCCAGTGCGCGAGCAGCAGATACGGCAGCGCCAGACCAAAGCCCAGGCTCAGCAGCACCGCCAGCAGCACCACCGCCGGCTGCGTCAGCGCATAGCCGAGCGCGGCGCCCATGAACGGCGCCGTGCACGGCGTGGCGACGATCACCGCGAGCACGCCGGTGAAGAAGCTGCCGGCATAGCCCGGCCGGTCGGCGAGCGCGGAACCGGCGCCCGTCACTGAGTTGCCGATCGTGAACACGCCCGACAGGCTCAGGCCGACCGCGAACAGCAGATACGCCACCGCGGTGACGAATGGCGGCGACTGGAACTGGAAGCCCCAGCCGATCTGCGCGCCGCCGGCCTTGAGCACCACCAGCAGCACGCCGAGCAGCGCGAAGCTGGCGAGGATGCCGAGCGTATAGACCCAAGCCTGCAGGCGCTTCTGTACGGCCGGCAGATGCGAGTGCTGCAGCAGCGACAGCGCCTTGAACGACAGCACCGGAAACACGCAGGGCATCAGGTTGAGCAGCAAGCCGCCAAGAAAGGCCAGCAGCAGCGCGGAAACGAGACTCGTGTCCTGCACCGCTCTTCCCGCTTCTGTTCCCGTTGCACCTTCCGGTAACGTGCCCGGCGCCGCGATGACCGGCGTGCTGACGACATAGCCACGCGGCGCGACGCCCGGCTCGCTGAGCACCAGCACGCCACGCAGCGTCTCGCCGGGCTGCGCGGCAGCATCGCCGGGCTGCAGGACCAACCGCGTCGCCCCGGCTTCATCGTGCCGCGTCTGCGCCGCACCGTGCACGACCTTGCCCCAGTCGTCGGCGTAGAACCACAGTTCCGCGGCCTTCGGCAGTGCGCCGCCGATCTGCAGCGCCAGCGCGCCTTCGTTCGCATGAGCCTCGATCGGCCACGGGCTCATCACCGGCAGACGCGCCTGAGCGCTTTGTATCTGCGCGCCGTCGGCCGCGCTCCGGGCACTGCCGGCGGCAACCACCGGCAGGCTCAGGCCGAGCTCCACCTGTTGCGGGATGCAGACCTCCGCGCAGACCAGCCAGTTGACCTTGGCGCGGACCGGCACGCTGCCGCCGACGACGGCATCGGCAGGCACACGCAAGCTGCTCAGCAACGTCACTTCATCGGCGTAACCGTAGTTGGTGACCGTGCCAAGCGTGTAGCGCGACGGCAGGGGCCACTGGATCTCGCCGGCCCGCGCGCCCGGCGGCAGCGTCCACGCGATCCGGGTCGCCAGCCCCGAATCGCCAGGATTGATCCAGTAGGTGTGCCAGTGCGCGATGATCTTCTGCTCGAGGCCGAGCAGGATCTCCTCGCCCGGATAGACCGCGTCGACCGATGCCAGCAGCCGCGCGCGCACCTGTTCGGTTGCGGCCTGCGCCGGCGGCAGCTCGGCGGCCTGTGCCAGCGTGGCCGCGGACAACAACCCCAGCGCGACGAGAAAGCGCGAACAGGCGCGCACGACGTTATGCATCTTCACCTCAAGCTGTGCGTGTCCTTCTCCCCGCACGCGGGGAGAAGCTGCCCCGAAGGGGCGGATGAGCGGCGGCGCACGCGGCGCGGCCCCCTCACCCCAACCCTCTCCCCGCGTGCGGGGAGAGGGTGGAGCCACGCTGCGGCTGACGTACGACAAGAAGCCCTCGCCCGGCGAGCGGGAGAGGGCGCTTCACAACCGCTCAGTTGGCCTTGACCGCAGGCGCGGCCGCCGCGGTGCGCGGCGGCGGCACGGCAATCTTGCTCAGCGTGCCGCCTTCTTGCTCGTAGTTCTGCACGCCGAT
>CBINNP010000152.1:0-8462 GCA_966252075.1 uncultured Solimonas sp.
GTAAACGTCGCGCCGGTAATGTCGGACGGCTGCAGCCGTCCGGCCTGCGCGCGCAGTTCCGCGGCATCGTCGAGCATGATCAGCGTCGGCCCGCCCTCGTTCCAGCCGAGTCGCGTGAAGCGCGGCATCAGCTCCAGCCCGGCCGGGCTGGCGAAGGCCTGCGGCGGCTGGCTGGCATCGTGCTGCCAGCGCTGCAGCTGTTCATGCAGCGCCGGCAGGGCCGCCGCGAGCGGGCGCAGGGGGGTCGTCGCCCCGCCGCTGAGCCGGCGCGCGGCGACGTTGGCGCTGCGGATCAGGCCCTCGGCGTCGATCACCAGTACGCCGGCGTGCATCGAGGCGATCACGCTGTCGTTGAGCTGGCTGAGGTTGAGGTATTCGCTGCCGACGCGTTCGATCGCCGCTTCGCTGCGTCGCGCGCGCTGGCCGACCATCGCCGCGGTCAGGCTGGTGGCGAAGAACATCAGGCCGAGCAGGCCGGTTTCCGAGAAATCGTTGCTGTCGAAATACAGCGCGCGCAGTTGCCGCAGCGCCTCCTCGCCAAGCACCAGCAGCGTTGCCGCCGCCGCCAGCACCAGCGCCAGGCGGATCGGCAGCACCAGGCTGCAGCCGACCAGCGGTGGTACCAGCAGCACGCCCAGGCCACCGCCGACACCGCCGGTGCTGTAGACCAGCACGCCGATCGCCGCCAGGTCGACCGCGAAATGCAAAAAGGTCTGTGCCGTCAGCGACACCCGGCGGTTCAGCGCCAGGCCCTGCAGCAGCAGCGCCATTACCGCGTAGCTCAGGCAGCCGGCTCCGAACAGCCGCGGCGGTACCGTGGCGAAGTAGTCCGGGGCGTAGCCAAAGCGGAACAGGAACAGCAGCACCGCCACCAGCAGCAGCCGGTACGGCCCCAGGATCGCCAGCACGCGCCAGTCCTCGGCGCGGTCGCCGCGTTCCGCGCCGAGCCGCGCGGCGCGGCGGATCAGTCGCTGCAGCGGCCGCACAGCTGGGCGCGCGACAGGGCGGACTGCGGCAGGTGGGTGCCGCAGCGGGCGCAGCGGCCCATCGGCTCGTAGGTCTGCTCCGGCCGGGGCACTTGCGGCGGCGATTTGCGGCCGATCGACGCCCGGCTGGCGCGAATCAGGCGCACGATCAGGTAGATCGCCGCCGCCAGCAACAGGAAACGGAACAGATTCATGTGGGCGAACCGGATATTGCAAAGGTCTACGACCATTGTAGGGGGTGTGCTTTTTGCGCGATGGTCGCGTGCTAAGTGACAATGGGGGCCGCAACGGCGCGACCCCTTTTTTCTTGAATTATCTGGTGGACAGTTAATGAATCTTCACGAGTATCAGGCCAAGGAACTCTTCGCCCGCTACGGCATTCCGGTGCCGCAGGGCATCCTGGCGTCGAGTCCGGAGCAGGCGCGCGCGGCGGCCAAGCAGCTGGGCACCGACAAGGTGGTGGTCAAGGCGCAGATCCATGCGGGCGCCCGCGGCAAGGCCGGCGGCGTCAAGCTGGTCAACGGCCCGGATGCGGCGGAGGAAGCCGCCAAGGACATGCTGGGCAAGAACCTCGTCACCATCCAGACCGACGCTAAGGGTCTGCCGGTGAACTCGGTCTACGTCGAGAAGCCGAGCAACATCGCGCGCGAGCTGTACCTGTCGGCGCTGGTCGACCGCACGCAGGAGAAGATCGTGTTCATGGCCTCGCCGGACGGCGGCATGGACATCGAGAAGGTGGCGCATGAGACGCCGGAGCGCATCAAGCACGTGTTCGTGTCGCCGGCCGCCGGCCTGCAGCCGTATCAGGCCCGCGAGCTGGGCTTCTTCCTGGAATTGTCGAAGGAGCAGGTCGATCAGTTCACCAAGGTCCTGACCGGTCTCTACAAGATCTTCACCGAGTGCGACGCCAGCCTGGTCGAGATCAACCCGCTGATCGTCACCGCCGAAGGCAACATCATGGCGCTCGACGGCAAGCTCAACTTCGACGACAACGCCCTGTTCCGCCAGAAGGACATCGCCGCGCAGCGCGATCCTTCTCAGGAAGACGAGCGCGAGCGTCTGGCCAGCAAGTACGACCTCAACTACGTCACGCTGGAAGGCAACATCGGCTGCATGGTCAACGGCGCCGGCCTGGCGATGGCGACGATGGACATCGTCAAGCTGCACGGCGGCCAGCCGGCCAACTTCCTCGACGTCGGCGGCGGCACCACGGCGGAAAAGGTGACGGAAGCGTTCAAGCTGATCACCAGTTCGCCGGAAGTGAAGGCGATCTTCATCAACATCTTCGGCGGCATCGTCCGCTGCGATTTGATCGCCGAAGGCATCATCGCCGCGGTCAAGCAGGTCGGCCTGAAGATTCCGGTCGTCGCCCGCCTGCAGGGCACCAACATGGAGAAGGGCCAGGCGCTGCTGCGCGAATCCGGCCTCGCGGTCACGCCGGTCTCCGATCTCACCGAGGCGGCTCAGACCGTCGTCAAGCTCGCCCAGGGTAAGTAAGCCATGTCCATCCTCATCAACAAGAACACCCGCGTCATCTGCCAGGGCTTCACCGGCAAGCAGGGCACCTTCCATTCCGAGCAGGGCATCGCCTACGGCACCAAGATGGTCGGCGGCGTATCGCCGGGCAAGGGCGGCAGCAAGCATCTCAATCTGCCGGTGTTCAACACCGCGCATGACGCCGTCAAGGAAACGGGCGCCGATGCGACGATGATCTACGTGCCGGCGCCGGGCGCCGCGGACGCGATCCTCGAAGCGGCCGATGCCGGCATCAAGGTCATCATCTGCATCACCGAAGGCATCCCGGTGACCGACATGATCAAGGTCAAGGCGGCGCTGCGCGCGCAATATCCGGATTCCGTGCTGGTCGGTCCGAACTGCCCGGGCGTGATCACGCCGGGCGAATGCAAGATCGGCATCATGCCGGGGCACATCCACAAGCCGGGCAAGATCGGCGTGGTGTCGCGCTCGGGCACGCTGACCTATGAAACGGTCCATCAGACCACGCAGAACGGCCTGGGCCAGAGCACCTGCGTCGGTATCGGCGGCGATCCGGTCCGCGGCCTCGGCTTCATCGACGTGATCTCGCTGTTCGAGAAGGACCCGGCGACCGAAGGCATCATCATGGTCGGCGAGATCGGCGGCTCTTCGGAAGAAGAAGCAGCCGAGTACATCAAGGCCAACGTCAAGAAGCCGGTGGTTGCCTACATCGCCGGCGTCACCGCGCCGCCGGGCAAGCGCATGGGCCATGCCGGCGCGATCATCGCCGGCGGCAAGGGCACAGCCGACGAGAAGTTTGCGGCGCTGGAAGCCGCCGGCGTCAAGACCGTCCGCTCGCCGGCCGATCTGGGCGCGGCGATGCTGTCGCTGCTCAAGTAAGCCGCATCACGCTGCAGGAAAAGGCCCGCGCAAGCGGGCCTTTTTCGTTGTCGCTCGTTCGCGGCGCGGTGCCGGAGCGGTGGGGGGCGATATGCAATCTGAGCGCGGCTTTCTGGTGGGCATCGCCATCGGTGCGCAGAAAACGCTGGAGATTGCGCAGGCGGCGGCGCTAGTCTCGCCGCTCGCGTGCAAATGGAATCGATCATGAAGGCTGCGCATCTGCTGTCGATCTGCGGCTGTCTGTTGCTGGGCGCCTGCGCCGCGGCAGCACAGCGCGCGGCTGGCAATACGGCACCGGAGGCCGATCGCCGCGCCATCCTGGCGATGCTCGGCGAGTACGAAGTGCGTTTTGAATTCGCCGAAACGGTGGTGCTGCAGCCGGACTATCAGCGTCGCCAGATCAAGACCACCGGCGGCGACGAGACCGTGGTGCTGGTCAGCGACGATGGCCGCCGGATCTCGCTGCAGCATCTGCTGGTCGCCGGCGGCCATGTCGTCAAGCACTGGCGGCAGGACTGGGAATATGAGGCGCCGCGTCGTCTCGAATTCAGTGAGGACCAGACCTGGCGCCTGCGCGAGATCCCGACGCAGAAGACGCGCGGCGCGTGGACGCAATGCGTCTATGAAGTCAGCGATGCGCCGCGCTACTGCGGCACCGGCCGCTGGCAGTACAAGGGCGAGACCGCGACCTGGACGTCCGATGCGACCTGGCGGCCGCTGCCGCGTCGCGAGTACACCGTCCGCAAGGACTACAACGCGGTGGCGGCGATCAACCGCCACAGCATCGTGCCGGGTGGCTGGACGCACGAGCAGGACAACACCAAGGTGGTCCGCGACGGCGAGCAGCTGCGCCAGGAGCTGGTGCGCGAGTTCGGCTTCAACGATTACCGCCGCACCACGCGCGTCGACTTCACGCCTGCCTACGACTACTGGAAGGCCACTGCCCCGTACTGGGCACGTGTGCGCGCCGAGTGGGATGCGCGCCTCGCGGCCGGACACGGCCTGCGGCTCAACACCGCGATCGACGGCATGGCGCTGATCGAACCACTGTTCGGCGAGGCCGACGAAAGCAGTGAAGGCAAGGTCGTCAGCGACGCACAGATCGACGCGGTATTCGATCGCTGGGTCACGCCAGCGCCGTAGATTTTCCGCGCCGCCAGCGGGGCGGGGCGATGCTGGATTGCCCGCCTCCGCCCAGCCAGCCCGCGCAGCCAAGGCCCCTCGACGCCCGTTCGACGCCTGCCTGCGCATGTCATTGTCTTTCCGTCCCGACCCCATCGCTGCGCGCGCTGTATCGCGAGCATCGCGGCTGGCTGCAGGACTGGCTGCGGCGGCGGCTGGACTGCTCCGAGCAGGCAGCGGATCTGACGCAGGACACTTTCTCCGCGTGCTGCGCCAGCGTGCCGAGCCAGCCCGGCTGGCGTGAGCCGCGCGCCTATCTGGGCGCAACCGCGAGCCGGGCAACCTGACAGTCATGAGA
This sequence comes from uncultured Solimonas sp., assembly GCA_966252075.1. Taxonomy (GTDB): domain Bacteria; phylum Pseudomonadota; class Gammaproteobacteria; order Nevskiales; family Nevskiaceae; genus Solimonas. The sequence continues at coordinate 4,843 of CBINNP010000152.1, forward strand.
CGCGGGCGCTTCTGAATGAGGTGCAGGTCGAATGCCGATCACGCACTAAACTTTTGGCGGCCAATGGCACCGAAAATTTCATCAATCGAGCTCAACTTTATCCTTGGACGAGAAGCCCGAGCCCCCTCACGGCATTCCGTTGCATCGATTGTCTGCCAGTCGCGGTAGTTCGTGGCCATTACCCGCCGCTCGCCGAGCTTTGCCATCACCGTGTCCGCGTCCAGAGTTCCCTGCTCGGGCAAGCGACCGGCGTGGGCGTCTTCGAGCAAGGATTGCACGCAGTCACGCGCACACTTTTTATTGCTGCCGATGATTCCTTGTGGGCCTCGCCGAATCCAGCCCGTCACGTAACTGCCCGGTATGGCCTGCCGGCCTGCGAGCACGCGGCCAGCGCGATTTGGAATGACGCCCCGCACGTCGTCAAAAGGAAGTCCCGCCATAGCCCGGCCTCGATAGCCGATAGCAGCGAGAACCAGTCCTGTGCGTATCACTGTGCTTTCGCCGGCCGGATTGCTTGGCACGGCAATACGTAAACCCTCTACGCGAGCGGCTCCCATCACCTCGATAGGAGTGGTATGGAACCGCAGGATGATGCGTCTTGCGCCGGCACTCCGCTGCTTACATAGCCGCTTTAAAACTTGCATTTTCAATACGCTATCAGCGTCGCTCGACATTACGGCGGCTGCGGCGCTGGCATCTTCAACCGAGATCGCCGTATCCGGCAGTTCGCCCAGTTCCTCCAGTTCCGGGAAGTTGAACGCGGCGTCCTGCGGACCCCGGCGACCCAGGATCAGGATCTCGCGAATCTTGCTCGCTGATAATGCTTCGAGCGCGTGGGCCGCGATATCGGTCTTGCGCAGTTCGTCGATTGGCTTGAGCAGGATGCGGGCGACGTCCATCGAGACATTGCCGTTGCCGACGATCACGGCGCGCTCGCCGCTCAGGTCGAAACTCAGCTGGCTGAAGTCCGGATGGCCGTTGTACCAGCCGACGAACTGTCGCGCCGAGCTGCTGCCGGGCAGGTCCTCGCCTGGCACACCGAGGCGACGCTCGTCGTCGGCGCCGAAGGCATAGATCACCGCGTCGTACCAGGCCGACAGGTCCGCCGGCGTGACCGAATCACCGATCTGGACGTTGCCGATGAGGCGGAATCCCGGCCGATGGGCGATGGCGTCGTAGAGCCGGCTCATTTTCTTCTTGTCCGGATGATCCGGCGCCACACCGCCACGGATCAATCCCCAGGGTGTCGGCAGGCGGTCGATCACATCGACTTCGATCGGTATGCAGACACGCTTGATGAGCTTGCCATCGACGTAGGTTCCACCGGGCGTCTCGAGCAGGTGGCCGGCAGCATACATGCCGGAAGGTCCGCTGCCGACGATGGCCACACGCAGCGGCCGCAGCTCAGACACCGGCGGGCTCCGCCTGCTTGACGCGGAAGTGTTCGGCGTTGATCTGCGCGTAGTGCTGCCACTTTGCCGGCAGGCGGTCTCGCGAGAATATCGCGGTGACCGGACAGGCTTCTTCACAGGCACCGCAATCGACGCAGGTATCGGGGTCGATGTAGAGCTGCGGCGTCGAGCCAAAGCCGGCTTCATCTGGCATCGGCCGGATGCAATCGACCGGACAAACTTCGACGCAGGAATAGTCCGCGACGCAGGGCGCTGCCACGACATAGCTCATGCTGCAGCCTCCTCTTTGTTCTTCAAGGATCGGACACGAACCGCCACGCCATTCACTGATGCATTGCCGCTCGGCAGGTCGGTGCAATCGACACGGTTGGTAGTCAGCGCGTTGTAGCCGTCGCCGCCCATCGCAACGGCGCGCTGCCAGCCACCTTCGTGTCCCCAGCCATGCGGAAGTGCGAGGCTACCAACCATCATCTCGTCGCTGACCCGCGCGGCGGGGACGCGAATCTGCCCATAACGGGAGGTGATCTCGACAGGATCACCGTCCTCGATTGCATAGCGCACCGCGTCTTGCGGATGGATGCGCAAGCGTTGTACGCGGTCGCCGGCAATAAGCTTGGGGATATTGTGCAGCCAGGTGTTCTGGGTCCTGAGCTCACGCAGGCTGATCAGGCTCAGCGGATAGTCACTGTCGACGGTCGTATCGAACGCCAGCAGGCGCTTCATCTCGACGCGGACCACGTCGTGATCCAGCGCCACCTTGCGATCCCTGGTGAAGATGCGGTGATGCAAGACGCCGGTGGGCACGCTGTCAGCGAGCTTCACCGCGCCGTTGCGCTCCATCAGTTTCTTCCTGCTCAGTCCGCGTGGCCGCAGGCCGAACCAGTCGCCTTCCGGCCCGGTGCGCAGGCCGATGTCCATGAGAAACGACGGCGACGGCCGCAGGCCAAGCTTGCCCAGCAGCTGTGCCCCCGGAAAATCCGCGGGAACGAGGCCGATGCATTTGCAGATCTCATCCATGATCCAGGCGTCGTCGCGTACATCGCCGCGTGGCGGGACGGTCGGCCCGACCCACTGCGCGTGCGGCACGCCCGAATGCGACTGCGTGAAAATCGGGAAACCCTCGCGCTCCAGCCAGACCGTCGGCGGCAGGATGTAATGCGCCAGCCGGCTGGTCTCGGTCATGTAGACGTCCTGCGAGATCAGCAGATCAAGCTGCCGGAAGGCGTCGCGGAGCTCGCCGGCTGCCGGGCTGCTGGTCGCCGGGTTGGCGCCGATGACGAGCATTGCCCGCAGCTGGCCCCTGCCCGGGGTCCTGATCTCGCGCGGAATGCTGACAACCGGCGACGTTCCGGCAACTTCCGGAAACTGATCGACGCGGGTTCGCCAGCGGTCGTAACCGGTGCTCTTCATCCGATGCATCATCGTTTCGAGATCGACGAACGGCCGTCCGAAGCACCAGCCTCCCGGCCGGTCGAGATTGCCGGTGACGATGTTCAGCGCATCGAGGAAGTATTTGCCCAGCGAAGCAAACGGTCCGATGGAGATGCCGCAGCGGCCATAGGCGCAGGCCGACCTGGCGGCGGCGAAATCGCGCGCTAGCTGCTGGATCGTCGCGACGGCGATGCCGGACGCACTGGCGGCACGTTGCAAGTCCAGGCCGGCGAGGATCTCCGGCAGGATCCGGTGGCCGGACGTCTGCCGCTGCAGCGCTTCCATGTCAGCCAGGTTCTCGTCGAAGATCACCTTGAGCAGCGCCGCCAGCAGCCACACGTCGCCATTGGGCCGGATCGGCAGGTGCTCGAACAGCGCCGCGGTTTCACTGCGGCGCGGATCGACGACGACGACGCGGCCCCCGCGCCGGGTGATGGCGACCATGGTGTCGCGGAAGCGGCCGATGTTGGCCATGCTGCCGTGCGATACGGCCGGGTTCGCGCCCAGGCAAAGCATGAAGTCGGTGCGTGCGACGTCCGGAATCGGGTTGAGGAAATTGCTTCCGTACATCAACTGGCTCATCAGCCAGTAGCCGTTGATGTCGATCGAGGCGGCGCTGTACAGGTGCTTGGTTTTGAGCGCACCCGCCATGCCGAAAAGATTGAGGAATGCGCCGAAATTCCAGGCAACGGAATTGCCCTGATAAAGGCCGATCGACTCGGTGCCGTGCTGCGCGATGATGGAGCGTAGCCGCTCGCCGATCTCATCCAGCGCCTG
>CBINNP010000153.1:0-8451 GCA_966252075.1 uncultured Solimonas sp.
CCCCGCAGGCGGGGAGAGGGAGTCGAAAATATCCACCGTGCTTGCTCACCCAAGCACCTTCCGAGCCCGCCCATGAGCAAGAAGAAAGCCAAGACCGCTGCCACGCCGCACTTCGCCGACCGCCTGTTCGACGCGCGGCCGGACCGTCTGGATTTCCGCGATCTGCAATACCGGCCGCCGTTGCGCTCGCTGCCGGCGCGGTTTCCGGGGGACGCCGAGATCGCCGCGCGGCTGCCGGCCTATGCACGCGCCGGACTGGTGCTGAACCAGGGCGAGGAGGGCGCCTGCACCGGCTTTGGTCTGGCCTGCGTGGCCAACTACCTGCTGTGGACGCGGCATTTGCAGGCACGCAGCCGCGCGCGCTTCGTCTCGGTCAGTCCGCGCATGTTCTACGAGCTGGCGCGCCGCTATGACGAATGGCCGGGTGAGCAGTACGACGGTTCCAGTTGCCGGGGTGCGATCAAGGGCTGGCACAAGCACGGCGTCTGCAGCGATCCGCTGTGGCCGTACCGCTTCGACAAAAGCGGCAAGGTGCGCTTCGAGCCGCCGCAGGAGGGCTGGGAGCTCGATGCCGCGCAGCGCACGCTCGGCGTCTACTACCGCGTGCGCCGCGATGCGGTGGTCGATCTGCAGGCGGCCATCGCCGAGATTGGCGCGGTGTTCGTCTCGGCGCGCGTGCACAGCGGCTGGGATGCATTGATGAACAGCCGTGCCCGCGCCGCGCCGAAGCGGCATGACCAGCTGCCGGTGATCGCGCCGCCGGCCGACGACGAGTTTGGCGGGCATGCTTTCGCGCTGATCGGCTACGACGAGCGCGGGTTCATCGTGCAGAACTCCTGGGGTCGCGCCTGGGGCGCGGGCGGGTTCGGCGTGTTGCCGTACGAGGACTGGGCGGCCAACGGCACCGATGCCTGGGCCTGCGCGCTCGGTGTGCCGGTGCTGCCGTCGCCGCAGCGGCTCAAGGCGGCGCGCTGGCCGGTTGCCGCCGGCCGCTCGCTGGCGGCGCTGGCGCCGAGCGCGCGCACGCCACGTAATCCACCGGACGATCCCTGGCCGCTGGACCGCGTGTTCGAGCACGCCGACTACGAGCCGTGGAGCACGGACGCCGCGTATCGCCACACGCTGGTGACCGGCAACGACGGCCGCGTGCTGGTCCGCGATTTTGCGCGTGGCGTCGCCGCCGATGCGGCGGCGTATGTGGACGACATCGCACGCGCGACGCCGTTGCGCTTCTTTCGCCGTCAGAAGCAAGGCCCGTGGAAGCTGGCGATCTACGCGCACGGCGGCCTCAACGACGAGGACGCGTCGATTGCGCGCAATCGCCTGCTCGGGCCGTACTTCGCCGCCAACGGCATTCATCCCTTGTTCCTGAGCTGGAAGACCGGCGCCGGCGAGACGATCGCCGATGTCGTCGAGGACTGGGCGCGCAAGGTCTTCGGCGGCGAGGCCCCGCCGGCCGCCGGCGCCCAGGCCGGCATGGGCGAGATGCGCGACCGCGCGATCGAGGTCGTCGCCCGGCGCTTCGGCCGCGGCATCTGGGCAGAGATGCGCGAGAACGCCGAGCGCAGCGCCGCGCCCGGCCACGGCCTCGATCTGCTGGCGCAGTCGCTGAACCGCCTGCAAGCGGCGGCGCAGCGGGCGGGGCGTGCGCTGGAGGTGCATCTGGTCGGGCATTCCGCCGGCGCGATCCTGCTCGGGCATCTGCTGCAGCGCTGGCTGCAGCCCGAGGGGCGCAGTGGCCGGCCCGAGATCGCCAGCACCACGCTGTACGCGGCAGCCTGCTCGCTGCGCTTTGCGGTGCAGCACTATCTGGCGGCTGCCGATGCCGGCCTGCTGTCGCTGCGCCAGTTGTGGCTGTACCAGCTGTCCGACGCCAACGAGAAGGCCGACGGCCTGCCGTCGCCGCAGCGGCCGGCGTACGGAAAATCGCTGCTGTACCTGGTGTCGCGCGCGCTCGACGAGCGCCGCAAGATGCCCTTGCTCGGCATGGAGCGCGCCTTGCTGCCGGACTACGCCGATGACGCCGACCAGTGGGCGGTCGAGGAGCTGCCGTTCGTCCGTCGCTGGCAGCAGCGCTGGCCCGCCGCGCAAGGCTTCACACGGCGCGAACCCACGGTGTGCACGACACGCCGTGGCGACCGCAGGCCCGCCACGCACGGTGCTTTCGGCCATGACATCGAGGTGCTGACGCAGACCCTGGAGCGCATCCGCGGTGCACCGCTGGTCGCGCCGCTGGAGTGGCTGGACGACTGAGCCTCGCGGCCGGTGCTCAAGTCGGCGAGGGCCGCGCCGATACGCTGGAGAGGAACGGAAATTTCGTCATGGCTCTCGAAGCGCGCTTCCATCGTATCGTCGTCGACGCTCTGGCCCGCGACCGGCTGGTCCTGCCGACGCTGCCGGAGATCGCGCTGCATGTGCGCCAGCTGACGCAGCGCGACGACGTCTCGGCGACCATGCTGGCGACCGAGATCGGCAAGGACCCGGCACTGGCGGTGCGGCTGATCCGCGTTGCCAACAGCGCCGCAGCACGCAGTGGCCACCGGGTCGACAACATCCGCCAGGCGCTGACGCGGCTGGGCTTCGATTACACGCGCCTGCTGGTCAGTGGCCTGGTGATCGAGCAGATGTACACGCGTGGCGCGCCCTGGCAGCAGGCGCTGCTGCGCCGCGCCTGGCAACGCAGCGTCGACGTCGCGGCGGCCGCGCAGAACCTGGCCGCGCACTGCACGCTGCTCAATCCCGAGATGGCGATGCTGGCCGGGCTGGTTCACGACATCGGCGCGCTGCCGGTGCTGCGGCTGGCCGATGCGCATCGCGACAGCCTGCTGTTTCCGGAAGATCTCGACGAAGTGCTGGAGCAGCTGGCACCGAAGATCGGCACGCTGGTGCTGCAGGCCTGGCACTTCCCGCAGGAGCTGGTCGGGGTGCCGATGCAGTGGCGGCAGATGGAAGATGCGCACGACGGCCCGCCGAACTATGCCGACGTGGTCCGCGTTGCCGTGCTGCTGAGCCCGGTCGGCCGCGAGGCGCCATGGGCGGCGATCGACCGTCACCAGGTGCCGGCTTTCCGCAAGCTCGATCTGGACCCCGACGCGCCGCTGCCGCAGATCGCCCACGGCGCTGCGGCGGCCTGAGCCCGCCCCGCAAACAGGAAGCCCCGCGCAAGGCGGGGCTTTCTGTTTGCAGCAGCCGCTCTTACTCGGCGCGCGTGCGCGTCTCGGCGCGGCGGTTCTGCGTGCGGCCTTCGACGGTGTCGTTGGTCGCCGCCGGCTTGGACTCACCGTACGAGTAGATGTTGATGCGGCCCGGCTCGACGCCCTTGCGGATCAGGTACTGCTTGACGGTGGCGGCGCGCCGTTCCGACAGCGCCTGGTTGTAGCCGGGCGTGCCGGTTTCGTCGGTGTGGCCGGAGATGTCGACCTTCAGCGCCGGGTACTTCTGCGCGGTCTGGTTGATGACGGTGGCAGCGTCATCGAGCATCTCCTTGCCGTATTCGGTCAGCGTCGACTGATCGAACTCGAAGTGCACGTCCTCGAAGCGCAGCTCCGCGCCGGAGCCGGTGATCTTGAAGCGGCCGGAGCCGAGCGAGGAGGGGCAGCCCTTGGCATCGACCGCCACGCCGGGCGGGGTGCCCGGGCATTCGTCGAGACCGTCCGGCACGCCGTCGCCGTCGGAATCCAGCGGGCAACCCTTGGCGTCGACGGCCACGCCCTTGGCGGTGCCGGGGCAGAGGTCGATGTCGTCCGGCACGCCGTCGCCGTCGGCATCCTTGACCGGCTTCTCGGCCGGCTTGCTTTCACCGAGCGCGACCACCAGGCCGAGCTTGGCGATCGGCTCGCCGCGCCAGCCGATACCGCCGATATTGTCGGTGTCGAACCAGCGGTAACGGACATCGCCGCGCACGCCGACCGGGCTGTTGCCGAAGTAGCTGATGAAGCCGACGCCGGCGTCGAGCAGCGGATCGGTGGAGTCCTCGCCGCCCTTGATCTCGCTGTAGCCGACGCCCAGGCCCAGGCCCACGTAGGGCGAGAACGCCGGCTTGCGCGCATAGAAGAACTGCGCATCGGCCTTGACGCCGTATTCCTTCCACTTCAGCGGATCGCTTGGCAGATCGCGGCCGAACTGGCTCCAGAAGCCGGACAGCTCGACGCCCCAGTGCGGGTTGATGGCCCAGCCGCCGCCGACGAAGGCGCCGTGGCCGTCGTCCGACTGGCGGTCCTTGTCGGCGAAGGTGTAGGCGTAGCCGCCACTGAGGTAGGGCCGCAGTTCCAGCTCGTCGGCAAAGGCCGGTGCGGCGGTGCCCAGCGCGCACAACAAGGCCAGGTGGGTGCGGAGTGTTCTTGTCATTTGGCGAATCTCCCGGGCTTTTGGCGTGGCAGTGCGGCCGCTCTGCACGCTGAAGAACCGGGATTATACGCATCGATATTGCAGTGCAGCGCGAGGCGATGACCTCGCTGCCTGTGCGAGAACTTGCCATCCGGGCAGCCAGCGGCGATTCTGCGGCACTCGAACAAATACAAAGACATGAGTGCCTTCCTTCTCGAATACGGCCTGTTCCTGGCCAAGACCCTGACCTGGGTGATCGCGGTGCTGGCGATCGTGCTGGGCATCGTCGGGGTCGTCCGCGCGGCGCGCGAGCAGCGGCCGTCCGGCGAACGCCTGCAGGTCGAAGACCTCGGCGAGCGCTACCGCCGGCTCGGCGATGCGATTCGCGCCGAGGTGCTCGACGACGCCGCGCTCAAGCAGCTCGACAAGACCCGCAAGCAGGAAGACAAGGCGCGGGCGAAGGCCAGCAAGCAGGGCAAGTCTGCCGACGGGCCGCGCGTCTACGTGCTCGGCTTCGATGGCGATCTGCAGGCCTCGGCGGTCGACTCGCTGCGCGAGGAGATCAGCGCCGTGCTGCAGGTGGCACGGCCCGGTACCGACGAAGTGCTGCTGCGGCTCGGCAGCGAGGGCGGCATGGTGCACGGCTACGGCCTGGCGGCTTCGCAGCTGGTGCGGCTGCGTGCGGCCGGCGTGCGGCTGACGGTGTCGGTCGACAAGGTCGCGGCCAGCGGCGGCTATCTGATGGCCTGTGTCGCCGACCAGATCATCGCCGCGCCGTTCGCGATCCTCGGTTCGATCGGCGTCGTCGCCCAGTTGCCCAATTTCAACCGCCTGCTCAAGCGCCTGGACGTCGATTACGAGCTGCATACCGCTGGCGCCTACAAGCGCACGCTGACCGTGTTCGGCGAGAACACCGACGCCGCCCGCGACAAATTCCGCGAGGAGCTGGAGCAGGTTCACCAGCTGTTCAAGGCCTTCGTGCACGACTACCGGCCGCAGCTCGACGTCGAGCGTGTCGCCACCGGCGAGCACTGGTTCGGCACGCAGGCGCTGGAACTCCAGCTGGTCGACCGCATTCAGACCAGCGATGACTACCTGCTGGCGCGCAAGGCAGAAGCGGCCTTGTTCGGCCTGCGCTTCCGTCGCCGCCAGCCCTTGGCGCGGCGCGTCTCCGAAGGCCTGGTGCGGCTCGGCCTGGGTCTGCGCCGCGGCGCCGAGCAGACGGCGCAGGCGCGCTGGCAATAGCTTTCAAATCAGGAAACCCGATCGATGAAACTGAGCAGTCGCAGCATCCCGGCCTCCGGCCGCATCGCCGGCCGCTGTGCGTTCGCCGTGCAGAGCCCGTCCGGCCATATCCGCCTCAGCGGCAACCGCAATCCGCAGCTGAGCTGGGCCGGCGTGCCGGCCGGCACGCGCAGTTTCGCGCTCAGCTGCATCGACCAGGACGCGCCGACGCGGCCGGACGACGTCAACCGCGAAGGCCGCAGCGTGCCGGCCAGTCTGCCGCGCGCCGAGTTCGTGCACTGGCTGATGGTCGGCATCCCGGCCGCGCAACGGACGATCGAGGAGGGCGCTTGCAGCGCTGGCGTGATCGCGCACGGCAAGACAGCGCCGCAGGGGCCGGAAGGCAGCGTGCAAGGCCTCAACGACTACACCGGCTGGTTCGACGGCGACGCGGCGATGGCCGGCCGCTACCTGGGCTACGACGGCCCGTGCCCGCCGTGGAACGACGAGCGCGTGCATCGTTACCGCTTCGAGGTCCATGCCACCGATATCGAGCGCTGGTCGCTCGACAGCGGCTTCAGCCTCGCGCAGTTCCGCGCCGCACTGCAGGGCCATGTGCTGGCCAGCGCCTCGCTGACCGGGGTTTACAGCCTCAACCCGCTGATCCGGCTGCCTTGAAAAACGCCCGGCAGCCCGAAACTAACGAAAAGCGCGGCGGTCTGAGTTGCCGCTGCCGATCCGCAGTCCGATTTCGAGAATCGCGCCCACAATGTCCAAAGAATTCGCCTTGAAACTGCTTGCACCGCTTGCCGTCTCGGCCTCGATCCTGGCCGCAGCCTTCATGATGTCCTCCGCGCCGCCGCCCGCGCACGCCGATCTGCCGGTGGCGCCGACACAGCCGAGCCTGCCGATCTCCGGCGGCATTCCGAGCCTGGCGCCGATGCTCAAGCCGGTGATGCCCGCGGTCGTCAATATCTCCGTCAAGGGTTCGGTGGAAGTCCGTAATCCGCTGATGGAGGATCCGTTCTTCCGCCGCTTCTTCGACGTGCCCGAGGAGCCGCAGGAGCGTGATTTCCAGTCGGTCGGCTCGGGCGTGATCGTCGATGCCGCCAAGGGCTACGTCATCACCAACAACCACGTCGTCAAGGATGCCAAGGAGCTCAAGGTCCGCCTCAGCGACGACCGCGAGTTCGACGCCAAGCTGATCGGCCGCGACGACGGCACCGACGTCGCCGTGCTGCAGATCAAGGCCGACAAGCTCAACGCGCTGCCGCTGGGCAATTCCGACGGCTTGCAGGTCGGCGATTTCGTCGTCGCCATCGGCTCGCCGTACAACCTGCGCCAGACCGTCACCAGCGGCATCGTCTCGGCGCTCGGCCGCACCGGCATCGGCGACGGTTATGCCGACTTCATCCAGACCGACGCCTCGATCAACCCGGGCAACTCCGGCGGTGCGCTGGTCAACCTCAAGGGCGAGCTGGTCGGCGTGCCGTCGATGATCTTCTCGCAGTCCGGCGGCAACGTCGGCATCGGCTTCGCGATCCCGGTCAATCTGGTCAAGAGCATCATGGCGCAGCTGATCGACCACGGCTCGGTCGAGCGCGGCCGCATCGGTGTGGTCGGCGGCCAGGAGGTCACCCCGGAACTGGCCAAGGCGCTGAACCTGCCGACCAGCCGCGGCGCGCTGATCGGCCGTATCATTCCGGGCTCGCCGGCCGACAAGGCCGGGCTGAAGGCCGGTGACCTGATCGTCGCGGCCAACGGCAAGGACGTCGTCGACTTCGCGCAGCTGCGCAGCCTGATCGGTCTGCTGCGCGTCGGCGACAAGGTGGAGTTCAAGCTCTATCGCGACGGCAAGCCCAAGACCGTCACCGCCACGGTGGGCAAGGACACGCAGCTCGCGGCGAGCGCCGCGGCCGGCAAGGAAGTCGCGCCGCGTCTGGCCGGCGCCACTTTCGCGCCGGTCGACGACAGCGTTCGCGATACCGATGTCGACAGCGGCATCGTCGTCAAGGATGTGCAGCCCAATTCCGCGGCGGCGCGGGCCGGACTGCGGCCGGGCGACATCATCATCGCGGTCAATCGCCAGCCGGTCGCCACGCTCGAAGAGTTCGGCAAGCTGACCGCCGGCAAGGGCCAGTTGCTGCTGCAGCTGCGCCGCGGTCCGGGCGCGCTGTTCCTGCTGCTGCAATGACCGGCGGCAGGCCACGCCGTCGCGCGGTCTGAAGCAAGCGGTACTTCGAAGGCGGCGGCCCGGGCTATACTGGGCCGCCGCCTTCTACCGTCAACGGCCATGATGGAATCCGAACTTCAGCAGCTCGAAGACCGTATCCAGCGTCTGATGGCGGCTTACCGCCAGGCGCGTCTCGAAGAGAAGCGCGCGTTGCAGGAACGTGATCGCGTGCTCGCGCTCAATACCGAACTGCGACGCCGCATCGAAGGCATCGTCGAGCGCGTGCGTTCGCTGGAATCGGAGCAAGAATCGTGAGTGCAGCCCCGGACAATCAAGAACCGCTCAGTGTCACCGTGCGCATCATGGGCAAGGAATACACCGTCGCCTGCCCGACAGAGGAGCACGAGGCCCTGGTCAAGTCCGCCGACTATCTCAACGAGCGCATGACCAGCATCCGCAAGCGCGGCAAGGCGCTGGGTACCGAGCGCATCGCCGTGATGGCGGCGCTCAACATCGCGCGCGAGTTGCTGGAGATGCAGGGCGTCGAAGGTGTGGCGCAGCCTGATCCGGGCACAGTGCAGCGGCTGCGGCAGATGTCGCTCGACATCGACTCGACGCTAGCGCTTGAGTGACAAACGGACGGGACCGCTCGGCCTCACGTGATATTCTGTGCGCGTGTCTCCTGCGGTGTACGTGAGTCGGTCAAGTACCCTTGAGCCTATTTAGTA
>CBINNP010000154.1:0-8430 GCA_966252075.1 uncultured Solimonas sp.
CGGCCAGCGCGGCATCCTGGGCAAAGACGTGGACGGTGAGGCCCAGCCCCTGCGCGTATTCGAGCGCACGACGCGCGACCAGCAGATCGCGGATCGGTGCCAGCGCCTGACTGGCGCCGACCGCGCCGGCGTTCTTCAGCGCCGACAGTTCCGCCAGCGCCTCGCCGCCGAGGCCCTTGGTCAGTGCGCCGAGCACGCGCACGTTGAGGCCGCCCGCCTGCGCGGCGATACGCTGCACGCGCAGCAGCATCGCCGGCGAGTCGATCACCGGTGCGGTGTCCGGCGGCAGCAGGATGGTGGTGATACCGGCCGCCTGCGCCGCCGCGACCTCGCTGCGGAAGCTGGCTTTATGCGTCTGGCCCGGCTCGCGGAAGCGCGCCGCCAGATCGACGATGCCCGGCATCAGCCACAGGCCCTTGGCGTCGACGGTCTGCGCGTAGGACTTGGCATCGAGCCTGGCGTCGACGGCATCGATGCGGTCGTCGCGGATGCCGACGTCGGCGCGGCCGTCGAAGCCGCGCGCCGCATCGAGCACGCGCGCGCCGCGGATCAGCAGCGAGCTGTCGGTGGCCGTCGGTTTGGTGTCGGTGCGCGGTGCCGACCAGTCACGTTTGGCGGCTTTCATGCGCGGCTCCGGCGTGACTGGCGGCTGCGCGATGCGCTCGCGGCGCGGCTGGGCTCGCCGAGGATCATCGACATCACCGCCATGCGCACGGCGATGCCGTGGCTGACCTGCTGCAGGATCAGCGAGCGCGGGCCATAGGCGATATCGCCTTCGATCTCGACGCCGCGGTTGATCGGACCTGGATGCATGACGATGGCATCGGACTTGAGGCGTGCCAGGCGCTCGCGGCTCAGCCCGTAATCACGATGGAATTCGCCGAGCGAGGGCAGGAAGGCGCCCAGCATGCGTTCCTTCTGCAGGCGCAGCAGCATCACCACATCGGCGCCGTCGAGACCGGCGTCGAGATCGTGGAAGACGTGCACGCCCATCTCGGCGATGCCGGCCGGCACCAGCGTCGGCGGCGCGATGACGCGGATCTCCTTGGTGCCGAGGATGCGCAGGCCGTGGATGTCGGAGCGGGCGACGCGCGAGTGCAGCACGTCGCCGACGATCGCCACGGTGAGCTTCTTGAAGGCGTCGTTGCCGCCCTTGTAGCGGCGGATCGTGAACAGATCGAGCAGACCCTGCGTCGGGTGCGCATGGCGGCCGTCGCCGGCGTTGAGGATCGCCACTCCAGGCTGGGCGTGCTCGGCGAAGAAATGCGCGGCGCCGGAGGCGTCGTGGCGGATCACGAACATGTCCGCCTGCATCGCTTCGAGCGTGCGCAGGGTGTCGAACAGGGTCTCGCCCTTGGAGGTCGAGGAGCTGGCGACCTGCAGGTTCATGACGTCCGCCGACAGCCGCGTCGCCGCCAGTTCGAATGTGGTGCGCGTGCGCGTACTGGGTTCGAAGAACAGATTGATGACGGTACGGCCGGACAGGGTGTCCAGCTTCTTGCTGCGACCGCGCAAGACCTTGTCGTGGGTTTCGGCCTCGTCAAGGATGCTGATCAGCAGCTCCCGGCTCAGGCCTTCCAGCGTCAAGAGGTGGCGCAGCCGGCCCTGGGTGTCGAGTTGGAGCGTTGCTTTCATTCTGGGGCGCGATTGTCGCCCACTGCGCCGGTGGTTTCGAGTGCCTGGGCGTACTTTCCTTCACAGTGAGCGGCTCAGCTGCCGGCCAGCCACTGCTCCAGCACCACGCGTGCGGCATGCGCGTCGCGGTCGCCCTTGCGCACCCGGCGGGTCATGCGGCCGCTGGCGCGGGCCTCGCGCAGGTGGCTGTCGGCCTCGCGCGACGAGAAGCGTTCGTCGACCAGATGCACCGGCAGCTTGCAGCGCGCACCGAGCTGCTCGGCAAAACGGCGCGCGGCAGTGCTGATGCGCTGCTCGCGGCCGTCCTCGTCAAGCGGAAGGCCGACGATCAGCGCTGCCGGACGCCAGTCGGCGAGCACGCGATCGAGGGCGTTCCAGTCGCCCGGCGCCAGCGCCGGCAGCGGGCGTGCGCTGCCGGTCAGGTCGTCGCCGAGCGCGACACCGATGCGCTTCTCGCCGAAGTCGAAGCCCAGATAGGCAGGCATGAGAGGCGCAGGAGCCGAACGCGGGCGCGGGCCCGGCCGCTCAGGCGTGGCCGGCGTCGCCGGTCAGCTGCGTGACGTCGACACCGAGCAGACGCGTCGCCGCCTGCCAGCGGTCGCGCACGGGCGTGCGGAACAGGATCTGGCTGTCGACCGGCGTGTTGAGCCAGGTGTTGTGCAGGATCTCGTTTTCCAGCTGGCCGGCGTCCCAGCCGGCGTAGCCGAGCATGACCAGGAAGTCGCGCGGCCCTTCGCCCTTGCCGATCGCCGAGAGAATGTCGCGCGAGGTGGTGATGAACAGATTGTCGCCCAGGGCCACGCAGGACTCCCAGCCACCCGGTTCGCGGTGAACGACGAAACCGCGCTCCGGCTGCACCGGACCGCCCCAGAACACCGGGGCTTCGTCATCGAGCCCGGCGTGCTCCAGGCTCATCTGCTCCATCATGTCGGCGAGCTTGAGCTCGGTCGGCTTGTTGATGATCAGGCCGATCGCGCCTTCGTCGTTGTGCTCGCAGAGCAGCGAGACCGTGTGATTGAAGTTGTCGTCGTCGAGGCCGGGCATCGCGACGAGGAACTGATGCTTCAGGGAGTCGTCGGTCGTCATGGCGGCAGTATCGGGGCGGCCGAGGGCTTCGACAAGCCGCTCAGGTCGCCAGCCGCCGCTCGATCGCCGCGATCAGCAGGCCGCCGATGTCGGTGCCGAACGCAGCGTCGATCTCGCGCGCGCAGGTCGGACTGGTGACGTTGATCTCGGTCAGGTGCTCGCCGATGACGTCGAGGCCGACGAACAGCAGGCCGCGGCGCTTGAGTTCCGGGCCGACCGCGGCAGCGATGCGGCGGTCCGCATCGCTCAGCGGCCGTGGCTCGCCGAAGCCGCCGGCGGCCAGGTTGCCGCGTGTCTCGCCGGCCTGCGGGATGCGCGCCAGGCAGTACGGCACGGCTTCGCCGTCGACCACGAGCACGCGCTTGTCGCCGTCCTTGATGGCAGGCAGGTATTTCTGCGCGACGATCGTGCGCGTGCCCATCAGGGTCAGCTGCTCGATCACCGAGCCCAGGTTCAGCCCCGAGGCGTCGACGCGGAAGATGCCCATGCCGCCCATGCCGTCGACCGGCTTGTAGATGACGTCGCCATGCTCGGCGTGGAAGGCGCGCAGCGTCTTGGCGTCGCGCGAGAACAGCGTCGGCGGCGTCAGCGCCGGGAACCAGGCGGTGAAGATCTTCTCGTTGCAGTCGCGCAGGGACGCCGGCCTGTTGACGACCAGCGCGCCCTGTGCCTCGGCGCGTTCGAGCAGATAGGTGGTGGTGACGTATTCGAGATCGAACGGCGGGTCCTTGCGCATCAGGATCGCGTCGAGATCGCCGAGCGCCACGGTCTGCTCCGCACCCAGTTCGAACCAATGCTTCTTGTCGTCGAACACCGTCAGCGTGCGCGCCCGGCCACAGGCGACGCCGTCACGCAGCCACAGGTCGCCCATCTCGAAGTAGCGCAGGGTCCAGCCGCGCTTCTGCGCGGCCAGCAGCAGCGCCAGGCTGGTGTCCTTGTACGGTTTGATGGACCCGATCGGGTCCATGACGATGCCTAGCGTGCGGGTCGGGTTCGATGTCGTGCTCATGCGCGGCAGCGTAACGCAAAGCCGCGCCAGGCTCAGGGACCGGGTTCGGCCAGCACCTTGAAGGTCACGCCATCGTTGCTGACGGAATCAACCGCCAGCGTGTAGCCGGCGAAGTCGAGCTGGCGCTTCTGGCGGTCGAAGGACTGCTTGATCGCCTCACCCATGACACCGTCGACGCTCGGCCGCGAGATCAGCTCGAAAGCGATGGCGTCGATGCTGCTCAGCGCGATGGTCTGGCCGCGGCTGCGCCCGGCCTCGGGCGTCGCGCCCTCGATCTGCGCGGCCTGAGCCGGCTCGGCGCGGTAGCTGCCGGCGCTGTAGCTGAGAAACTCGCGCTGCTGCTTGTACGTCATCACCCGTTCGCAGAGCTGGCCCTCGGCATTGAGGAACAGGTATTCGTCGACTCCGTCCTTGCGCGCCGGCAGCTGCAGCGCACGCAGCGCCGGCGCCCGCGGCACGGCGAGCAACGGATAAGCGGTGTCGGCCTTGAGCAGGTAGTCATTGGACAGCGGCATGCCCGAGCGGTAATGGATGTCGCGATCGAAGCGGGCACCGCTGGCGGTGGCCTGGACCTGCCGGCGCAGCAGCACCTCGCCGGGTTTCACCGTCAGCGCCTCGCCCGGCTGATAGCTGCGCGTCACCACGGGTTCGGTGGCCGCCTCGAACAGCATGTCCGGCGTGGTCGCGAACAGCTTCAGCGGCAGGGCATCGCCGAGCCTGCAGTCTGCGCCGCTGGCGGTCTGCACCGCCAGCGGCGCGGCCGACAGCAGCGCGGTGAGGATGAATCGACGCAGTGACATCGCGGGCTTCCCAGAGACGATGCCCCCGACGACGCAAATCGGGTGCCAGGGTGGCGTGGCGGCCCGGGCGATCAGGCGGCGACGCTGGCCGTTTCGGCGCGGATCTCGGCGACCGCGGCTATTTCTCGGGCCGCCGCCAGCGCTGCCAGACGTGCCACCACGCCGTAGGCGTAGAAGCGGTTGGGGCGCTCGTCCGGGCCACAGCTCGGGTCCGGGGTGCAGCAGGGTTTGTCGAATGCCAGCGGCTCGAAGCGCATGCCGGGCGCATTGAGGTTTTCCTGATTGCCGCGCTGCGAGTTCAGGCGGTAGAAGCCGCCGACCACGTAACGATCGATCATGTAGACCACCGGCTCGGCGGTCGCCTCGTCGGGGCCCATTCGCTCGAAGGTGTAGACGCCTTCCTGAATGATGGCGCCCGTGACCTCGCGGCCTTCCTTGGCGCTCGACATGTGCGTGCGCGCCTTGCGGTTCATGCTGCGCACGTCCTCGACACTCCGCGCGGTCATCACGCCCATGCCGTAAGTGCCGGCGTCGGACTTGATGATGACGAAGGGCTCGTCCTTGATGTCGTACTCGGCGTATTTGGCGCGAATGTCGGCGAGCAGCAACTCGACATTGCCCTCCAGGCACTCCTCGCCTTCGCGCTTCATGAAGTTGATCTGCCCGCAATTGCGGAACAGCGGATCGACCAGCCAGGGGTCGAGGCCGGCGACCTGGCCGAACTCGCGCGCGACTTCGCGGTAAAAGCCGAAGTGGTTGGACTTCTGCCGCAGGTGCCAGCCCAGATCGGGCGGCGGGATGATGTCCTGCTCAAGGCCCTGCAGGATCGCCGGTACGCCGGCCGACAGATCGTTGTTGAGCAGCACCAGGCAGGGATAGAAGCCGCCGACGTGCACGCGGTCGCCATCACGGCGCAGCGGCTCCAGCAGCAGCTTGCGGCCGGAAATCTCCAGTGTCAGTTCAGTCGGCTCGCGCAGCTCCGGCAACAGCGAGCCGATGCGCACGTTGAAACCGGCCTTCTGGATCATCTCGAAGAGCGTCGCGACGTTCTCGAGATAGAACTTGTTGCGGGTGTGGTTCTCCGGCACGAGCAGCACGCCGCAGGCCTGCGGGCAGACGCGCAGCATCGCCGCCTGGATGGCATGGATGCACAGCGGCTCGAAAGCCGGATTCAGATTGTTGAAGCCGCCGGGAAACAGGTTGGTGTCTACCGGCGCCAGCTTGAAGCCGGCGTTGCGCAGATCCACCGAGCTGTAGAAGGGTGGCGGCGTTTTCAGCCACTGCGCGCGGAACCAGGCCTCGATGTCGGCGGCGCGGCCGAGTACGGTCGATTCGAGGTGGAGCAGGGGCCCGGTCTGCGCAGTCAGCAGACGGGGAACGGTCGGCGGCGGAGCGGCATCATTCATGCTTCATGGTAGCGCGTTCGGCGTCCGACAGTGCGCGTTCGGCGGCGCCCGGACCCGTGCCGGAAGGACTGTGCTAAAACCGCATCGAACAGTGCAGTGGTCGCACCATTGGCGTTAACAGGCCCTAGAGAGGATTCGAGTGTCCAACGAGGCAAGCACGGCGACGCGGGTCATGGTGATCGACGACAGCCAGACGATCCGCCGCACGGCGGAGACGCTGCTGGCCCGCGAGGGCTACGAGGTGGTGACGGCGCAGGACGGTTTCGAGGCGCTGTCGAAGATTTCCGATAACCGTCCGGATATCATCTTCATCGACATCATGATGCCCAGGCTCGACGGCTATCAGGCCTGTGCACTGATCAAGAACAATCCGCGCTTCCGGGGGACGCCGGTGATCATGCTGAGCTCGAAGGATGGTTTGTTCGACCGCGCCCGCGGCCGCATCGTCGGTTCCGACGAATACCTGACCAAGCCGTTCACGCGCGACGAACTGCTGGGCGCCGTGCGCGCCTATTCGCCGCGCTGATCTTTTCGCTCCCCTCGACGTCGCGCGCCCGATGAACACGGACCTGCGCCGCCTGCGCGATGATCCGCTGGCGCTGCTGCGCGCGCTCGAGGCGCAGCTGCAGGCACAGCGCGACGATGCCGGCGATGCCGCCGGCCGCAGCCAGGGCTGGACGGGGCTGGGCTTCCGCATCGGCTCGCGCTGGTTCGTGGCGCCGCGCGGCGATGTCCGCGAGGTGATCGCGCCGCCGCCGGCCACGCGCATTCCCAATGCCAAGCCCTGGCTCAGCGGGCTGGCCAATGTGCGCGGCGAGCTGCTGGCGATCGTCGATCTGGCGCGCTTCTTCGGCCTGTCGCCGCCTGACGATCCGCGCGGCCGTCGGGTGCTGGTGCTCAATTCGCGGACCACGCCCGCCGGCCTGCTGGTCGACGAGATCGCCGGCTACCGGCAGTTCGTCGCGGCCGACCAGCGCAACGCGCTCAAGCTCGACGCCGCGCCATTCTCGCCGTATCTGCTCGGCGCCTTCGTCCGCGACGGCCAGCCGTGGTACGCCTTCAGCCTGCATCGCCTCGCGCGCAGCGAGGCCTATCGCGCCGCGGCACTGTGAATCGCGCCTCATGAACGGACCGGCCGATCCACATCGCCACAGCGCGCTGCAGTGGGTGCGTGGCGAGCTCGACCAAAGTCTCGGGCGCGCCCGGGCCCTGATCGAGCAGGCGCACGAGCAGGTCCACGACAGCGCGGCGCTGCCGCAGGCGGCGGGCGAACTCAGGCTGATCCGCGGCACCGCGGCGATGATCCGCTGCAGCGGCGCGCAGCTGCTGGCCGACGAGATGCTGGCGGCGCTCGCCGATCTGACGGTGCGGCGGCCGGCCGCGCCCGACGAACTCTATGCGGCGCTGCTGGGCGCCATCGCCCAGACCGGTGACTACCTGCAGGCCGTCGCCGAGCGGATGGACGACTGCGCGCTGCTGCTGCAGCCGGCCATCAACGAGCTGCGCCTGGCACGCGGCCAGCCGGTGCTGACCGAGGCGGAACTGTTCGCCGCGCAACTGCTGCTGCTCGACCTGCCGCTGCCGCCGGTTGAGCCCTTGCCCGAGGACGGTCTGCTGGGGCTGCAGGCGCGGCGCTTCGCGCCGGCGTTCCAGGCCTCGCTGCTGGCGTGGATCCGCAATGCGCCGGACGCCCTGCCGTCGGCGGCGCGGCTCGGCAAGATCGCCGAGCAGCTGGCCGGCCATGCGCGTCGGGTCGATACGCGGCAGCTGCTGCGCATCGCCGCGGCAGCGATCGAAGCCTTGCTCGGTCGCGGGCTGGATAGCTCGATGGACCTCAAGCGCCTGCTCGGTCGCGTCGACCAGCAGATCCGCCTGATCGGCGAGCAGGGCGAGAATGCCGCGGTCGGCCTGGCCGATCTCGGCGCGCAGCTGCTGTTCCTGATAGGCCGCTCGCAAGCCAAGGGTCCGCGCGTCAGCGCGCTGCGCCTGCAGTACGGGCTGGAAGCGCTGCTGCCCGATCCGGACGAGCTCGAAGCCCGCCGCCGTCGCCTGCATGGTCCGGACACGCGGCTGCTGACGCGGGTCGGCGAGGAAATCCGCAGCGACTTCCTGCGCGTCAAGGATCACATCGATCTGGCGGTGCGCGCCGGTGGCGCCAGCGCCGATCAGCTGGCGGCGACCAGCGCCGGCCTGCGCCGCATCGCCGATGTCCTGGGCGGCCTGGGCCTGGTGGTGCTGCAGCAGGCGGTGGCCAATCAGGCGCGCACGCTGGATACCCTCGGCGAGCAGCCCGGCGCCGCGCGGTGGCTGGCGCTCGCCGAATCGATCCTGCGCGTGGAAAGCAGCCTCGACGACGCCCTGTTCCGCCAGCTGCGTCCAAGCGCGGCGCCGTCGCTGCCGGAGCTGGCCGAGGACACGCCGACGCCGCGCGATGTCGCCGAAGGCCTGCAGGCCTTGTCGCGGGAGTCCCTGGTCAACCTGGCGCGTGTCAAGA
>CBINNP010000155.1:0-8424 GCA_966252075.1 uncultured Solimonas sp.
CGTGAACCAGTTGAGCACCGGCACCTCGCCGGCCACCGGCACCTTGGAGACGGTCTTGTCGGACACCTGTTCCGACAGCGCGCTGAGCACCAGCGTCTGGCCGAACTCGATATCGGCGGTCGCCGACACCGACTGGCGGAACGTGGTCAGCGAGGCCGGGAAGCTGCCGATCTGGTCCTGCGACAGGAATGAGCGCGCAGCGTCGACGCGGAACGTCACCTTGTTCTGGCTGATCGCCTCCGGAATCACCTTGAGCTGGACGCCGACGTCGATCGGCTGCAGCTGGCCGAGGTTGATACCGCTGACCGCGACGCTGAGCGTGCGGCCGGCAAAGAACTGCGACTCGCGGCCGAGGTGGGCGGTGATCGACGGCCGCGCGACGACGCTGTAGTACTGGCCGGAGTCGTTGAACAGGTTGAGGCTGTAGTCGAGCTGCGGCGTCGAGATCTGCGAGGTGATGGTGCGCGAGGTCTCGCGGCCGATGCCGCTGATGCTCTGCTGCGCCAGCGTGTTGCTGTAGCCGTACAGCACGCGCAGGCCGTCGAACAGGTTGATGCCGCGGCTGGCGCGGTCGAGCACCGAGTTGAGCAGGATCGTTACCTCGACGACGACCTGATTCAGCGGATTTTCCGCCGCGGCCGGCGCCTGATCGCGGCCGCGTGTCTCGGCCTCGCCCAGCGGCGTCTGCCGCTGCGCCGGCGTCACGTCCAGATACTCGTTGACGCGCTGCTGCGCATGGCGGGCCTCGGCGGCATTGCTGCCATCCAGCGCCAGCTGGCGGAGCAGATCGCGCGCCGCCGGGCGGCCCTCGGCGGCCAGCGCAAAGGCCTGCAGACGGATCACGTCGGCCTGTTCGGGTGCCAGCTCGCGGCTACGCTGAGCCGCCAGCTGCAGCATCGGCAGATCCTGCTGGTAGTACGAGGCGACGCCGAGTCCGTAGAACGCTTCCCAGCGTCGCGGCTGGTCGAGCGCGGCCTCGGCGAAGCGTGCCTGCGCCTGGCGGTGATCGCCGCGCTCCAGTTCCAGGAAGCCCAGCCGCAGCAGGGCCCAGTAGTGGCCGGGTGCGAAGCGCTCGGCATTGGCGTAGCCGACGGCGGCGAGGTCGAGCCGCGCGCGGTCGCGCTCGCGGCCGATCTGCTCCTCCGTCAGCGCATGCAGGAACTGCAGGGGGCCGTTGCGCAGATCCTGCTGCAGCAGCCGCGCCAGCGGCGCCTGCGCGGCGTCCCAGCGGCCGGCGTGCAGGGCCTGTTCGGCGAGCGACCAGTCGGATTCGGCGGAGCCGGTGCGGCTGCCGCTGCTGGCGCAGCCGCCGAGCGCGGCGCTCAGGGTCAGCGCCACGCTCAGCGCCGGCAGCCGGGCGCGCAGCAAGGTTTTGGCAAGCATGGTGAAAGTCCTTGTCGGGCTCCGGCGCGGCCGGAACGCAAATGGCTTGGATGGGGGGCGGGTCTGGGAGAGGCCGGGTCGCTACTGGCAGCGCAGCTTGTTGACGCCTTGCGGATCGCGTTCGGCCAGCGCGCTGGCGGCGCGTGAGCAGCACCAGCGCTCGTCGCCGGCGGCGAGCACCGTGCCGGACGGCGCGCAGTAGGCGTTGAAATCGACGCCGCCGCTGCGCGGGTTCATCCGTCGCAGCCAGTACAGGCCCTGCGCGGTACGGTGCTGCGCTTTCTGCCACTCGTAGGCGCACTGCGCCGGCTGCTCGGGCGGCTGCCCGCAGCCACGGCCCTGTGGCGACTGCAGACAGCAGGTGTCGTGCTCGATGCTGCCGGCATGCACCACGCATTCCAGCTCGGTGCCGATCGCGCGGCAGTACGCCGCGCCGCCGGTAGCCGCCGTGCTGCAACCCGCGGCCAGCGCGCCGAAGCAGGCTGGCGCGGCGGCCGCCGCGCTGCAGGCCAGCAGCAGCGCGGCGGTGAGAGCGTGGACGAAGAAGGGCATCGACAGTCGGCCGGTGCGGTGGCGGGGACTATTTGCCGCTGGAGGTGGTCGTGCTGCCGTCGTCCTCATCCTCGTCATCGTCGGAGCTGCTGGCCGGGGCCTGCAGCGGCGGCCGCGAGGGACCTCTGTTGAGAGCGTCCTCGGCGCGGTTCTGCTCGGGACCGGTGGTGGTGTTGAAGGTGGCGTCGCGGCCCGGGTCGATCGCACCCATGTTCTTGTTGTTGAAGCCGGAGGTGCCGCTGCCACCGCCACTGTCGTTGAGACCCTGCGTCGGCTGCCCGAACAGGCCCTGGCCGACCTGGCTGGTGGTCGGCAGCGGCGCACTGCGGTCGATCGCGCTGTTGTCGTTGCGGTCCGGATTGATGTTGCCGCCGGTCTTGGCGGCCTGGATGATCTGGAAGTTGGGATCGTTGAGGCGGCGCTGCAGATCCTCGTTGGTCGGCCGGCCGCGGCCTTCCGGATCGGGGCGGCCGGCGTCGGCCTTTTCGACCGGCGTCGCCGTACCGTCCGGCGCCACGGTGCCGACCTTCTTGCCGTCGACGTAGACATGCTTGGTGCCGTCCTTGTCGGTGACCACGGTGTTGCGGCCGTCCGACGAGGTCTTGGTGGTGCAGTCGGTGCAACCGCCACCTTCGCCGCCGGTCGCCGGGGCCGCGCCACCGCCAGCGGCACCGCCGCCGCCGGCATCCTCGCCGCGCGAGATGCGATCGAGCTCCTCGAAGCGGCCGCCGGTGACGGTGTTCATCACGCCTTTCTCATTGATGCCCAGCTCTTTGGCGAGCTGGCCCTTGCCGGTGGTCTTGACCTCGCCGTTCTCGAAGCGGGCGTTGGGTGTGGTGATGCCGGAGCCGGAACCGGGGCTGGAGATCATGTCGGTGGTCTTGCCGGTCGGCGTGCCGGCCTGCGAAGCGGCGGCGGCGCCGAGCGGGCCGCCGACGACCTGGCCGCCGGTCAGGCCGCCATTGATCGGGTTGCGGTTGCTGTCGCGCACGCGGTCGGCCTGCTCCTGGGTGATCTCGGCCTTGGCGCCGAAGCCCTGGTCGAAGCCCGGTTTGGCGGTGCGTGAGGTGTCGGCGCCGAGCGTCGGCGCTGCGCCGCGCAGGCCGGTGGTGGCGCTGTCGAGCGCCTGGTCCTTGTCGGGCTTGGCACTGCTGATCGGTTGGCGCTCGATGCCCGGCAGCGTGCTGGCCGGTCCGCCGGGCGGCGGTGTTTCGGCGCGCTTGTCGTCGGTGCGGCCGGCCACCGGCGGCTGCACCTGCACGGTGGCGCTGGTCGGCACGCGCACGGTCTTGTTGGTGACGGCGGCTTTCTTGCTCTGGTCCTTGAGGTCGGCGGCGCCGGCCGGCGCGGCCAGGCCAAGGCCGGCGGCGAGGACTGCGGGTATACACAGGTGCTTGATGTTCACGGGCGGACTCCGGTGTGGCGGAAGGTGACGCCACCCTGCGCCGCCAGCTGCCGCCGAGTCCGGACCGAATTCCGACGATTTCCCGACGATTGTGATTCGCGGCGGAAAAACCGCCGGCGCCGGCGTTCCGAGCCGCCCGCCTCGTCTATCCTCGCCGCCCTGGGGGAAGCACCGACCGTGAACGAGCCGCGCAGTCACACCGATGCCGTCGAGCCGCGCGCCCGCGCGCCGCGCTGGCGTTTCGGCGACTGCGTGCTCGACGGCGCGACGCTGGAGCTGCGCGTCGGCGGCCAGCTGGTCAAGCTGGAACCCAAGCCGCTCGACCTGCTGATGTTCCTGCTGCGCCATCCGGGCGAGGTGGTCACCAAGGACGAGCTGCAGGACGGCGTCTGGCCGGGCCGCGTGCTGTCGGAGTCGGTGCTGACCAAGGCGGTCGCCAAGCTGCGCCAGGGCCTTGGCGACGAGCAGCAGGCCATCATCAAGACCGTGCACGGCTACGGCTACCGGCTGATCGCGCCGGTGACGCTGGAGGCGGCCGAGCCCGGCGCGCCACTGGCGCCGCTGCCGCTGCAGCCCGGCGACAGCCCGCCGCTGCGGCCGCTGTGGACCCTGCAGGCGCGGCTCGGCAGCGGCGGTTACGGCGAGGTCTGGCTGGCCGCGCACGCCAAGACCCATGAGCGCCGTGTCTTCAAGTTCGCCCGCGACGCCGTCGGCCTGACCGCGCTCAAGCGCGAGATCACCCTGTTCCGCGTGCTCACCGACACCTACGGACCGCGCCGCGACGTCGTTGCCCTGCTCGACTGGAATCTCGAAGAACTGCCGTATTTCGTCGAGGCCGAGCACGTCGCCGGCGGCGCGTTGCCGCAGTGGGCGCAGGCGCAGGGCGGCGTCGCCGCGCTGCCGCTGGCGACGCGGCTGGAGCTGGTCGCGCAGGCCGCCGAGGCGCTGTCGGCCGCGCACGCCGCCGGCGTGCTGCACAAGGACATCAAGCCGGCCAACCTGCTGGTCGCCAGCGGCGCCGACGGTGCGCCGCAGCTCAAGCTGGCCGATTTCGGCAGCGGCCGCATGCTCGATCTGGCGCGGCTGGAGCACCTGGAGATCACGCGGATCGGCTTCACGCAGGCGCTCGACGGCAGCGGTGACGACGGCGGCACGCCGCTGTATCTGGCGCCGGAGCTGCGGGCCGGCCCCCAGCCGACCGCGCAGTCCGATCTCTACGCGCTGGGCGTGATCCTCTACCAGCTGGTCGTCGCCGACCTGCGCCGGCCGGTCGCGCCGGGCTGGGAGCGCGAGATCGACGACGAATTGCTGCGCGAGGACATCGGCCTGGCCGCTGCCGGCAATCCGGCGGATCGCCTGGGCGATGCCGCCGAGCTGGCGCGGCGCCTGCGCACGCTGGACTCGCGGCGCTCGCGTCTGCAGGTGCAGCGACAGGCGCAGGCCGAGGCCAAGCGGCTGCGCGCCGCGCTGCAGCGCAGCCGTATCCGCCGCCGCTGGCAGCAGGCACTGGTGGCGACGCTGCTGGTCGGCCTGGGCCTGAGCAGCTGGGGCTTCTGGAGCGCGCGCCGCGCCGCCGACGAGGCCCGCGCCGCGGTGGAGTTCGTCAGCGAGGACCTGCTGGCGGCGACCGATCCTTTCGGCGGCGGCCGGCCGACGCTGAGCCTGCAGGCGCTGCTCAACGAGGCCGCACCGCGGCTGGACCAGCGGCTGGCCGCGCATCCGCTGGCGCGCGCCGAGATGGCTTACGCGATGGGCCGCGCCTACGAAGGTCTGGGCGACTGGACGCAGGCGCGCGCGCAGCTGGAGGCGGCGCTGCGCGACAGCGAGGCCGAAAAGGGCGCCGATGCCGAACTGAGCCTGCGCATCGCCGACCGCCTGGCTCACGTGGCGATGCTGCAGACGCGCTACGACGAATCGGCGGCGATCTACCAGCGCAGCTACGCGCTGCGCCGTGCGCGGCTCGGCGAGCGGCATCCGGACACGCTGACCACGCGCGCCGGCCTGGCCTGGCTGGACTTCGAGCAAGGCCGCTACGCGCAGGCCGCCGCGCTCTATGAGGTCTTGCTCAAGGACTATCGCGGGTCCGATCCGGACGGTGTCGTCGATACGCAGTGGAGCCTGGCCGACTGCTACCTGGAGCTGAACCGCCCTGCCGATGCGGAAGCGCTGATGCGCCAGGTCGTGGCTGCGTCGGTAGCGCGGCATGGCGCCAGGCATCCGCACACCCTGTGGCAGCAGATCACCCTCGGTGACACGGTGATGACGCAAGCCCGCTGGGACGAGGCGGCAGCGATCTTCGACGATGCCTACCAGCAGCTGTTGCACGGCGTCGGCGAGCTGCACCCGTACACGCTGACCGCGCTGCATTATCGCGGCCAGCTGCTGCTGGAGCGCGGCGAGGCGGTGGCGGCGCTGCCGCTGCTGCGCCGCGCCTACGACAACCGCATGCAGGTGCACGGTGCCGGCCACGTGTGGACGCGCTATTCGGCCAATCGCGTCGGCGAAACCCTGACCCGGCTCGGCCTCGCCGCCGAGGCGCTGCCGCTGCTGCAGGCCACCTACGAGCAGGGCCTGGCGGCGCAGGGCGCCCGCCATCCCAATGTGCTGCTGATCCAGCGCAACCTGGCCGAGGCGCTGATCGCGCAGGGCCAGCTGGCGCGCGCCGAGACCCTGCTGCTGCAGGGCCTCGACGACGCCGGCCGCAGCCTGCCGGCCGGCAATGTGCGGATCGCCTACCTGCACGAGAGCCTGGGCCGGCTGCGCGCGCTGCAGCGTCGCCCTGACGAGGCGCAACGCGAGTACGCGCGGGCCGGCATGCTGTACCGCGCTGCTCTGGGCGAGGCGCATCCGCTGACGCAGCGCCTGCTGGCGCTGCGCTGAGGCCGTCGCCGCGGCGAGCCGCCCGCAAACGCGAAGCAGTTCTCAGCGCGTCAGCGAAAACGATGGCGACGTCCTTGCAGGTGTGAAGCGCTTCACCGGCGCGCCTTGACGGCGCGCCTATCGTGGCGGGCATCCGATCGCGGATGCGAGGGGGTGATGCCATGCCAAGCCTGACGCCGGAGCTGCGCAGCGAGTACGAGCGGCTCTTTTCCCAATGCCAGATCCGGCCCGAGCGCCGCGCGGCGGTCGAGCGCATCGCCGACCGCGCGCAGGAAAACGCCGCCCGCTACCGCGCGGTGGCCGATCCGCTCGGCATCCCGTGGACGGTGATCGCCGCGATCCACAACCTGGAATCCAGCCAGTCGTTCACGCGCCATTTGCACAACGGCGATCCGCTGACGGCGCGCACGCGGCAAGTGCCGGCGGGGCGTCCGCTCGACGGCCAGCCGCCCTTCACCTGGGAGTTCAGCGCACGCGATGCGCTGACCCTGCAGAAGCTCGACGGACTGGACGACTGGAGCCTGCCGGCCAGCTTGTACCGGCTGGAGGCCTACAACGGCTGGGGCTACCGCAACCATCATCCGGAAACGCTGTCGCCGTATCTGTGGAGCTTTTCCAGTCTCTACCGCAGCGGCAAGTACGTCGCCGACGGCCGCTGGGACGCGACCGCGGTATCCGGGCAATGCGGCGCGGCGGTGCTGCTGCGGCGATTCGCCGAGCGCGGCCTGCTCGACTTCCTGCCGGCGCCGGCGGCGGCACCGGAGATTCCGCAACCGGTCCGTTACGCCCTGCGCAAGCCGCGCGAGCCGGCCGAATACGCGCGCGCGGTCGCCCTGCAGAAGTGGCTCAACACCCAGCCCGGCATCTTCCTGCGCGTCGACGGCGTCTGCGGCGAGAAGACCTCCCGGGCCTGGAAGACCGTCACCGGCGCCTGGTTGCCGGGCGATCCGCGCGGCGCCTGAGCGCTCGCCTCAGTGGGCCGCCGTGAAACGACGGCGCAGGTGCCGGGGCTGCTCGATCTCGTCGAGCACGGCGACCGCCAGATCGGCGACGCTGATGCGCGCCGGCTGCTCACCGTCCATCAGCAGCTGCTCGCTGCCAAGCCGGTAGCGGCCGCTGCGCGCGCCCGGTTCCAGCAGCGCCGGCGGCGACAGGAAGCTCCAGTCCAGCTCCGTCTCGCCGCGCAACTGGTTCAGCGCCTCACGCGCGCCGCGCGCGCCGTCCTTGTATTCGGCCGGGAACTGCGGCGTATCGAGCAGCTGCAGGCCGGGCGCCACTTCCAGGCTGCCGGCGCCGCCGACCACCAGCAGGCGCTTCACGCCGGAACGTCTGACGCCGTCCAAGATGGTCTGCGAGACGCGCACCATCTTGTCGTAGATCTCGGGATCGCCCCAGCCGGGGTTGTAGGCGCTGAGCACGGCGTCGTGGCCGGCGACCGCGGCGGCCACCGTCGCCGCATCACCGAGATCGGCGGCGTGCAAGCGCAGGCCCGGCTGCGCGGCGAGTTTGTCCGGGTGACGCGCCACGGCGGTGACCTGGTGGTCGCGCTGCAAGGCTTCGCTGACCAGTGCCGTGCCGACGAAGCCGGTGGCGCCGAGGATGACGAGTTTCATGAGCGTTCCTTGTGGTTTGCAGGGGCAATGACTCTATGGCCTTCACAATGACGCGATAAGCCCGCTAAATTGCCGTACAACTTGAAGTAGAACTTCAAAATGGACCGATTGCGGCGGATGGCGGTGTTTGCCCGCGTGGTGGAAGCCCGCTCGATCAGCGCGGCGGCACGCGAGCTGGGCATGAGCCCGTCCGCGGTCAGCCAGCAACTGCGCGCACTCGAGCGCGAACTCGCTGTCGTGCTGCTGCACCGCTCGACGCGGCGGCTGACGCTGAGCGAGGCAGGCCAGGTCTTCTACGAAGGCTGCGCGGCGATGACGCTGGCGGCGCGGCAGGCCGAGATTCGTCTGGCCGAACTGCGCGACGAACTGGTCGGAGAACTGCGCGTCGCCGCGCCGGCCGGGTTGGCGGCGCGGCATCTGGCGGCGCTGGCGACGCTGCTGAAGGCACATCCGCGCCTGCGCCTGCGCCTGTTCGCCGACGACGAGCGCATCGACCTGATCGAATCGCGCATCGACCTGGCGATTCGCGTCGCGCATCCGCAGCGCATGCTGGACTCCTCGCTGGTGGCACGGCCGCTCGCCGATCTGCAG
>CBINNP010000156.1:0-8406 GCA_966252075.1 uncultured Solimonas sp.
CAGCTTCTTCGCCGACGGCCGCCGCAGCGCATGGGTGGCCTGGGCGGTGGATGAGCCCAAACGCGGCCCGTTCGAGACGCATACGGCGGTCGACGCGGCGCGCTATCCACGCCTGACCGCGGCCCGGGTGCCGCTGTCCAAGCACGACATCGACATCTTCTATCGGCACTTCGCCAAAGAAGCGTTCTGGCCGATGCTGCACACGTTCTGGGAGCGGGCACGGTTCCGCGAAGACCACTGGCAAGTGTTCTGCCGCGTCAACCGCGCCTTCGCGGAGAGAACGGCGATCGAGGCGGCGGAAAACGCCGTGGTGTGGATCCACGACTACAACCTGTGGATGGTGCCGGCCTATCTGCGCGAACTGCGATCCGACCTGCGCATCGCCTTTTTCCACCATACCTATTTTCCATCCGCCGACGTCTTCAACGTCGTGCCCTGGCGCCGCACCATCATCGGCAGCCTGCTGCAGTGCGACTACATCGGATTCCATATCCCACGCCAGGTGGAGAATTTCGTCGATGTGGTGCGTGGGGCGGCGCCGCTCGAGATCATCGAGCGGCAGAGTTCGGCGCCACGCTTCGTCACCTCTGGCTGCGCCGTGGGGCTGGAGCACTCCACCACCGAGATCGCCGCGGGTGATCGCCGGATCCGCCTGGGTGCGCACCCGGTCGGCATGGACCTGGATCGCGTTTCCGAGGTGCTGACGCGCAACGATGTGCAGCAGCGAATGGCCGATCTGCGGCTTTCGCTCAAGGGCCAGCGCCTGATTCTGTCGATCGAACGGCTCGACTACACCAAGGGCACGCTGGAAAAGCTGGGCGCTTTCGAGCAACTGCTCGATGAGCACCCCGAGCTGGTCGGCACGGTCACGCTGATCACGATCTGCGTACCGGCGGCCAAGGAGATGACGGTCTACCGCCAGTTGCAGCGCAGCATCGAAGAGGCTGTGGGGCGCATCAACGGCCGCTTCTCGAAAGTCGGCTGGACGCCGGTGCAGTTCTTCTTCCGCAGCCTGCCGTTTCACGAGGTGGTGGCCTACTACGCCTGCGCTGACCTGATGTGGATCACCCCGCTACGCGACGGCCTGAATCTGGTGGCCAAGGAGTACATCGCGGTGCAAGGCCTGGCCGGCGGGCATGGCGTGCTAGTGCTGTCCGAGTTCGCCGGCGCCGCCGCCGAGCTCAAGGGCGCGGTTTTGACCAATCCGCATGACATTCACGACTTGAAGAATGCCTGCTATCTGGGCCTCAACATTGGCCAGGCCGAGGCCGAGGCCCGGCTGCGGCAACTGTTCGACATCGTCCGCCACTACGACAACCGCCGCTGGGGCGAGGATTTTCTCGCCGCGGTATCGGCCGCCCCGGAGCCTGCGACGCCGGCGACCCCGCCGTCTGACAAACCCGCGGCTTGCGCCACCGCGCAGCCTTGAGCGCGAGCTGCGACCGGCTCCGTCCGGCGCCGCCTGCACAGGCGGCGCCGCTCAGTCGCTCAGGGCGCTGTCCGGGGCGCTCTGCCGGGAGCGGGCCGACTGCCCTTCCGGCGAGGCCAGGAAGGCTTCGGCAAAGGCCGCGTAGCGGTCTTCCTCGATCGCCGTGCGGATGCGCTGCATCAGCTTCAGGTAGTAGTGCAGGTTGTGGATGGTGTTGAGCCGCGGCCCGAGCATCTCGTCGCAGCGATCCAGGTGATGCAGGTAGGCCCGCGAGTAGTTGCGGCAGGTGTAGCAATCGCAGTTCTCGTCGAGCGGCCGCGGGTCGGTGCGGTACTGGGCGTTGCGCAGCTTGAGCACGCCGGCGCTGGTGAACAGGTGGCCGTTGCGGGCATTGCGGGTCGGCATCACGCAATCGAACATGTCGATGCCGCGCGCCACGCCCTGCACCAGATCGCGCGGCGTGCCGACCCCCATCAGATAGTGCGGACGATCCGCCGGCAGCGCCGGCCCCACGGCGTCGAGCACCTTGAGCCGTTCTTCCTCGGGTTCGCCGACCGACAAGCCGCCAACCGCGTAACCGTCGAAGCCGATCTCGCCAAGCTTCTGCAAGGACTCCAGGCGCAGATGCGGATGCATGCCGCCCTGGACGATGCCGAACAGCGCGCCCGGCTTGTCGCCGTGCGCAGCCTTGCAACGCGCTGCCCAGCGCGCGGACAACTCCATCGACTGGCGCGCCGCTTTCTCGGTGGCGGGGTACGGCGTGCATTCGTCGAACTGCATGATGATGTCCGAGCCCAGCGCCTCCTGGACTTCGATCGAACGCTCCGGCGACAGGAAGATGCGGTCGCCGTTGATCGGCGACGCGAACTTCACGCCCTCCTCGGTGATCTTGCGCAGCCCGGACAGGCTCCAGACCTGGAATCCGCCGGAGTCGGTGAGGATCGGCCCGTCCCAGCGCATGAAACCGTGCAGGCTGCCGAAGGTATCGCGGATCAGCTGCTCGCCCGGCCGCAGCATCAGATGGAAGGTATTGCCGAGGATGATCTGGCTGCCGACCTCGCGCAGCTCCTGCGGCGTCACGCTCTTGACGGTGCCGTAGGTCCCCACCGGCATGAAGATCGGCGTCTCGATGCTGCCACGCGCGAATTGCAGGCGGCCGCGGCGCGCCTTGCCGGAAACGGAGAGCAGTTCGAACTTCAAGACGTCGGCCCGGTGGAAAAGGCGCGCATTCTCCCATGCGCGTTGGCGCTTTGCCGACATCGACACGGCTTCCGGCGCTTTGACAGACCGGGCCGCGCCGCCTACGTTGCAAGGCAGGTCCCAACTGCCGAATACGCACGATGAGACTTCTGCTGGGTCTGGCCGATCGCCTGCTGTTCGCCATCGCATTGGTGGCGGCGATGCAGTTGCCGCAGTTCGTCGATCAGTACACGCAACGCTACGGCGGCTATCACCAGGCCCTGGTCGACAGCCTCGCCGAACACCAGCGCAACGCCGACCAGCATTACGGCGGCAACCTGGATCAGCTGATCGCCGACCTGCACGCCTCCAGCGCTGTCGGCATCCGCGAGATCGGCGACAAGCTCGGCCGCGATCGCGGTCGCGAAGCCGAGATGCGCAGCGGCCTGGCGATCCTGGAGCGCGGCAGCCTGCCGGCGAAACTCTGGTATTTGGCCAAACATCTCGATGGCGACATCGCCGCCGGCACTTGCGCGGCCTTCGCGCCGGGCCTGCCGCTGAGCCTGGACGCCCTGCTCTGCGGCCTGTTCGGCGGCCTGCTGGCAACGCTGCTGTTCAACGCGCTGCGCAGTCTTCTGGGCGCCGGCTGGCGGCAACTGCACGGACTCGCAGACTGAGAGTCCGCTGACGCTACGGCTCGATCTGCGGCTCGATCAGCATGGCGTCGCCGTAGCTGAAGAAGCGGTAACGCGCGGCGACGGCATGGCGATAAGCCGCCATCATTCGTTCGTAGCCGCCGAATGCGCAGACCAGCATCATCAGCGTGCTTTCCGGCAGGTGGAAGTTGGTCAGCAGCCTGTCGATGATGCGAAAGCGGTAACCG
Source organism: uncultured Solimonas sp. (assembly GCA_966252075.1). Lineage (GTDB taxonomy): Bacteria > Pseudomonadota > Gammaproteobacteria > Nevskiales > Nevskiaceae > Solimonas. The sequence continues at coordinate 3,492 of CBINNP010000156.1, forward strand.
GGTGTGATGAACAGCCGCGTTTCGCCCTGCATCGGCGCCAGCGTGCCCTCGCGATCCTGCATCGCCGCCGCCGATTCCAGCGCACGCGTCACCGTGGTGCCGACGGCAACGACCCGGCCACCGCGCGCGCGCGTTTGCACAATCTGCTCGCACAGCGCCGCGTCGATCGCAAAACGCTCGGCGTGCATGCGGTGCTCGGACAGATCGTCGACACGCAGCGGCTGGAAGGTGCCGGCACCGACATGCAGCGTCAGCGTCGCCGTCGTCACGCCGCGCGCAGCGATCGCATCCAGCAAGGCGGCGTCGAAATGCAGGCCCGCGGTCGGCGCCGCCACCGCGCCCGGCTCGCGCGCGAATAAGGTCTGGTAACGCTCCGCATCAAATCCGTCCGGGGCGTGCTCGATGTATGGCGGCAGCGGCAAGCGACCGGCGCGTTCCAGAAAGGCCATCACGCCGTCGGCGCCGTCATAGCGCAGGTGGAACAGATCGTCGCTGCGTCCGAGTACCGTGAGGCGGTCGTCACCGATCTCGATCAGCCCGCCGGCACGCGGCTTCTTGCTGACGCCGAGCTGCGCCAGAAACTCCTGCGCATCGAGCACCCGCTCGACCAGGATCTCGACCTGGCCACCGGTCGGCTTGCGACCGAACAGCCGCGCCGGAATCACCCGCGTGTCGTTGAAGATCAGCAGGTCGCCCGGCGCCAGCAGCGCCGGCAACTCGGCGATCCGACGGTCGGCGAGCGAGGCGCCCAGGTGCAGCAGACGGCTCGCCGAGCGCGTCGGCGCTGGCATCTGCGCGATCAGTTCGGGCGGCAGTTCGTAGTGGAAGTCGGCGCGGCGCATGGGCGTTGGAAAAAACCGGGGCGCGATTGTCGCAGATGCCCGCGCGCGTCGGCAGCGCATCGCTATAATGGCCGCCCCGCGCCGAAGTGGCGGAATCGGTAGACGCAGCAGACTCAAAATCTGCCATGGCAACCCCATATGAGAGTTCGAGTCTCTCCTTCGGCACCATGACGGCATCCAAGGCCGTCCAAGGGCATCCAGATAGCCGCGCTATTGCGCGGTTTTTTGTTGGATTTCTCTCTTTTGAGTTCCAGTGACATCCACGGACAGCCGGCGCTTGCGTCGGATAACTATCCGGGTACTTTCGGGCAGTAGTGTTATCGCTCGATTCCACGACTAGCCCTCCCACGCCGCGAACCGTGGCAACGGCCTTGTACACGGCGTCGGTTAGGTAGCCATCGGCGTCAGTGCCGGCGATCGCCCGGCTGGCCGAGTCGTGGGCCATCTCGGAGATCGATGCCGCCGGCAGGCTGCTCGTGCCAGTGTGGTGACGATGATCGTGCGCGTGCCGTTGCAGGACGAGCGCTACCGCGTCCTCGATATCCGCGCATCGCAGGAGCCCGAAGTCGATGCGCTGCCGCGCCTGCACGGCGATCCGTTGATGGCACGCGCACGCCGAGGGTCTGCCCCCTGGTCAGTATCGATGGCGTAATCGACCAGCATCCCGTCGAGCCCTTCCGGTAGTGCCGCAAGGGCTCAGGGAGCCTTGTAGGTGAACTCGTAGGCCTGGAGGTTTGTCAGTCCACCATCAGCCGTGGCGCCACCTTCGGCCACACGCACGGTGCCCACGGCGACGACGGGGACTTTCGCGCTGCAATCCGCATCGCTCGTCATCGACGAGACGGCCAGTACGAAATCATTCGGTGAATCGGAAGCCCCTGAGTAGGCGGCCGGCAGAAATGTCGCGCTCGGACAGTCCACCTCAATCAAGCTGCTGCCATCGTAGGCCCCGTCCGGCAGCGTAAAGAGCACCTTGACGTTCGTGACGGCCGCGCTGGTGTGGTTGACGATGTGAAGGACCAAAGGGCCGTAGCCGGAGAACGTCGCGTACGGCTGCAAGTCCTCAACGTCGGCTGATCCATCGTCATCACTACCACCTCCGCCTCCGCAGGCCGCCAACACCATGCATAAGGCAAACAGGGGGAAGGAGACCGCGGTTCCTTTCATTAAGCGCATTGGACGCTGCTCGGTTCTAGTGGTTTCTGATTTTTACTGCTGGCGCCGGAACACGCCCGCCTGGGCAGGAGCGTACGACATCTCCATCGTGGTCAACTCGATGGCGTCGTCGATATGCCAGGCGTCTACCAGCAAAAATGCCAGCCGCCGGCGCTTCAGCTGCAGCATCGAAGAACCCCGGCGGACAGCCGCGCCATGGCGCGGCTTTTTGTTGGCCTGCGATGACTCCGCTGACGAGCGGGCAAGGCGCCCGATCCGCAGCCCGTCCGAACCATCTCCCGCGGGCGGGCATCCGCCTTGCGGACGTGTCGGGTCTGATCGCCGGCAGGCGCGCATGGGTCTCCGTTGTCCCCGCGCTCCCCCAATCGGCGATCGTGTCGACACGCCCACTCCGGAGAATCCGATGGCAGCAGCAAAACTCAAAGATCCGCGCGAATGCGGTCCCAAGCCGCCCTTCCCTCAACAAGCGATCGCGGCGCCCGGAAAGGAGCGCGCGATGAATCCGCCGGCCGACCACGGTGAATCCGGCTATCACAGTGCCGGCCGTCTGGAGGGGCGGGTGGCGGTGATCACCGGCGGCGACAGCGGCATTGGCCGGGCGGTGGCCCTGCTATACGCGCAGGAAGGTGCAAAGCTGGTGATCAACGCCCTGCCCGAGGACGCCGAGGACACGGCGCACACGCTCGCCTTGATCACCGAACGGGGCGGCGAGGCGCTCGCCGTGCCGGGCGACATCAGCGATCCCTTGTTCTGCAAGCACCTCGTCGGGCGGACGGTCGAGCGCTTCGGAACTCTCGACATCCTCGTCAACAATGCCGCTTATCAGCGTTCCTATCAGAATCTCGACGACATTCCGGCCCAAGAGATCCAGACGACTTTCCAGACCAATGTATTCCCGCTGTTCTATCTGACGCAGGCGGCCCTGCCGCATCTGCGGCCAGGGGCTTGCGTGATCAACACCAGTTCCATCCAGGCGCTGTCGCCCACGCCAGGGCTGCTCTTCTACGCCGCCAGCAAGGCGGCGATCTCCAGCATGACGAAAAGCCTGGCAGGACTGCTGGCCGAGCGCGGCATCCGCGTCAATGCGGTGGCGCCGGGGCCGGTCTGGACGCCGCTGATCCCCTCGACCCTGGCTCCCGACGTCGTCAAGAAGTTCGGTTCTCACACCTTGTTCAAGCGACCCGCCCAGCCCGTCGAACAAGCGACGATCTTCGTCTTTCTGGCTTCCGACGATGCCAGCTACGTCACCGGCGAAGTCTTCGGCGCCACGGGCGGACAGACACCGTTGTGACCCCAGCAAGCCCAGGAGAACACCATGCGTTCACGTAGCAACAAGAAAGACGTCGACAAGTCGCGCGACAAGCCTGGCGGCGACGCGGACATTGCGCAAAAGAATGCGCGGTCGTACGCGCGCCGGAGTCCGCAAGGCAGCACCGGTCAGCAATCGAAGCACGATCGCTAGTGCCGGCGCTCCGCGCCCGCAATGCCGGCAACATTTGCCGCCTCTTTGCCGGAAAATATTGCCTGCCTCACTGCCACGGGAATGACGTTAGTTAATAATTTATTGATTTTTATATAAATTTTAAGCGGAGCATACGATGGCATCTGCGGTGCGCGGTAATGGGCACCCACGGGAGATTCTCATGCTCTATGCCGCAGATGCCGTGCACAGCGTTGAATATGTGCAGTACGCCGCCGTCGCCACGCAGGACACCGTCATCACCCCCCGAGTTGCGGTGCCGCCGGAGTCGAACCGCTGCGTAACGACGACAGGCGGGCAGCGCAGCATCACCGCCTGCGACGACGGCATGCGCTTCGTCTACGAGGCAGGCTCGGCCGCGGGCATGACGCCGGGCAGCCCCGACGAAGTCATCGCGAGCACAAGCTACGCGTCACTGCAGGATGCTCAGGCGGAGATTTCCAGGCGCTGGGCACTCAAGCTGCTGGGGACTTTTGCGTCGGCGGCATTGCTGCTCGCGATCTTTCTGATGGCGACGGGCTACTCGCCGGCGATCAGCCCGCGTCGTACCGCGCGCATGCATTGAAATCCCCGATTCTGCTCGTCGCCACAGTCCACCATGAACAACCACCACCTCCCCTCGACGATGTTCGCTCGCTTGCCGCTCATCACGGCCCGGACAGCGCTGCGTCAACACCTGCATGATCTCCATGCTGACGAAAGGCTGCTGCAAGCCTTGCTGGATCTGCTGATTGCGCAGGGTCCCGGCCTCGACAGGCAGGCGCTGCAGCTCGGCCTCGCCTTCTACGAGCTGCATTTACGGCAACTCAAGCTGCTGACCAACGTCGATTTTCCAATGTCCGAAACGCTGGCTCACCTCGTCGACTCCTTTGCTTTCACGACGCCCGGCAGCAAGCTTTTCGTGGTTCGCGGTCGCAAGATATGCCGCTCCCTGAAGCACGAGCTGAAGAGCTGTCGCGCGCAGCTCGCCACGCGCGCACCGGCTTGCCTGGCGGTGGATATACCCTTGCTCACGCAGCGCGACGCATTGCGCACCGAGATCCGTCAACAGAGCGAGGCGCTGCGCGCCGCCTTGCGTCAGCATCGCGATATCGCAGCGTGATCCTGCAGATCCGGCGCAAGCGTTCGGCTGCGAGCCGGCGATGAGCGCCGTGTTCAGCCTCGACGCTCTGCAATGGCCGGCGATGGCGGCCACCGTCCTGGCCGCCTGGCTGGTGGCCTCCCAGCGCAAGGCGCGCCGGCAGGCCGGCTTTTGGGTCTACTTGTCGAGCAATGTCCTGTGGGTCGCCTGGGGCCTGCATGATGGCGCTTACGCCTTGATTGCGCTGCAGTTCATCCTGGCCGCAATGAATGTCCGCGGCTTGAAGAAGAACGAACCCGGCCGTGAGCTGCAGCCGTGACGAGCAGCGATTCTCAG
>CBINNP010000157.1:0-8389 GCA_966252075.1 uncultured Solimonas sp.
ATGCGCAGCAGCTCGACGGCGGCGTCTGGCCGCCGGTGATGGCGGTGGGGCGCGCCACCGCCGTCGCGCTGGAGCGGCTCGGCCTGCAGCCGCGCGTGCCGGATGCCGCCTACTCCAGCGAAGCCTTGCTGGCCCTGCCGGAACTCCAGGCCGTGGCGGGTTGCCGCTTTGTCGTGATCGCCGGCGAAGACGGCCTGACCACGCTGGTCGATACCCTGGAAGCGCGCGGCGCCGAGGTCGCGCGGATCGCCGTCTACCGCCGCGTCGCCCTGCCGCTGCCGCCGGCGCAGCTGCAGGAAGCGCTGCACGACAGCGAGTTCATCGTCATCACCAGCGGCGAGGCGCTGCAGCATCTGGCCGACGCCAGCGCGCCGGCACTGTTGCCGCAGTTGCGCCGGCTGCGGCTGGTTGTGCCCAGCCAGCGTGTGGTAGAACAGGCGGCCCGGCTGGGCTTCGAGGCGACGCCGCTGGTGCCGGATCATGTGGCCGATGAAGCCTATGTGCGCTGCCTAGAGCAGTGGCGCGCAACAAATCCTTGAATGAGTCCGATGAGCGAAGACGCCAAGCCAGAGACCCCATCCCCGCGCGTGTCGGTTGCGCCGCCGCCGCCGGCGCGGCGCAGTCTGGCCCCCTGGCTGTTCGCGCTGCTCGGCGCGGCGCTGCTGGTCGGCGGCGCGGCCTGGCTGTATGCGCGCGTCACCAGCGTGTTCGCGGTGCAGGACGACGCCCTCAAGCGCCTGGCGCGCGATCTCAACGCCGTCGAAGTGCAGGCAGACCGGCTCGACTCGCGTCAGGTCGACCTTGCCGCCGCCGCGCAGCGCAGCGCCGGCGAAATCACCGACTTCGGCAGTCGCATCGACGCCCACGACCAGATCGTCGGCCAGCTCAAGGAGCAACTGGCCGGCGGTCGTGACCGCCTGCAGATCGCTGCCGTCGAGCAACTGTTGCTGCTGGCCAACGACCGCCTGCAGCTGGCGCGCGACGTGCCGGCGGCGATCGTCGCCATCGAAGCAGCCGACGCCCGCCTGGCTGCGCTGCGCGAGCCGCGCCTGTTCCCGGTACGCCAGGCGCTGGCGCAGGAAAAGGCAGCGTTGCAGGCGATCCCGCTGCCGGACTACGCCGGCGCCGCGCTGACGCTGTCGAGCCTGATCCAGCGCGCGCCGCGGCTGCCGCTGGCGGCACGCGTGCCCAGCCATTTCGAATCGACGCCGCAGCCACTGCTGATCGCCGACGACGCGCGCTGGTACGAGCGCGTGCGCGCCTCGGTGATAGAAGCGCTGAGCAGCATCTTCGCGATCCGCCGCGACACCGGCCCCTCGCCGCGCCTGCTCGGCGCCGAGCAGGAGGCGCGGGTGGTGCAGGTGCTGGCGCTCAAGCTCGAAGGTGCACGTGTGGCGCTGCTGCGCGGCGACACCGTCAGCTTCCGCGATCTCTGCGACAGCGCCTCGGCCTGGCTCGACACCTACTTCCGTAGCGACGATCCCGGCGTCGCCGCCGCCAAGGCCGAGCTGGAGCGCCTGCAGCCCCTGGACCTGACGCCGCCACTGCCGGACATCGGCCGCAGCCTCGGCCTGCTGCGCGCCTTCCTGCGTCCCGAGACGCCATGATCCGCCTGCTGATCGTGTCCTTGCTGGTCCTCGCCTGCGGCGCCGCCGCAGCGTTCTACCTGCGCGCCGAAACCGGCTATGTGCTGATCAGCTTCCACCGCTGGATCATCGAGACCTCGCTGCTGGGCCTGATCCTGGCAGTGGTGGTCAGCCTCGCCAGCGTGGTCTCGCTGGCGCGCCTGCTGTTCGCCGGCGCCACGCTGCCGATGACGGTGCGCAAGATGCTGGCGCGGCGCCGCGAGGAAAAGGCCCAGCAGTCGTTCGAGACCGGCCTGCTGCGCCTGCTCGAAGGCAACTGGAAGCGCGCCGAGATCGAACTGGTGCGCCGCGCCGCCGATCATCACGCCGGCCATCTCAATTACCTGGCCGCTGCCCGCGCCGCACAGCGTCTGGGCGTCGGCGAGCGCCGCGATCACTACCTGCGCCTGGCCAAGGAAATCGCGCCGGAGATGGAGTTCGCGACGCTGCTGACGCAGGCGGAGCTGCAGCTGGAGCGCGGCGAGTTCGCGCTGGCGCGCGATACCGCGCTCAAGCTGCGCGGCATCAATCCGCAGCATCCGTACGCCGTCGAACTGCTGGCCGACGCCTATGCCGGCCTGGCTGCCTGGGAATCGTTGCGCCAGCTGCTGCTCGACAGCGGCAACCGCGATCGCCTGAGCGAGGCGCGCTACGGCGAACTGCTCGACCGCGCGCTGCTCGAATGCATCGCCGACGCGCAGCAGCAGGCGCGGCTGGATCGCCTCAAGGCGATCTGGGAGGCCACGCCCAAGGATTTCCGTAGCAAGATCGGCATCCGCAACGCTTATATCCACGGCCTGGCACGGCTCAATGCCGATGCCGATGCACTGGCGCTGGCCAGCACGGCGCTGGCCAGGGAATGGGACGCGAGCCTGGCCGCGCTGTACGGCGAGCTGCACGCCGCCGACCCGCTCACGCAACTGGCGGCGATCGAGGACTGGCTCAACCGCTACGGCGAAAAGCCGGAGCTGCTGATCACCGCGGGCCGTGTGTGCCTGCGCAACCGCCTGTGGGGCAAGGCGCGCAGCTACCTGGACGCGGTGATCCGCGTCGCGCCTTCCGCCGGCGCCTATCTGGAACTGGCGCGGCTCTGCGAATCGACGCAGAACGCCGACGAGGCGCAGCGCTTCTACAAGCAGGGCCTGGAGTTCGCGGCCTCGGTCTGAGCGCCCGCCCGCCTCGTCGCCGCTGCGCCGGGCGCATGCTGCGCATGTGACGCAGGTCTTCTCGGCCGTTCGCCCCGGCGGCATCGGCCGCGGCCGTCGCGGCAGAATGGGTGGCGTGCCGTTTTCGCCACGCCGTTCTCCTCTGTACGCCCGCACCCGACCATGAAACCTGCAAGCTTGCTGTTGTCCTGCCTTCTCGTGCTGGCCGCTTCGGCGCTGACTGCTGCTTGCAGTGGCGGCGGCGGTGGCGGTGGCGAGGATTTCATCGGGGCTACTTCGATCCAGGCCTTTTCCATCGACGCCAGCTATCTGGCGCCCCCGGTGGTCGGTGATCCCGTGATCGATGCCAATGTCGAGGACGGCCAGTTCGCGCTGCAGTGGCAGATCGATCAGCCGGGCATTTCGTATGACGCCAAGGTGTACCTGAGCCAGACCGCTGTCGCGGTGCGTGAGGAGGATCCGAAAATCCTCGATCTCGATTGCGGGCCACCCAGCGAGCTGTGTGCGGACTCGGGCCTGATCTCATGCGCGCTCGGCAAGAACAATCACGTGGTCTGCGAGAACGGCGCCGACACGGATCTGAGCGCGTGGCTCAAGACAGTTCCCCAGCACGGCTACATCGTGCTGAACGTCAGCCGTAGCGGCAACGGCTCCGGTAGCGGCGCGATGAAAAGCATTCCGGTGCAGATTCGCTAGCACCTGCTCCGAGCCGGCTCAGCCCGTCATTTCTCAGCCGAGCTGCGGCCAGGTCTCGAAGGCGTAGTCGAAAGAATCGTAGAACAGGTGGTCGGCGTCGACGCCGGCGGCGAGAAACGCCTGCTTGCCGCTGCGCACCATCACCGGCGGGCCGGACAGGTAGGCTTCGTAGCCGTCGAGTCGCGGGTGTGCGGCGAGCACGGCCTCATGGACGAAACCGCGCGCACCGCTCCAGTCGTCGCCGGCTTCCGACAGCACGGGCGTGTAACGGAACTGCGGATGCGCCTGTGCCCAGGCACGCAGCTGCGTGTCGAGGTAGAGATCGCGTGCTTCGCGCACGCCCCAGTACAGTTCCATGGGCCGCATGCCGCCGTGGCTGAGCTGTTCGTCGAGCATGGCGTGGATCGGCGCGATGCCGGTGCCGCCGGCGACCATCACGATTGGCCGCGTCGAGTCCTCGCGCACGTAGAACGCGCCGAGCGGACCTTCGATGCGCAGGATCGCGCGGTCCGGCATCTCCTTGGCGGCCCAGTTGGCGAAGCGGCCGTTGGGCGTCACGCGGATGTGCAGTTCGATGGTTTCGTCGTTCGGCCGGTTGGCGATCGAGAAGCTGCGGCGACGGCCGTCGTCGATCAGCAGGTCCAGATATTGGCCGGGCAGGTAGCGGAAACTGTCGCCGCGCGGCAGCTTCAACGTCAGGCCCAGCACGTCGTGCGACAACCAGTGCTTGCGCAGCGCGCGCACCGGCAGCTGGCGCGGGCGCAGGCTGTCGATCTGCGGCGGCTGGTGCAGTTCGATCGTGATGTCGCTGCGCGGTTCGGCCAGGCACATCAGGATGTAGCCGGCCTCGCGCTCGGCATCGGACAGCGCCGGCGGCGGCATGCGGTGTTCCACCGTGCCGCTCTGCAGGCGCACGCGGCAGGAGGCGCAACCTCCGGACTGGCAGCCGAACGGCAGCGCGAAGCCGTGGCGCAGGCCGGCACCCAGCACCGTTTCTCCGGCTTCGGTCTGGAAGCTCTGCGGCCGCCCGGCCAGATACACTTGATGAACCATGAAGAATCTCGAAGCGCTGTTGCCGCCGCGCGCACTGATCGCCGGGTGCGGTGACATCGGCACGCGTGTCGCGCTACGGCTGCAGACAATGGGCCGCGAGGTTACGGCAATCGTCCGCTCCCAGCAAAATGCGCAAACGCTGCAGGCGCGCGGCATCGGCGTGCAGCTGGCCGATCTGGATCAGCCGCAGGACGCCGGCGACTGGCCGCTGCTGTTCTGGTTCGCGCCGCCGCCGGCCAGCGGCGATCAGGACCCGCGCCTGCGCGGCTGGCTGGCCGCGCAGCGCGGGCGGATCGACACGCTGGTCTATCTGTCGACCTCGGCGGTCTACGGCGACTGCGGCGGCGCGTGGATCGACGAGGACGCGCCGATCGCTCCCGGCAACGCGCGTGGCCGCCGCCGCGCCGATGCCGAAGCCGCCGTGCACGACTGGCAGGCGCAGGGCGGCGGCCGCGTGATCGTCCTGCGCGTGCCGGGGATCTACGGCCCCGGCCGGCTGCCGGTCGAGCGGCTGCAGCGCGGCCTGCCGATCCTGCGCGCGGACGAGGCGCCCTATACCAACCGCATCCACGCCGATGACCTGGCGGAGGCGAGCTTGCATGCCGCAGCGTTCGGCCGGCCCGGCCGTGCCTACCACGTCGCCGACGGCGCGCCGACGACGATGGCCGACTACTTCATCCGTTGCGCCCGCCTGCTGGGCCTGCCCGAGCCCGCGCAGGTCTCGCGCGACGAGGCACAGCGCTTGCTGACGCCGGGGATGTGGTCTTTCATGGAAGAATCCAAGCGGCTGCGGACGACGCGTCTGCGTGAAGAACTGCACTTCATCCCGCGCTACGCCAATCTGGACGCCGGTCTGCCCAGCTGCCTCCCCCTCGACCAAAGGAGTACACGATGAGCGTAGTGAAGGAGTTTCGTGAGTTTGCGATGCGCGGCAACGTCGTCGATCTCGCCGTCGGCGTCGTCATCGGCGCCGCGTTCGGCAAGATCGTGTCGTCGCTGGTCGCCGACCTGATCACGCCCTTGCTCGGCGTGCTGATCGGCGGCGTCGATTTCTCCGATCTGGCCGTCACCCTGCGCGCCGCGGAAGGCGACAAGGCGGCGGTGCTGCTGTCCTACGGCAAGTTCATCCAGACCATCTTCGACTTCGTCATCATCGCCTTCGCGATCTTTCTCTTCGTCAAGCTGATCAACCGCCTCAAGCGCCAGCAGGCGGAAGCGCCGAAGGCGCCGCCGGCGCCGAGTGCCGAAGAAAAGCTGCTGACCGAGATCCGCGATCTGCTCAAGCAGAAGCCCTGAATGCTGCGCCGTTTCACGGCCGATTCAGGCGCTGCGCCCTCTACTTGTGCTCGCTACCGAGCCTCATAACAACATCGACCCGGAGAACCCCATGTCCGACATCTCGCTGCGCCGCCGCCACGGCCGTTCGCCCGAAGAAGCCAAGAAGATCGCCGAGAAGATCATTGCCAAGGTCGCCAGCGAGTACGACGTGAAGTACCGCTGGAAGGGCGACAGCGTGGTCTTCGAGCGCTCTGGCCTCAACGGCCATCTCGACGTGACGGCCGACGAGATCCAGATCCAGGCCAAGCTCGGCCTGCTGCTCAGGCCGCTGAAGTCGCGCATCGAGAAGGAAGTCAACAGCGTGATGGACGCCAATCTGGCGTGAGCGCGACGCCCTTCAGCCGCCAGCGGCGCGCAGGCGCCGCGGGCGCGGCTGCAGCAGCTCGTGCTCCTGGCGCGCCAGCAGTTGCAGGCAATCGTCGAAGGTGCGCGAGATCAGCGTCTGCAGGCGGATGCGCTCCAGCTTCGGCCAGGTCGCGCGTTCGCCGTCGCGGATGTAGGTCTGGATGTCGTCCGCGGTCGGATTGACGAAGATGCGCAGGGCGCGCGCCGGCGTCGACCGCGGGAACAAGGTGATGTCGCCGGAGTAGCGCTGCCGCACGATGTCGTCGATGCGGCCGAGCACGCGCCCGCCGTACGGGTCCAGGTGCTTGCGGGCCAGCCGCAGCGCGCCGCTGCCGCCGTGGCGGACCAGTTCGCGCGCCAGCGGCGCCAGGCCGCGCCGCGTCACCCGCTCCTCCTGCTGCAGGAACGGCACCACGTGCGGATTGGTCTGGCTGACGATGTAGTGGTTGACGTTGTGCAGCCGCGCCAGCCGCAGCATCGGCAGATCGGCGGACAGCGTGCCGTCGGTCCAGCGTTTGCCCGGCATGTACGGCACCACGGTGCCGTCGTAGTCGCGGGCGGCCAGCTGCACCGGCGCGAAGATGCCGGGCGCCGCACAGGATGCCAGCACCGCGCGGCGCATCAGCGCGTGCGGCGCGGTCAGGTAGTTGAGCAGGCGGCCTTGCTGATGCGCCTCGACCGGTGACACCGTGATGTTGGCGATGCGGCCGCTGCGCTCGTAGGCGTCGGCGAAAGTGAGCTCGCCGATGTTGGACTGGATGCAGCGCTCCAGCTGCGCGGGGTCCATCATGCCGCCACCCTTGATCGCGTCGCGCCAGCCCAGCGCCTGGAAGGCGGCGAGATCGAGACTGCCGGGTGCGAACATCGCGGCGATCTCGCTGTCGAGCCGCACGGCGACGGTGCTGGCGATGATCGAGCCGGCCGAGGCACCGGACAGCACCTTGGGCAGCAGCTGCTGCTCGTGCAGCGCCTTGATCACGCCGAGATGGAACATGCCCAGCGTGCCGCCGCCGGACAGCATCAGCGCCGAGCGGCCGAAACTGGCGGCGGTGCGTGCGAAGAACTGCTTCTTGTCCTCGAAGCCGAAGTTCGCGAAGTCGCCGGCGCACAGGAAATCGAGGCAGCGCGCCACCTCGCTGAGATAGTCGCGGACCAGTTGCTTGGTGCCGAGCCGCGCTACCGCGTACAGGGCCGGGCTGGCGATGTTGCCGAGGTTGCCGTGCAGGCTTTCGTAGAGATCGAAAGCAAGATGCCGCGCGTCGCCGCGCCGGCGCAGCAGGCGCAGCTGCTGCAGGCGTTGCTGGATCAACAGGTAATCGTAGTCGTCGCTGGTGTCGTCCTGTTTCCAGGCGTCGGCGCCTTCGAGCCGGTCGAGTTCAGCGGCGATCTCGCGCCATACCGCGTAGCGCTCGGCCTGCTCGAGTTCGCGCAGGCGCAACTGGATCACGCGGCGCGCCATGCGGGGCGGATTCTTCATGTCCGTCGCAGTGTAGGAAACTTCGTCGCAGCGGCGCAGCCGGTCGTCATAGGAAAATCAGCCGATGGAGTCTTTCGTCGAAGTTCTGAGCGTCCTGCTGGGCATGGCCCTGGTCCTGGGCGGTCTGGTCGGCACGGTGCTGCCGATCCTGCCCGGCGCTCCGCTGGTGTTCTTCGGCCTGTGGCTGCTCGCCTGGGCGGGCGACTACCAGCGGGTCGGCGCGCCGACCCTGATCGCCGCCGCGGTGCTGGCGCTGCTGACGGTGCTGATCGACTTCGCCGCCTCGGCGCTCGGCGCCAGGCGGGTCGGCGCCAGCCGGCAGGCCGTCAGCGGTGCGCTGCTCGGCAGCGTCGCCGGCATGTTCCTCGGCATTCCCGGCCTGCTGCTCGGCCCCTTCGTCGGCGCGATGGTCGGCGAGCTGATGGCGCAGCGCAGCGTCGAGCGCGCCGCCAGCGTCGGCATCGCCACCTGGATCGGCCTGGTGCTGGGCAGCGCCGCCAAGCTGGCGCTGTGTCTGGCGATGGTGCTGCTGTTCGCGTTTGCCTGGTTTATCTAGGGCCTGTTAGCGCTATGGCCACCGCTGTAATGCCACCCGCTTTGCGGCCAGGCAAGGCGCGACGAAGGCCCATTGAATTGAGATGGGGTGGTTCCAAATGACGTCAGGAGCAACGCCGCATGGCCGCAAAGCG
>CBINNP010000158.1:0-8336 GCA_966252075.1 uncultured Solimonas sp.
AGCAGGCCCAGCACTGCCGGAACGGCGTACGCGGACGTCTTCGCAATCCGCTTCATGGCTGCCTGCCTTCGGCATCGAGCATGCCGTGGCGCAGCTTGTCGAGCAGCCGCGTCAGTTCGGTGAATTCCGCCTTGCTGAAGCCGTCGAGGGCGATGTTGAAGCGCTCGACGACCGCCGGCACCACCTCTTCGAGCTTGGCGCGACCCGCTTCGGTCAGATGCAGCTCGACCACGCGGCGGTCCTGCAGGCTGCGTTCGCGGACGATGAAGCCGCGCTGTTCGAGCTGGTCGAGTACGCGGGTCAGCGCGCCGGCGTCATGGCGCATCTCGCGGCACAGGTCGCTGGCGGTCAGTGCCGTGCCCTCACGCAGCTTCATCAGCGAGATCCACTGCACGAAGCTGAGCTCATGCGCCGCCAGCACGGCATCGGCGCAGTCGTGCATCTGCATGTGCGCCATCTTCAGCAAATAGCCGAGGCTGCCGCGCGCGGTGAAGGTCTTGGGATCGTAGAATTTCATTGCCGGCACAGTTATTGTCCTGGCTTATATTGCCTAAACAATTATTGCCTTGGCAAGTATATAGGCGCCGTTGGCCGCTCTCCTGCGATCCGCGGAAAGCCGACGCGGATCTAGCCGGCCTGTGCCTCGCGCCAGCGACGCAGCGCTTCGACGCGACGCTGGCGCAGCCGCTCGCCGAGCTGCGGCCCGGCCGGCACGCCTTCCGCCAGCAGGGCCTGCGCCTGGATCGCGGCGGCGATCTCGCGCGCGTGCCGCAGGTAATCGAGCTGCGGGTAGGCCGACTGCTCGAAGCCGAGCCGGCCGCGCGCATCGCACAGCGAAGCCTGCAGCACCTGCTCGAAGCGGTCAGTGGGGCGGAACGCGTCGATCCGCTCCAGCAGCTCCAGCAAGGTCTGCGGCCGCAGCTCGCGGACACGATGCACCAGCAGATGATCGCGGGTGTGCATCAGCGCCAGATCGCGCAGCGCCGCCGGCACGCGCAGCCGCTCGGAGAAGCGCTTGACCAGCGGCACGCCGCGCATCTCGTGCATGCGATGCGCCGGCCATTCCTCGGGCGGGGTGGCTGCCTTGCCCAGATCGTGCACCAGCGCGGCGTAACGCACGGCCAGCGCGTAGTCGTCGCGCGCGGCGACATCGACGCACATCAGCGTGTGCACCAGGCTGTCGACTTCGGGGTGGTATTCGGCGCGCTGCGGCACGCCGGCCAGCGCGGCCAGTTCCGGCATCACGCGCGCCAGCGCGCCACAGGCCTGCAGCGTGGTGAAGAATACCGAGGGCTGGTTGGTGGCCAGCGCCTTGGCGGTCTCCTGCCAGACGCGCTCGGCCACCAGGTGGTCGATCTCGCCGCTGGCAACGATCTCGCGCATCAGCTGCTGCGTTTCGTCCGCAACGGTGAAGCCGAGCGCCGCGAAGCGCGCGTGAAAGCGCGCCAGGCGCAGGACGCGCACCGGGTCCTCGACGAAGGCGTCGGAGACATGACGCAGCACGCGCGCGTCGAGATCGCGGCGACCACCGTGCGGATCGATGCGCCGGCCGCACTCATCCTCGGCGATCGCGTTGATGGTCAGATCGCGACGCAGCAGATCGTCCTCGAGCGTGACGTCCGGGCCGGTGTGAAAACTGAAGCCCTGATAGCCGCGGCCGGATTTGCGCTCGGTCCGCGCCAGCGCGTGCTCCTCGCCAGTATCGCGATCGAGAAACACCGGGAAGTCGCGGCCGACCGGACGGAAGCCGCGCGCGACCATCGATTCCGGCGTCTCGCCGATGACGACCCAATCGCGTTCCCTGACCGGCAGGCCCAGCAGGCGGTCGCGTACCGCGCCACCCACCAGATAGCGCCTCAGTGGCGGCAGGTTCATCGCAGCCCCACCTCAGGCGCCCGGCCGGGAGACCGGCTTGAGCAAGGCGCCGAGATCGTGGGCTTCGCTGCCCTGCTGCCAGGCATGCACGGTGATATGCCAGACGATGCGCTGCACGTAGCCACGCGTCTCGTTGTACGGCACGTTCTCGATCCAGACGTCGGCGTCCAGCGGCGCCTCCGGCAACCAGCGCGCGACCGCGTTGGGGCCGGCGTTGTAGGCGCTCAAGGTCAGCACGAACTGGCCACCGAAGCGATCGGTCATCTGCCGCAGGTAGGCGGTGCCGAGCTTGAGATTGGTGGCCGGGTCGAACAGGTCTTCGCGATCGGGCCGCGGCGCACCGATGCGCCGCGCGACATCGCGCGCGGTGTCGAGCTTGATCTGCAGCAGCCCCAGCGCGTCGGAGCTCGACGCCACCTGCCGCAGGAACAGGCTTTCCTGGCGCATCACGCCGTAGACCCAGGTCGACGGCAGATCGACATCCTTGGCGCTGCGCTTGATGTCGCGCGCATAGGCATCCGGATACAGCACCGCCAGCGCGTCGGTGGCATCGAGCTGGTTGAGCAGCAGCACTGCCTGCCAATGCCAGCCCCAGCGCGACGCCAGCAGCGCTGCCTGCTCGCGCTGCGCAGCGTCGAGGTCCTTGATGGCGCTGCGCCATTCGGCATTGGCCCAGTTGAGCTCGTCGACATGGAACAGCTCGCGCGCGCGCCGCATCGCCGGCTGCTCCATGAGCTGCTTCTGCACCTCGCGCTTCTCGTCAAGCTTGCGATGGCGCGGCTCGTAGTGCTGGTCGAGCCGCCAGGCCGACATCACCGCGTAGTAGCCGTTGTCCTGCGTGAGTTGCCTGAACAGCGCCTTGGCCTGCTCGCGCTGACCGAGTTCCTCGGCGACACGCGCGCGCCAGTAGATCCAGCGCGGCTCGGCGGCGAGTGCCGGCGGCATGGTGCTCAGCCACTGCGCCGCCTGCGTCCACTGACGGTTCCACAGCGCCGCACGCACGCGCCACTCGTAGCTGCGTTCGTCGAGTGCTTCCATCGGCACCGTGCCGAAGCGCTCCACTGCCAGCGGATCGCGGTTCCATGACAGCCCCAGTGCGATCGCATTGGCGGCCTCGCCGCGCACGCCATCCGGCAGCCGCGAGGGCGCGAACTGCTGCAGCACGCGATCGGCGGCGCGCGGGTCCTTGCGCGCTAGCTTTTCGAAAGCGGCCTTAAGGGCCGGTGCCTCGACCTGTTGCGCCGGTCCGGCGGCGAGCGCGCCGAGCGCCTTCTCCGGATCTTCGAGCAGCTGCTGCCACTGCCGCAGCGGCGGCGCCCGCTCGGCCGGCAGCTGGGCGATCAGCGTCCTGGCGAAGCCGGCGTTGCCATCGGCAAGCGCCTTGCGCGCGCGTTGTTCGGTGGCATCCGCCGTGATCTCGCCACGCTGCTGCAGCCAGTCGAAGGGCCGCTGGCAGTCGCTCGGCATCTGCGGCGCCGCAGTCCAGAACGCCAGCAGCTCCGCCGGCAGGCCCGCGTCGCTGCCGCTGGCGATGCGCGCGTTGAAGCGCTGGCATTGCAGCGCGCGGTCGGAGACGTCGGCGAAATAGTGGGCGAGGAAAAGCTTCCATTCGTCGCGCCGCGCCAGGTCCATCAGCCACTGCCGGCGCAGCTCGCGCGTCACCGGCAGCTCCGGATTGGCGGTGACGAACACCGGCACGGCGGCGTCGGCGATGCCCGGCGCGCCGCGCGCCATCAGCGCCTGGATGCGCGCGGCTTCCAGATACGGATAGAGCACGTAGCGGCGCAGCGCCTCGCTGTCGGTGCGTTGCGGCTCGCGTCCGGCGCGGGCGTCGGCCAGGGCGAGGCGAAACTCCTGGCGTTGCGTCTCGTCGTCTGCCGCTGCCGCTGCCAGCGGCCACAGGCTGATGAGCAGCAGCAGACCGATCAGCCTCGTCTTGATGGTGTTGTTGTTCATCTGTATCGGATCAGCGGATGGCGCCAGAGTTCAGCGCTAGTCGGCAAGCGCGGCGGCGTCCGGCAGGAACTGCACGCCGCGCACGCCGCAGTCGAGAATCGCCTGGCGCAGCTGCTGGATCGCCTGGCGACGCGGGAAGGTCTTGCGCCAGACCAGCGCGATCTGGCGATGCGGCGCCGGCGGCACGAAGGGCTTGGCAAGCAGGCGCGAGCGCTCGTCGGCGCGGTTTTCGACCGAGGAGCGCGGCAGCACGGTGATGCCGAGGCCGCCGACCACCATGTGGCGGATCGTCTCCAGCGAGCTGCCGGACTGCGGCTGCGGCCCATCGCGGTCGGGATCGACGCACTTGGGGCAGGCCTCGATCACCTGCTCGCGGAAGCAGTGGCCGGGACCGAGCAGCAGCAGCGGTTCGCCGGCGAGCTGGCGCGCCGGAATCGCCGCCTCGTTCGCCCAATGGTGGTCGGGCGGCATCAGCACGACGAAGTCCTCGTCGTACAACGGCCACGCCGACAGGCCGTTGAGGTCGATCGGCAGCGCCACGCAGATCACGTCGATCTCGTTGTCGCGCAACTGTTCGAGCAGGCGCGCGGTGAAGTTTTCCTCGATCACCAGAGGCATCTGCGGCACGCGCTCGCGCATCAGCGGCACGAGGCTGGGCAGCAGGTACGGACCCACCGTGTAGATCGCCCCGAAGCGCAGCGGACCGGCCAGCTCATCGTGGCCCTCGCGCGCCAGATCCTCGATGCGGCGCGCCTCGCTGAGCACTTTGCGCGCCTGCTCGATGATGCGCTCGCCGACCGGCGTCGGCCGCGCCTCGCCGCGATTGCGCTCGAACAGCACGACGCCGAGCTGGTCTTCGAGTTTCTTCAGCGCCACCGACAGCGTCGGCTGCGAGACGAACGAACGCTCGGCAGCACGGCCGAAATGGCGCTCCTTGTCGAGGTTCACCAGATAGCGGAGTTCGGTCAGCGTCATGCGGCGATTATGCACGCCGCCGGCGGACCCCAGGCGCGGGCGGCCGACAGCCGCCGGACTACCAGTCGCGCGGCTTGAGGAAATGCTCGTGCAGCGCTGCCTCCGGCGAACCGGGTGCAGGCTGGCGATCGTACTGCCAGGCGGCGAGTGGCGGCATCGACATCAGGATCGATTCGGTGCGGCCGCCGGATTGCAGGCCGAACAGCGTGCCGCGGTCCCAGACCAGGTTGAACTCGACATAGCGGCCACGGCGGTACAGCTGCCAGTCGCGCTCGCGCTCGCCGTACGCCAGATCGCGGCGGCGCGCGACGATCGGCGAATAAGCCTGCAGGAAGTGATCGCCGACGCTGCGCTGCAGCGCGAAGCTCTGCGCGAAGCCGCCGACCTGCCAGTCGTCGAAGAACAGGCCGCCGATGCCGCGCGGCTCGTTGCGGTGCTTGAGGAAGAAGTAGTCGTCGCACCACTTCTTGAGCCTGGGATGGGCGGGCGCGCCATCGGCATCGACGAAGCCCTCGCAGGCGGCGCGCGCGGTGGCGTGCCAGTGCCGCGCGTCCTCGTCGAAGCCGTAGTACGGCGTCAGGTCGAAGCCGCCGCCGAACCACCAGACCGGTGCCGCGCCAGCAGCTTCGGCGAGGAAGAAGCGGACGTTGGCGTGCACGGTCGGCACGTAGGGATTGCGCGGGTGGAACACCAGCGATACGCCCATCGCACGGAAGCCACGGCCGGCGAGTTCCGGACGGTTCTGCGTCGCCGACGGCGGCAACTGCTTGCCGCGCACATCGGAGAACGCCACGCCGGCGCGCTCGAACACATGGCCTTCGCTGAGCACGCGCGTCTCGCCGCTGCCCTGCAGCGGACTGTCCGCAGGCTTTTGCCAGGCGTCACTCAGGAAGCGCGCGCCGCCCTCGCCCTCGATCGCCTCCAGCTCGGCGCAGATGCGCTGCTGCAGGTCGCGCAGATAGGCCTCGACCGCGGCGCTGTCGACGATGCTGGCAGCCTGGTTCATCGGCGCAGGATGTGGCCGGTGGCGACGTCGCGGATCGTGGTCGGCTTGGCCAGGCCGCCGAGCGCGCCGGGCACGATCGCGTCGAGCCCGCTCTTGAAGTACTTGCGCACCTCGAAGCTGCTGCGCGCCGGCTCGCGGCCGGCGGGGTTGGCGCTGGTCGACACCAGCGGTCCGCCGAAGCGGCGGCTCAGCGCGCGCACCACCGGATGGCTGCTGACGCGCACCGCGACGCCGTCGTGATCGCCGCTGATCCACATCGGCGTCAGCTCGCTGGCCGGAAAGATCCAGGTGGCCGGACCCGGCCAGGTCGCCGTCGCGCGCTTGAGCGCGTTGTTCGACGGGATCTGCACGAACGGCTCCAGCTGCGCGAAATCGGCGGCGATCAGGATCAGGCCCTTTTCCCAGGGCCGCTGCTTGAGCGCGAGCAGGCGCGAGCAGGCGCGCTCGTTGAGCGGGTCGCAGGACAGGCCCCAGACCGCCTCCGTCGGGCAGGCGATGACCCCCCCGGCTTCGAGGGCATCGATCGCCTTGCGCAGATGCCAGGGCGCGACGTCCATCGGCTCGGCCATCGGTGAAGCGGCTGCGGCTGGCGTCATTGCTCGGCCGTCGTTTTCTTCGCCGCCTTCTTGGCTGGCGCTTTCCTGGCCGCCGCCTTCTTCACGGCCTTCTTCACCGCTTTCTTCGCCGGCGCAGCGCCGTCGGCCGCCTTGGCGGTCTTCTTGGTCGCTTTCTTGGCGCCCTTCTTCGGCGCCGACGCCGCCTCGGCCAGATACGCCTCGCACTCGAACACGCTCAGCGACTCGGCCTCGCGGCCGCGCGGCACTGGCGCACGACGGGCGCCGTCGCTGATGTACGGACCGAAGCGGCCCTTGATGATGCGAATGCCGGTGCCGTCGAAACTCTTGATCGTCGCCGCGTCGAGCGCTGCCGCCTTCTGCTCGATCAGCTCGACCGCGCGCGGCAGTTCGATGGTGTACGGGTCGTCGTCCTTCTTCAGCGAGACGAAGCTCCCGCCGTGCCGCACGTACGGGCCGAAGCGGCCGATGTTGACGCTGACCTCCTCGCCGTTGGGCAAGGTGCCCAGCTGGCGCGGCAGCTGGAACAGCGCCAGCGCGTCGTCGAGCGTGATGGTGTCGATGCGCTGGTTGGCGCGCAGGCTGGCATAGCGCGGCTTCTCGGCGTCGTCCTTGCTGCCGATCTGCACGAACGGACCGTACTTGCCGAGCCGTGCCGATACCGGCTTGCCGGAGACCGGATCGGTGCCGATCTGCCGCGCCTCGGACACCTCCATGCGCGACAGCTCCATCTTCGAGTCGACGGTCGGCTTGAAGTCGCCCCAGAACTTGGCGAGCAACGGCTTCCACTGCTGTTCGCCGCGCGACACCGCGTCGAGATCGTCTTCGAGGTGCGCGGTGAATTCGTAGTCGACGTAGCGGGTGAAGTGATCGGTCAGGAACTTGTTGACGATCATGCCGACGTCGGTAGGGTTGAAGGCCTTGCCGTCGAGGCGCACGTAGTCGCGCGCCAGCAGCGTCGAGATGATCGAGGCGTACGTCGACGGCCGGCCGATGTCGTATTCCTCCAGGGTCTTGACCAGGCTGGCTTCGGTGAAGCGCGGCGGCGGCTCGGTGAAGTGCTGGTCGGCGACCAGATCCTTGAGCTTGACGCGCTCGCCGACTTCCAGCGGCGGCAGGCGCTTGTCGTCGTCGTCGTCTTCCTTGCCGGACGGCGTGTCGAAGCTCTGCGTGTAGGCGGCGATGAAGCCGGGCTCGATCAGCGTCGAGCCGCTGGCGCGGAAAGCATGGTCGCTGCCGGCGCGCAGCTCGGCGCTGACCGTGTCGTAGACCGCCTGCTCCATCTGGCTGGCGATGGTGCGCTTCCAGATCAGCTCGTAGAGCTTGGCCTGATCCGGCGCGAGATACTTGGCGACTTCCCTGGGCAGGCGCGCCGCCGACGTCGGGCGCACCGCCTCGTGCGCTTCCTGGGCGTTCTTGCTCTTGGTTTTGTAGTAGCGCGGCTCCGGCGGCAAGGCCTTGGCGCCGAACTGCTGCGGAATGACCGTGCGGATGTCGGCCAGCGCGTCCTGCGCGAGGTTGACCGAGTCGGTACGCATGTAGGTGATCAGGCCGACGGTCTCGCCGCCGATGTCGATACCTTCATAAAGCTGCTGCGCCGCACGCATCGTGCGGCTGGCGGCAAAGCCGAGCTTGCGGTTGGCTTCCTGCTGCAGCGTCGAGGTGGTGAACGGCGGCGCCGGATTGCGGCGGCGCTGCTTCTTGTCGACGGCGGCAACCAGCAGCTCGCCCTGCGCGGCCTTCTGCACGGCAGCCTTGGCGGCCATCGCGCCCATCACGTTGGTCAGCGTGAACTGCTCGACCTTGCGGCCGCCGAATTCGACCAGCTTGGCGGTGAACGGCTGAGTGCCCTTCTCGACGTCGGCCTCCAGCGTCCAGTACTCGCGCGGCACGAAGGCCTTGATCTCTTCCTCGCGCTCGCAGATCAGGCGCAGCGCCGGGCTTTGCAC
>CBINNP010000159.1:0-8190 GCA_966252075.1 uncultured Solimonas sp.
CAACGCCGGTCACCATCTCGCCGCCGCCGACCAGCCCGCCGGCACAGACGCCGCCACGCCGCGCGGCACCGCCCAGCGAGCCCTTGCCATACGACCTGTCCAAGGATCCGCGCTTCTCCGCGGCGCCGCCGCCTGCGCCAGTACAGGAAGACGGCGGCATCGCCGGTCCCGCGCAGACGCTGCCATCAGGGGAGATCGCGCCGCAGGCGCCCCCGCAGTAGCGACGGCGGTCCGCACTGCCTGGGAGAAATCCCGGGGACGGCAGCCTGGCAGGCGCGTGGAATAATCGGCTGGCATATCGGAGCCCGAGATGCGCATCGGCACGCCCACGGAGATCAAGAATCACGAGTACCGCGTCGGCCTGACGCCGGCCGGCGTGCGCGAGCTGAAGGCGCATGGGCATGAGCTGCTGATCGAATCCGGCGCCGGCCTCGGCATCGGCGTCGATGACGAAGCCTACCGGCGCGCCGGCGCCGAGATCGCTGTCAGCGCCGCCGAGGTCTTCGCGCGCAGCGAGATGATCGTCAAGGTCAAGGAGCCGCAGCCCGCCGAGTGCGCGATGCTGCGCGAAGGCCAGCTGCTGTTCACCTATCTGCATCTGGCGCCCGACCCGCAGCAGGCACAGGCGCTGCTGGCCTCCGGCTGCGTGGCGATCGCCTACGAGACCGTCAGCGATGGCCGCGGTGGCCTGCCGCTGCTGGCGCCGATGAGCGAAGTGGCCGGACGCATGTCGATCCAGGCCGGTGCGCATGCCATGGAGAAAGCGCAGGGCGGTACCGGCGTGCTGCTGGGCGGCGTGCCCGGCGTGCCGGCGGCCGAGGTGGTGGTCATCGGAGGCGGCGTGGTCGGCTACAACGCCGCCAAGATCGCCGTCGGCATGGGCGCGCGGGTGACGCTGCTGGATCGCTCGCTGGCGCGGCTGAACTGGCTCGATACCGTGTTCGACGGGCGCCTGAGCACGCTGTACTCGACGGTCGATGCAGTCGAGCGCAGCATCGCCGGCGCCGATCTGCTGATCGGCGCGGTGCTGGTGCCCGGTGCGGCGGCGCCGCGGCTGGTGACGCGGCCGATGCTCGGTTCGATGAAGCCCGGCACGGTGATCGTCGACGTTGCGATCGACCAGGGCGGCTGCTTCGAGACCTCGAAGCCGACCACCCACCAGAAGCCGACCTACGTCGTCGACGGCATCGTCCACTACTGCGTCGCCAACATGCCGGGCGGCGTTGCGCACACATCGACTTACGCGCTGACCAACGCCACCCTGCCGTTCGTGCTGGCGCTCGCCGACAAGGGTTGGCAGCAGGCGCTGCTCGACGATCCGAATCTGCGCGAGGGGCTCAACGTCCACCACGGCCGCATCACCCACAAGGCGGTCGCCGAGGCGCTGGGTCACGAATACCTGCCGGCCGCCGATGCGCTGAAGCCCTGGTGGTCCGGCGCACATCGCTACTGAAACAGTAGTATTTCCCTACATCACCCGTGACGCCAGCTCTGGCACCTGCTCGATCGCATCCTCGATCAACTCCAGGGAATGCTGGCAGTCCTCGCGCGTGCCGCTGCCGCCGAGGCAGACACGCACCGCCTCCGGCGGCGCACCGCTGACGGTGAAGGTGTCGGCGATGACGACGCCGACTCCATGCGCGCGCAGGTGCGCGGCGAACTCGATGCGGTTCCACGGTTCCGGCACCGCCAGCCACAGGTGAAAGGCCTCGTCCTGGGCGGCGAAGCGGGCGCGGCGCAGGATGCGCGCGGCCAGCGCCTGGCGGACGCGTGATTCCTCGCGGATCGCCGCGGTGGCCGCTTCCACCGTGCCATCGTTAATCCAGCGGCTTGCCAGCACGCAGGAGATCGGCGGCGTCATGACGGCGGTGGTGCGCAGCGTCGCCGCCAGCCGGGCCGCATAGCGGACGTTGGGCGTTGCCAGGTAGGCGATGCGCAGGCCGGCGCCGAGGTGCTTGGCCAGGCCGGTGACGTAAAAACCCAGTTCCGGCGCCAGCGCCGACAGCGTCGGCAGCGGCTGCGCCGGCAGGAAGCCGTAGGCGTCATCCTCGATGATCGGCACGCTGTAGCGGCGCGCGATCTCGACGATCGCCTCGCGGCGCCGCAGCGACATCGTTGCCGTCGTCGGGTTGTTGAACACCGGATTGCAGTACAGCGCCTTGGGCAGATCCGCTGCGCACAGCGCGGCAAAGGCCTCCGGATCGAGCCCCTCATCGTCGATCGGCAAACCGGCGAGGCGGATGCCGAGCTGGGTCGCCAGGCCCTTGATGCCGGGGTAGGTCACGGCCTCGCAGGCGATGGCATCGCCCGGCCGCGCCAGTACCGCGAACAGCGCCAGCAGCGCCGACTGCACGCCCGGGCAGACCAGCAGCCGCTGCGGCCCCAGGTTCGGCACCCGCGGCGCCAGCCACAGCGCGCCGGCCTCGCGATCGGCCGCGGAGCCGCCGAACTCGTGGTAGCGCAGCAGCTCAAAGGGGTCCAGATCGGCGATGCCGGCGAAGCCCTGACGCAGCCGCTGCAGCAGCGCGCGATCCTGCGGCTCCGGCGGCATGTTCATGGTCATGTCGATCAGGCTGCCGCTGCGCGCACGGCGCACCGGCTGGCTGCTGATCAGCTCCTTGACCACCGTGCCGCGGCCGGGCTGCGCGTCGATCAGGCCGCGACGCTGCGCCTCGGCATAGCCGCGCGCCACCGTCGTGAAATTGAGATCGAGCTCGACCGCCAGCTTGCGCAGCGTCGGCAGCTTCTGATTCGCGACCAGCTGGCCGGTCTGGATGTCTTCGGCGATCGCATCGGCAATCGCCAGGTAAGCCGGCTTGTCGCTGCGCTGCACGGCCGCGGCCCAGCGTCTGGAATGATTGGACATTGATCGTATTTTCGTGCGCCGTCTTGTCGTTTCCCTGCACCGCAAACGCGCTCGCGCACGCTTTTGGCGGCCGTGAAAACGCTTGCTGCAGCGGCTTTTTTTGACTTGGGCAGGTCGGTGTAAAAGGAAAATTTTCAGCGCTTACAGAATTGTCTCTAATTGATTGCATCACGATCGCAAATTTGATGCAACAAGTGGCACATCGGTTGCGATATTCCTGGCGTCCGCCGCCCTGGCGGCATCGCAAAGCCAAGGAGATCGCTACATGCCAGCCGTTACCGCCCCCGCGCACAAGAAGGGTGATTTCTTCGTCGACTACGAGGAGAAGGTTTTCGAGGACGTCAAAGCCAAGCCCGGCGAGAAGGCGCTCATCACCTTCCACACGGTCGCCTTCGAAGGCTCGATCGGTCTGGTCAACATGCTGCAGGGCAAGCGCCTGCAGCGTAAGGGCTTCGAGACCTCGATCCTGCTCTACGGGCCCGGCGTCACGCTGGGCATCCAGCGCGGTTTCCCGACCATTGGTGACGAGGCCTTCCCTGGCCACCAGAACTTCACCAACCAGCTCACGGCCTTCATGGCCGAGGGTGGCAAGGTCTACGCCTGCCGCTTCGCACTGCAGGCGCTATACGGCCACGGCGAGCCCTCGCTGATCCCCGGCATCCGCCCGATCAATCCGCTCGATGTGCTGGATCTGATCCTGATCCATCGCAACGACAACGCTTTCATGATCCATACGTGGACGGTCTGAGCACCGCCATGTCATCGCGTCTGGTCAAGGTCGCGGCGGCCCAGCAAGCGCCCGGGCGGGGCAGCCGCGAGGGCACCACCGCCAAGGTTTGCGAGGCGATCGCCGCCGCCGCGCGCGCCGGCGCGCAGCTGATCGTGTTTCCGGAAACGGTGGTGCCGTACTACCCGTACTTTTCGTTCATCACGCCGGCGGTGACGATGGGCGCCGAACACCTGAAGCTCTACGAGCAGGCGGTGACGGTGCCCGGGCCGGTGACGGACGCGGTATCGGCGGCGGCGCGGCGGCACGGCGTCGTGGTCGTGCTCGGCGTCAACGAGCGCGACCACGGCACGCTGTACAACGCGCAGCTGATCTTCGACGCCGACGGCGCGCTGCTGCTCAAGCGCCGCAAGATCACGCCGACCTACCACGAGCGCATGGTCTGGGGGCAGGGCGACGGCAGCGGACTCAAGGTCGTCGATACCGCCGCCGGCCGCGTTGGCGCGCTGGCCTGCTGGGAGCACTACAACCCGCTGGCGCGCTACGCGCTGATGACGCAGCACGAACAGATCCACTGCGCGCAGTTTCCCGGCTCGCTGGTCGGGCCGATCTTTGCCGAGCAGATGGAGATCTCGATGCGCAATCACGCCCTCGAATCCGGCTGCTTCGTGGTCAATGCCACCGCCTGGCTGGAGGAATCGCAGATCGCCGCGATCAGCAGCGATCCGCAGCTGCAGAAGGCGATGCGCGGCGGTTGCTACACCTCGATCATCTCGCCGGAAGGCAAGCACCTCGTCGAGCCGCTGCGCGAAGGCGAGGGAATGATCGTGGCCGAGCTGGACTTCGCGCTGATCGACAAGCGCAAGCGGATGATGGATTCGGTCGGCCACTACGCGCGGCCGGAGCTGCTGTCGCTGCGGATCGACGCGCGACAGACGCAGTACGCCCATTTCTCTCCAGAGCTTTCCGTTGCCGCGCCTGGCGCCGGCAGGAGTGTTGCCGATGAGTCTTCCCATCAAGAACAGCCCGCCGGGCAACCCGCAGTTGATGACCGCGCTGCAGTCGCAAGGCTTGCGGCTGGCTGAGCTGCAGGCCGGTGCGCCGAGCCGGCGCGGCGGTGCCGGGCCGTCCGATCACAAGGCGGTGACGATCGACGGCGTGACGATCATGGTGCCGGTGCATACGCAGGGCGCGGCGAGCTCGCCGTTCTCGATCTACGACGCGCAGACCGACCGTGGCGCCGCGCTGCGCTTCCGCGGCGTGCCGATCGCGCAACTGAGCTTTCCGAAGAGCCCGCGCTTCTACGGCCTGCGCACGGCCGACGGCGTGCCGTACGGACAGATCGCGCAGCTGCACGGCAGCGATGTGCTGGCGACCACGGTTCTGCAGACCTGCATCCGCTACGGACGGCGCAGCACGTCGTGCCAGTTCTGCGCGATCGGCGAGTCGCTCGCGGCCGGCCGCACGATCAACCGCAAGACGCCGGAACAGCTCGCCGAAGTCGCCCGCGCCGCGGTCGAACTCGACGGCATCCGGCACATGGTGATGACCACCGGCACGCCCAACTTCACCGACCGCGGTGCGGCGATCCTCTGCGAGAGCGCCGCCGCGGTGAAAGCCGCGGTGCCGGGCCTGCCGATCCAGGGCCAGTGCGAGCCGCCGGACGATCCGGTGTGGTTCACGCGGATGCGCGAGGCCGGCATCGACACGCTCGGCATGCATCTGGAAGCGGTCACGCCGGAGGTGCGCGCGCGCATCATGCCGGGCAAGGCGGAGGTGACGATCGCGCAATACCTGCAGGCCTTCCGCGACGCCGTCGCGGTGTTCGGCCGCGGCCAGGTCAGCACCTACATCCTCGCCGGCCTCGGCGACACGCGCGAGGCGATCCTCGACATCAGCGCCACGCTGATCGAACTCGGCGTCTATCCGTTCGTGGTGCCCTTCGTGCCGATCGGTGGCACGCCGCTGGCGGATCTGGCGCCACCGGAACCAGCGTTCATGCACGGCCTGCTCGAAGCGCTCGGCCGCCTGCTGGTCGACGGCGGCCTGCGCTCGCGCGACATCAAGGCCGGCTGCGGCAAGTGCGGCGCGTGCTCGTCGCTGTCGGCGTATGAGACGGATGCCGCGCCCTCACCCCAACCCCTCTCCCGCGAGCGGGAGAGGGGCTCGAAGGCCGCGCCAACTCCCTCTCCCGCTTGCGGGAGAGGGGCCGGGGTGAGGGACGTCGCATGATGCTCCCGCCCCAGGCTTTCATCCCCGGCGAATTCCGCATCAAGCATGTAGCCGCCGACTGGGAGCGCCAGTCCTGCGCCGAGCTGCGCCGCGCGGTGTTCTGCGACGAGCAGCGCATCTTCGACGCCGACGACGCCGATGCGCTCGATGCCCGCGCGCTGCCGATCGCGGCGATCGCCTGCGTCGCCGGCATCGGCGAGCGCGTGGTCGGTACCGTGCGCATCCTGCAGCCCGATGCGGCGCAGCCGGCGCTGTGGGCCGGTTCGCGGCTGGCCGTGCACCCGGACTACCGGCGCAGTGCCTGGCTCGGCAGCGAACTGATCCGCCACGCCGTCTGCACCGCCCACGCGCGCAGCTGCACACGCTTCATCGCCCAGGTGCAGGTGCAGAACGTCAAGCTGTTCGAGCGCCTGCACTGGAGCAGCCTGCAGGCGATCGAGGTGCAGGGCCGGCCGCACGTGCTGATGGAGGCGCAGCTGGATCATTATCCGCCGCGCCACGCCGACGAGATCGGCTTCTACACCCAGCAGCGGCGGGCCGCCTGATGCTCGACGCCCTGATTCCCGCGCTGCACGCCAGCCGCGGCCTCGCCGCCAAACGCGACATCGCCGAGGTCGTTGCCCGGCTCGGCATCGCCGATCCGCAGGCAGCGGTGCCGGTCGGCGACGACTGTGCAGCGATCCCGGACGGCGACGGCTTTCTGCTGCTGGCGATCGAAGGCTTCATCAACGAATTCGTCGCCCGCGATCCCTGGTTCGCCGGCTGGTGCGGCGTGATGGTCAACGTCTCCGATGTCTACGCGATGGGCGGCCGACCGCTGGCGGCGGTCGACGCCAGCTGGAGCGGCGATGCCGCCGCGCAGCAGCAGGTGCTGGCCGGCATGGCGGCGGCATCTAAAGCCTACGGCGTGCCGATCGTCGGCGGCCACAGCAATGCGCGCTCGTCGCAGGAGCAGCTGGCGGTGGCGATTCTCGGCCGCGCGCAGCGGCTGCTGACGAGTTTCGATGCGCGGCCCGGCGACGTGCTGCTCAGCGTTACCGACCTGCGCGGCGCCTACCGCGCGCCGTACGCGCACTGGAACGCCGCCACCGGCACTGCGCCGGCGCGGCTGCGCGGCGATCTGGAGCTGCTGCCGCGGCTGGCGGAGGACGGCTGGTGCCGCGCCGCCAAGGACGTCAGCCAGGCCGGTGTGCTCGGCACCCTGATGATGCTGCTCGAATGCTCGGGCGTCGGCGCCAGCGTCGACGTCGACGAGATCCCGATGCCGCAGGGCGTGCCGCCGCTGCGCTGGCTGCTGGAAACCTTTCCGAGCTACGGCTATCTGCTGGCGGTGCCGCCGCAACACGTCGCCGCGGTACTGGCGCGCTTCGCTGCGCGCGATCTCGCCGCTGCGGTGATCGGCGAGTGCAGCGACACGCGCACGCTGGAGCTCGGCTGGGCCGGCGAGCAGCGCCGCGCCTGGGACTTCCGCCGCGAGCCGCTGACCGGCTGCGGCCCTGCGACCGCCACTGCGGAGCTGCGCCGTGCCTGAAACCCGTTTCCGCGTGCGCTGGCCGGACCAGAGCACCAGCCTCTGCTACTCGCCGTCGTCGTCGATCCGCGAGCGCCTGCGTCTGGCGCATCCGTACCCGCTCGCCGAGTTCGTGCAGGCCAGCCGCGCCGCGCTCGAACACGCCAGCCGGCGCGTCGCCGAGAAATACGGCTTCGGCTGCGGCCAGGCGTACGCGCAGATCGCCGCGATCGAGCAGCGTGCCGCGCAGTTCCACCACCAGCCTGAGGCGACCGTCGTCGTCGAGGCCTTCGATTGAGATGGAGAACCCGATGAACCGCAGCACCCACGTCGCCGCGCTCGAAGGCGGCACCCGCTATCTGCCGGTCGCGGTGATCGGCGGCGGCCAGGCCGGGCTGTCGATCAGCTGGCACCTGAAGCAGCGCCGCATCGAGCACCTGGTGTTCGAGCGCAAGCGCATCGCCCACGAGTGGCGCGAGGCGCGCTGGGATTCGTTCTGTCTGGTGACGCCGAACTGGCAGTGCCGGCTGCCGGGCTTTCCGTACGCCGGGCCCGATCCGCACGGCTTCATGCTCAAGGACCAGATCGTCGACTATCTCGATGCCTATGTGGCCTCGTTCGCGCCGCCGGTGCTCGAAGGCGTGACGGTGCAGCGGCTGCGGCCGCTGGCCGCCGGCGGCTTCGAGCTGAAGACCAGCGCCGGTGACTATGTCGCGCAGCAGGTGGTCGTCGCCACCGGCGGCTACCACACGCCGACGATCCCACGCGCCGCCGAGAAGCTGCCGGACGAGGTGCTGCAGCTGCATTCGTCGAACTACCGCAATCCGTTAGCGCTGCCCGACGGTGCGGTGCTGG
>CBINNP010000160.1:0-8184 GCA_966252075.1 uncultured Solimonas sp.
CGCCGTGCTGATCTTCACTGTGGTGCTGCGCTGGCCGATCCGCGGCCTGCTGACGGCGATCGAGTACATCGAGCACGGCGCCGTGCCGGCTGCCGGCGGCATGGCCGCGCCGAGCGAGCTGCGGCAGATCGGCCGCGCCCTGCACCGGCTGGCCAAGCAGTTGCGCGCCGGCACGCAGGAACGCGAGCTGATGCTGGCCGGCATGTCGCACGACCTGCGCTCGCCGCTGGCGCGGATCCAGGCGGCGATCGAACTGCGCGCGCGGCCCGGCGAGGACTGGCAGCCGGTGCTGCGCGACGTGCGCGAGATCGACCACATCATCGGCCAGTGCATCGACTACGTGCGCGACGGCCAGGATGAACCGCTGACCCAGGAAGTGCTCGACGAACTGGTTTGCAGCGCGATCCGCGACGATGACGAGGTACAGCTCGATCTCGCTGCCAGCATCGCGGCGCCGATGCGCCGGCAATCGATGCTGCGGCTGATCCGCAATCTGCTCGATAACGCCCGCGCGCACGGCGCGCCGCCGGTGACGCTGCGCACCTGGCATGAAGCCGACGCGCTGGTACTGAGCGTGGAGGATGGCGGCGCCGGCATCGAGCCGGCGCAGTGGGAACGGCTGTGCGCGCCGTTCGCGCAGGGCGCACGCGCCCGCCATCCGGGCGGCGCCGGCCTGGGGCTGGCGATCGTCCAGCGCGTTGCCGATCGTCACGGCGCCACGCTGCACGTGCGCGCGCGCAGCGACACGCAGCCGTTCGCGATCGAACTGCGGCTGCCGCGGTAGCCGCCACTGCGGCTTTTCGCCCGCCTCGTTACAACTGCAAACACACTGTTTCAGAGCCCTGCGGCGCTCCTCGGCACGATGCAGGGCCACGCCTTGCGTGGGCCCATTTCGCGCTTTTCGAGGAGCATTCATGTCCGTTCGTCCCGCCGTTCCCGGTGTCGCGCGCCGCTGCGCGCCGCGCCAAGTCCTCGCCGCGCTGACACTCAGCTTGCTGGCTGCCTGCGGCAGCAGCGAAGACAGCGACGACACCAGCCTGGAATCGGCGTTCACCGTCATCGGCCAATCCAGCTTCACGGCCAGTTCCTCCAACGGCGGTTCGACCAGCGCCTCAGCGGCCACGCTCAACAGCCCGCTCGGCAATGTCGCCAGCAATGGCAGCGTGATGTTCATCGCCGATACCGCCAACAACCGCGTGCTCGGCTACAACAGCATCCCGTCGGGCAACGGCGCCAATGCCGACTTCGTGCTCGGCCAGTCCGACTTCAGCGGCAAGGACAGCGCGACCACGGCCAGCGGCCTGTCGGCGCCGGTGTCGGTATTCATCAGCAGCGACAACCAGCTGGTGGTCGCCGATTCGCAGAACAACCGCGTGTTGATCTGGAAGACGCTGCCGACCGGCAATGGCCAGCCGGCGGACGTGGTGGTGGGCCAGACCAGCTTCACGACGCGCCTGTCGGCCACCACGCAGACCGGCCTGAACTACCCGACGGCGGCGATCATCGCCGGCAACCAGTTGCTGGTTGCCGATCGCAACAACAACCGGGTGCTGATCTGGGACGAGGTGCCGGCGGCCGGCAGCAACGGGGCTGCCGCCGATCTGGTGCTCGGCCAGACCGGCTTCACCACCAGCGTCCACGACGACGAGGAGTACTCGCTGTACAACCCGTCCTCGCTGTGGAGCGATGGCTACAAGCTGCTGGTCTCCGATACCAGCAACAACCGCGTGCTGTACTGGTCCAACTTTCCGCAGGACATCGGTGCTTCGGCGACCTACGTGATCGGCCAGACCGATTTCTCGCGCTCGACCGCCGGCACCTCCGCTTCGACCCTGCGCTCGCCGTTCGGCATCGCCTCCGACGGCTCGGCGTTCTACATCGCCGATCAGGGCAACAACCGCGTGCTGCGCTTCGACTCGCTGCCGATCGCCAACAATGCGAGCGCCAGCTATGTCTACGGCCAGGACAGCGACAGCTTCACCGCCGCGACCGCCAACGACGAGGATCAGGATAGCGTCAAGGACGACAATCCGACCGAGCAGACGCTCAACGGCCCCAGCGGCGTGCATGTCGCCGCCGGCGTGCTGTACGTGACGGACCGCAGCAACAACCGCGTCCTGCTGTTCGCGCCGTGAAGGCGGGGGCATGGACTCGCGGCGTCGTCACCGGCGCTGCGCTGGGTCTGCTGTCGCTGCTCGTCGCCTGCAACGGCGTCGATCCGACCGGCGACGGCGGCGGCCCGGTGGCGGTGCGCATCCAGTCCGGCGACAGCACCTCGGAACTGCAGACGGTGGAGTGCGCGGCGACGCAGCTCAACGCGATCGCCACCTTCACCGGCGGCAGCGCCGGCGAGCACGACGTCACCGCGCGGGTGATCTGGACCAGCAGCAAGCCGGGCGTGATCGACGTCAGCAATGGCGAGATCGAGACGGCGCCGGGGTCGGGAGACTATTTCCCCGCCGGCACCGTCGTCGCCCGCACGACCGGCGACGCCATCATCCGCGCCGACTACGCCGGCATGTACGCGAGCTTCAGCGTCAGCGCCGATGCGATCGCCAGCATGCGGATCTCGCCGGCGCTGACGCGGATGGCGCCGGATTCGCAGACCAACTTCCGGCTTTATATCCGCCCGAAGTCGGACCGTCTGGAGCAGGATTTCACCGACAGCGCCACCTGGCTGGTGCCGAGCAATTCATCGGCAGCCGAGATTGCCTCGTACTCGACCGTGCAGGCACATGCCAATCCCCTGGAGACGCCGTTCACCGTCGAGGCACGGCTGTACGCCTGCGAGCGCAGCATCAGCCGCGAGCTGCGCCTGAGCCGGCCGGTGGCGCTGCAGTTGCACTACGAGCAGCCGGAGAGCGCCGCGGTACCCCTGGTGCTGGGCGACCGCATCCGCGTCAATGCCGTCTTCGACGACGCCAGCGCGCCACCGCAGAATCTGTCGGCGCAGGTCAATATCGAGACCGCCAGCGGCTATGCGCCGGACATCGCCGAGGCCAGCACCACGCTCGGGCAAGTGCAGAGCGCCGACGATGCCGACACCTGCGCGGCGCTGGCGCTGACGGCGCCCTGCACGTATCTGGAACTCAACGACTACGTGCTGGTCAGCGGCCTGCAGAAGAACAAGACCGTGCAGTTGTCGTTCGACTACGACCCGTCAGGATTGAATGTGAGCGTGCTGAGCCGGCCGTATCTGTTCGCCGACACCGAGGCCACCAGTTTGAGGCTGCTGGCGCGCAATGCGCAGCTGCGATTCCCCAATCTCGGACAGGTTGAAGCCTATGCCGGCTTCAGCGATGGCATCGAGCGTCCGGTGACGCGCCATGTCAGCTGGACCACCGAAGACAGCGATCTGCTGACGGTCACCAACACGGGTATCGACGGCGGTTTGCTGGTGCCGAAAAACTTGACTGGCACGGCGCGGATCTATGCCTCGCTGGGCAGCGACGCGGAGGGCGAAATCGAGGAGGATCTGAGCGTCGCCGTCAGCAAGCAGTAGGCCAGACCAAACCCCTCGCGGACCGCCTTGGACGGTGCTATGGTGCGGCCGGGGTAGAGGTGTTCGACGTCGAATCTGGAACCGTGTACAGTCGATTTCGCAGTTGCTTCAAGTCCAAGAAGGTCCGGCGCGGTGTCGGGTCATCTTAAAAACTCGGAGCGTTTACGACCTCCGGCTACGTTTCTTGATCGCTTCTTGCACTTATAAGTTGGGTGTAAGCCCGTTTTCATCAATCGAAGTCAGAGGGAATGTTGCATGTCTAATGTCTCGACCGGCACCGTGAAGTGGTTCAACGATGCGAAAGGGTTCGGCTTCATCACCCCGGAAGGCGGCGGTGAAGATCTCTTTGCGCACTTCCGTGAGATCCAGGGCACGGGCTTCAAAACGCTGAAGGAAGGCCAGAAGGTGCAGTACGAAGTGCGCCGCGGCCCCAAGGGCTTGCAGGCGGCTGCGATCCGCCCGCTCTAAGCCTGTACGCTCCTTCGGCGGTTTTCGCCGGCAAGAGACCGCGGCCCGGCGCCGCGGTTTTTCTTTGCCCGTCACTTTTTCCAGAAAGGCCACCGGCGCGATCGAGCGTTGACGCGGCGCAGCATGGATCAGCTTCTGGCCGGCTTCCGGCGCTTGGGCCGCAGCATGGTGCCCGTACATTTCCGGGTTCCGCAGCGGCACGCCCAGATCTTGCGCAGCCGTGGCGTATGCGGCTCGTCCAGGGTGATGCCGTAGTCGTAGGTGAGTTCTTCGCCGGCGCGGACGGCCCTGCGCGTCTCGATGAAGATGCGGTCGCGCGCGCGGTTGCCCTTGGGGTTTTCGACGATCACGGCCTCGCAGTTCGGATCGCAACTGGTGTTGATCCAGCGGGCGATGTTGCCGTGGTCGTTGCCGTCGATCACGTACTGCTCGTTGAGCGTGAACAGGAAGGTATGACCGGAGTCGGCATCGCCGCCATAGACCTGGTCGATGTCCTCGTGCGTGCGCAGTGCGCCCTTGTACTGGATGACGCGGAAACCGGCGGGAAGATCGCGGGCGGCAAAGACGCCGTTGCCATGAATGGGGGAACGGCGCAGCTGCAGATTACGGGGCATGGAACGTCGGGGTGGCGAGCGGGAAGGCGGCTATTGTGCTGCAAATTTCATGCGCCGCCGTGCTGCGGCACAATCATCCTTCACGAGGTTTTTTCAGTAGAGGTTCAGTGCCACGCGTCAGCCTGTGCGCCTGGCGCATCACGCGGTCCGACCTGATCAATTGCAAGGAGCTCGACGATGAAGACTTTCGCCCGCGGTGCGCTGCTGGGAATGCTGAGTGTGGGTGTGGTGCTGGCCTCGGCGCCGGCGCCGCTGCGCGCCGGCATGATCGGCACGGAACAGATGCTGAGCAGCGCCTCGCGCGCCGACGACCTGAGCACGATCAACGCCTTCATGGCGCGTGAAGCGGTAAGCGCAGAGCTCGAGCGCTACGGCGTCGATCCGCTGCAGACCCAGGCCCGTGTCGCCGCGCTCAGTGACCAGGAACTGCGCCAGCTCGCCGACAGTATCCGCGACCAGCCGGCCGGTGCCGGTGCGCTGGCGGTGGTCGGCATCGTCTTCGTGGTGCTGCTGATCCTGGAACTGGTCGGCGTCATCAACATTTTCAACCGCATCTGAGCCGGAACGCGTTTGTCGCGTTGATGCTGGCGGCCGGCATGGCCGCCGGCTGCGCCAGCCTGCCTTCGTCGCCGGCCTTGCGCGAGGGGGCGGCGGTCGAGCTGAGCCAGACGCCCTTCTTTCCGCAGCGCGAATACCAGTGTGGTCCGGCGGCCCTGGCCACCAGCCTCGGTGCCAGCGGCGTCACGGTCACGCCAGACCAACTGGTGCCCGCTGTCTATCTGCCCGGCCGCCAAGGCAGTCTGCAGGCGGAGCTGGTGGCGGCGGCACGGCGGCATCAACGCGCCGCGGTCGCGGTAGAGCCGCAGTTGCCGGCGCTGATCGCCGGTCTGCGTGAGGGCCAGCCGGTGCTGGTGCTGCTCAATCTGGGTTTTTCCTGGCTGCCGGTGTGGCACTACGCGGTGGTGGTCGGCTACGAGCCGGACGCCGCGCGCTTCATCCTGCGCTCCGGTAGCGAACGCCGCGCGACGATGCGCGCGGCGCGGTTCGATGCCGCCTGGGCCCGCGCCAAGCGCTGGGGCGTGATGGTGGTGCCGACGGACCGGATTCCGCGCTCTGTCTCGGAGCGCGCCTGGCTGAGCGCGGTGGCGCCGTTCGAATCCTTGCGCCAGTTCGATCAGGCGCAGTCCGCCTACGCGGCTGCCGTGCAGCGCTGGCCGCAGTCTGCGGCGGCGTGGATCGCCAATGGCAATGTGCAGGCGTTGCAGCAGCGATGGGCCGATGCACTGGTGTCCTACGGCCGCGCGGTGGCGCTGCAGGACGGCGTGGCGGTTCGCAACAATCGCGCGGACCTGCTCGGCAAGCTGGGCTGCAGCACGCTGGCCCATGTCGACCTGCGGCGCGCAGCGCAGTTGGATCCGCAGCAGCACTACGCTACCGCGTTGCGACAGACCGCACTGCAATTGCCGGCGCAGGATGCTTGTCCGGCGTTCGTGCATGACATCGTCGGTGCGCACTGATCTGGTTCAGCCTCGATCAAGCCGGCACTGCGCAAGCTCGCGGCCACTCGACAATAACGAAGCACACAAGGAGTGTTGCGATGAAGTCCCCCACCCAAACCTTTCGCCCGCTGAAGATTGGCGCTGCGGCTGCAGCGCTGATGCTGGTACCGGCCCTGGTCCAGGCGCACAACTACAACTACGTGGAAGGCGGCTGGGTCCACCGCGACCAGCGTGGTGACGAAGACGGCATCCGCCTGCTCGGCTCCTTCGACGTCGCGCGGCCGGTGGCGATCTTCGCCGAGTACGCCACCGTTGAAGACTTCGACCAGCTGAGCGCCGGTGCGCTGTTCCACACGCCGATCAACAATGACTTCGACCTCGTGCTCGGTGCGTCGATCGAAGACGTCAACTATTCGGACGGCGGCGGCGATACCGGCTTCGGCCTTCGCGGTGGTGTGCGCTGGGTGATTCCTCAGACGCGGCTGGAACTGAACCCGGAGCTGCGCTACGTCGACATCGACCCGGAAGAGCTGGTCTCGGTTCGCGTCAACGCGCTGTACCAGCTGACTAACGCCTTCGACATCCAGGCTGCGGTGCAAGGTGGCGACGATGACCGTTTTGAGCTGGGTGTTCGCTACAACTTCGGCCCCCGCGTGACCGGCCGATAAGTCCATTGCGTCCCAGCAACCGCCCTCTCCCACTACGGGAGGGGGCGTTTTTTGGGAGCTTTCATCTCCCTCTCCCCGCTTGCGAGGAGAGGGCTGGGGTGAGGGGCGCAAAGATAACCGAGGTGTTTAAAACATCCCGAGCGCAACGCCAGTGGCAAAGGCCTCGCCCAGTTCCCGGCAAGCCATCAGGTCGGCTTCGACAATTTCGCCGCGCACGATGATCGGCTCCGCCACCGGCTTCCACCCGTAGCCGATCGCGATCCTGTCGATCGCCGTCACCGCGCCGCGCCCATCGTTGCCGGCGCTGACCAGCAAGGCGTACGGCAGGCCCGTGGTGCGGTTCTGCGCGGGGTAATAGGTGCGGTCCAGAAAGTCCTTCACGGCGCCGGCCATGTAGCCGAAATTCTCCGGTGTGCCGATCAGCAGGCCGTCGGCCCACAGCAGGTCGTCGAGTTCGGCATCCGCCGCGCGCTTGAAGCGCGTCTCCACATCGTTGGCCTGGCTCGCGGCGCCCGCCTCGGCCGCGCGGCACAACGCCTCCGTATGGCCGGTCTGGCTGCTGTAGAGGATGAGCACATGCTTCATCCGTCTATTGTGCCGGCCTCATGCCACAGAAACGAAAACGGGCGGAAGATCCGCCCGTTCAATGGCATCGATGCATGCGTGGATCACTTCGCCGGCTTGGCCGCCGCCCCGACGGTCACTTCTGCCTCCAGTGACTTGTAGGTCTTGTCGCCGATGCCATCGATCTTCTTGAGATCTTCCTTGCTCTTGTACGGCCTGCCGGCAATGATTGCCTTGGCTTTGGCTGGCCCGATGCCGGGCAACTTCTCCAAGGCTTTCTGGTCGGCGGTGTTGATGTCGGTGGCAGCAAATGCCGGGATGGAAAGGGCCAAGGCAAGAGCAATCGTTGCTCCTCTGACGAGTTTCATCATGATGAATCCCCCAACGGTCACACGGACGTCCGTG
Organism: uncultured Solimonas sp.; assembly: GCA_966252075.1. GTDB lineage: Bacteria > Pseudomonadota > Gammaproteobacteria > Nevskiales > Nevskiaceae > Solimonas. The sequence goes on from CBINNP010000160.1 coordinate 7,721, forward strand.
CAAGGCGAATATCAATTTCACTGGTTGGGATAACCGCGACGCAGAGCACACTCCTTGCTACTCTTCGGCGGCGGATGTGCTCTGGCTCTCAAAGTCCCCGACAAGAGGGCGACACTCCGGTTCTTTTATCGCAGCGCTGGAACCTCCCATGAAGATTTCGGTTCGCCATCAGCTAGCAGGTGGCTGGTTACTTGTGCTCGCGAGCTGGCCGGTGGTCGCCTCCATGAGATGGAATAACTTCGGCTGGGGCGTCGACGGCATGACCACTCTGCTCATGCTCGTTTTTTGCCTGAATATGGCTCCGGAAATGCGAGCGGGCCTGGCTGAGCTGCGGCACGATCGTGTGGCGCGCCTGGGGCTGTTGATTCTGCTGCCGAGCGCTGTGGCCTGGTATTACTTCCAGGGCTTGTCAGTCATCAACGGCAGCCCGGAAGCGATGCGGCGCTTCTGGCTGTATGCCGTCA
>CBINNP010000161.1:0-8144 GCA_966252075.1 uncultured Solimonas sp.
CACGCTCGAACAGCTGGCGACGCGGCTGCTGCTGCAGCCGGACGCGCTGCTGCTGGCCGGCGGCACCGACATCGGCCTGTGGGTGACCAAGCAGCTGCGCGAGCTGCCGCCGCTGATCTATCTCGGCGAGGTCGCCGCGCTGCGCCGCATCGACGACGACGGCGAGGCGCTGACGATCGGCGCCGGCGTCACGCTGGCCGCCGCCTGGGCGGCCTTGTGCGCCCGCTATCCGGCCTTCGCCGAGCTGGCCGAGCGCTTTGCCTCGCCGCCGGTGCGCAACGCCGGGACGCTGTGCGGCAACCTCGCCAACGGCTCGCCGATCGGCGACTCGATGCCGGTGTTGCTGGCGCTCGACGCGCAACTGCTGCTGCGCCGCGGCGGCGCCAGCCGCGCGCTGCCGCTGCATCGCTTCTACCTGGGCTACCAGAAGAAGGATCTGCTGCCCGGCGAGTTCATCGAAGCGGTGCGCGTGCCGCATCACGGCAGCGGCTGGCGCTTTGCCGGCTACAAGCTGGCCAAGCGTCACGACCAGGACATTTCGGCGGTGTGCCTGGGCATCGCCACGCAACTGGACGGCGGCCGCATCGTTGCCGCACGGATCGGCGTCGGCGGCATGGCGGCGACGCCGCGCCGCGCGCATGCCACCGAGGCCGCGCTCGGCGGCCAGCGCTGGTCGGCGGCGACGTTCGCCGCGGCGCGCAGCGCCTTCGTCGACGAGTTCGAGCCGCTCAGCGATCTGCGCGCCAGCCGCCAGTACCGCCTGCGCGCCGCCGCCAACCTGTTCGAGCGCCATTTCCTCGAAGCCTCCGGCGAACAGGCGGCGCGGCTGCGGCTGTCGGCGGTGCAGGCATGAGCGCCCTCGGCGAGCCGGCCGGCGTGCTGATCGGCGGCGAGATCGCCCACGAGAGCGCGCATCTGCACGTCAGCGGCCGCGCGCCGTACTGCGACGATCTGCCGCTGCCGGCCGCCGCGCTGCATGCCGCTTTCGGCCTCAGCAGCAAGCCGCATGCGCGCGTGCGGGCGCTGGACCTGAGCGCGGTGCGCGCGGCGCCGGGCGTGGTTGACGTGATCGTCGCCGCCGACCTGCCGGGCGACAACAACTACGGCGCTTCCGTCGCCGACGATCCGCTGCTGGCCGACGGCCTGGTGCAGTACGCCGGCCAGCCGCTGTTCGCGGTGGCCGCGCGCAGCGAGGACGCGGCGCGCCGCGCGGCGCTGCGCGCGCACGTCGACTACGAGGAACTGCCGGCGATCCTCGATGCGCGCAGCGCGCTCGCCCAGCACAGCTTCGTGCTGCCGACGCAGCGCCTGCGCCGCGGCGATCCCGATGCGGCGCTGGCGGCGTCGCCGCGGCGGCTGGCCGGCACCGTCGAGATCGGCGGCCAGGATCACTTCTATCTGGAAGGCCAGATCGCCGTCGCGCTGCCGCAGGAAGACGGCGCGATGCAGGTGATCAGCTCCACCCAGCATCCGACCGAGGTGCAGCACATCGTCGCGCATGCGCTCGGCCGCCATGCGCACGAGGTCAGCGTGCAGTGCCGGCGCATGGGCGGCGGCTTCGGCGGCAAGGAAAGCCAGCCGGCGCTGATCGCGGCGATCGCCGCGGTGCTGGCGCAGCGCAACGGCTGCGCGGTCAAGCTGCGCCTGGACCGCGACGTCGACATGATCGCCACCGGCAAGCGCCACGATTTCATCGCCGACTACGAAGTCGGCTTCGATGCCGGTGGCCGCATCATTGCGCTGAAGCTGATGATGGCCTCGCGCTGCGGCTACTCCGCGGACCTGTCCGGGCCGGTCAACGATCGCGCGATCTGCCACGTCGACAACGCCTACTTCCTCGAACACATCGAGATCGTCTCGCACCGCTGCAAGACGCATACGGTATCCAACACCGCGTTCCGCGGCTTCGGCGGCCCGCAGGGCATGATGATCATCGAGAAGATCGTCGACGACATCGCCCGCGTGCTGGGCCTGGACCCGCTGCGCGTGCGCAAGCGCAATCTGTACGGGCTGCGCAGCCGCAACGTCACGCCGTACGGGCAGCGCGTCGACGACAACATCCTGCCGGCGCTGCTCGGGCGCCTCGAAAAGGACAGCAGCTATCAGCAGCGCCGCCGCGAGATCGCGCGCTGGAACAGCACGGCGCCGGTGATCCGCCGCGGCCTGGCGCTGACGCCGGTCAAGTTCGGCATTTCCTTCAACGCCACCTTCTACAACCAGGCCGGCGCGCTGCTGCACGTCTACAACGACGGCACCGTCCTGCTCAACCACGGCGGCACCGAGATGGGCCAGGGCCTGTACACCAAGGTCCGGCAGATCGTCGCCGCCGAGTTCGGCTTGCCGCTGGACGCAGTCCGCGTGTCGGCGGCCGATACCAGCAAGGTGCCCAATACTTCGGCCACCGCGGCGTCGAGTGGCACCGATCTCAACGGCATGGCGGCGCAGGACGCGGCGCGACAGATCAGGAAGCGGCTTGCCGAGTTCGCCGCCAGCGCCTATGGCGTCGCCGCCACCGGCGTGCGCTTCGTCGACGGCGAGGTGCGGCTCGACGCGCAGCGCCGCCTGCCGTTCGCCAGCCTGGTCCGCGAGGCCTACATGGGGCGCGTGCAGCTGTCCGCCACCGGCTTCTACCGCACGCCGAAGATCCACTGGGATCGCGTGCGCCTGCACGGCCGGCCGTTCTACTACTTCGCCTACGGCGCGGCGGTGGCCGAGGTGGCGATCGATACGCTCAGCGGCGAGACGCGGCTGCTGCGCGCCGACATCCTGCATGACGCCGGCCGCTCGCTGAACCCGGCGCTGGATCGCGGCCAGATCGAGGGCGGCTTCCTGCAGGGCGCCGGCTGGCTGACCTCCGAAGAACTGGTGTGGGACGCCCAGGGCCGGCTGCGCACGCACGCGCCGTCCACCTACAAGATTCCCACCGCGCGCGACTGGCCGGCCGAAGTCAATCTGCAGTTGTGGCCGCAGCCCAATCGCGAGGCGACGATCCACCGCTCCAAGGCGGTCGGCGAGCCGCCGCTGATGCTCGGCATGGCGGTCTACCACGCGATCCGCGACGCGGTCGCCTCCTGCGCGCCGCAGGGGCAGGCGGTCGAGCTGCCGGCGCCGGCGACGCCGGAAGCGGTGCTGCGCGCGGTCTGCCGGGCGCGCGGCGAGGTCTGGGCATGAGCATGACCGCACCGGCCCCCATGCCGTCATTGGCGATCGGGCCCGCGGCGCTGGCGCTCGGCGCGCTGGGTGACTGGCCGCTGGCGCTCGAAGATCTGCTGCGCCGCGAGGCGGCGGTGGTCCGCGTGGTCGTTGCGACGGTGCGCGGCTCGGCGCCGCGCGAGCCCGGCGCGTCGATGCTGGTCACGCCCTCGCAGCTGCTCGGCAGCATCGGTGGCGGTCATCTGGAATGGCAGGCGCTGGCTGCCGCGCGCGAGCTGCTGGACAGCGCCGCGCCGGCGTCGCCGGTGCGGCTGCAGCGCTTCATCCTCGGCCGCGAACTCGGCCAGTGCTGCGGCGGCGCGGTGGAACTCTGGCTGCAGCGCCATGGCGCCGCCGACCGCGTCTGGCTGCGCAGCGTCGGCGCCGCGCTGCGCCGTCACCAGTCGCTGAGGCTGCGCAGCTGCTGCGGCGCCGCCGGCGTCACCCAGCACTGGCAGCTCGACGACGGCGCCGCCGCGGTGGAGCTGCGCCGCTGCGGCGACGAGATCGAGCTGATCGAACCGCTCGCCGCCGGCGCGCCGCTGTGGCTGTATGGCGCCGGCCATGTCGGCCAGGCGCTGGTGCGCATCGTCGCCGACTTGCCGCTGCGGCTGAGCTGGGTCGACAGCCGCAGCCAGCTGTTCCCGGCGGCGCTGCCGGCCAATGCGCGCGCGCTGGCCGGCAGCGAGCCCGTGGCCAGCGTCGCGGCGGCACCGGCGCAGGCGCGCTTCGTGGTGATGACGCACGACCACGAGCTCGATTACCAGCTCTGCGCGGCGATCCTGCGCCGCGGCGACTTCGCGTTCGCCGGCCTGATCGGCTCGCAGAGCAAGGCGGCGCGCTTTCGCTCGCGGCTGGCACGCGACGGCTTCGACGCGGCGACGATCGCGCGGCTGGTCTGCCCGCTGGGTCTGGGCCAGACGCGCAGCAAGTGGCCGGGCGCGATCGCCGTCAGTGTCGCCGCGCAACTGCTGCAGACACTGGCGCCGCCGCCGGCGCCGCGCCGGTCCGCAGCGCTGGCGGTGGCGGACGACTGCGCAGTGCAGGCCGGCGGCAGCTGCGGCGGCTGCCGGCGGAGCGCGACGCCATGAAGCGAGGCGATGAGAGCGAGGCGATGAGAGCGACGACAGACACCGGCGTGCCGCGGCTGCGCTTGCGCGGCATCGGCAAGCGCTATCCCGGCGTGATCGCCAACGACGCCATCGATCTGTGCGTGCAGGCCGGCGAGATCCACGCGCTGCTCGGCGAAAACGGTGCCGGCAAGAGCACGCTGATGAAGATCGTCTACGGCGTCACGCGGCCGGACCAGGGCACGATCGAATGGCAGGGCAGCGCCGTGCGCATCGACAGCCCGGCGCAGGCGCGCGCGCTCGGCATCGGCATGGTGTTCCAGCACTTCTCGCTGTTCGAATCGCTGACGGTCGCCGAGAACATCGCGCTGGCGCTCGACCGGCCGCCGCCGGCGGCGCTCGACGCGCAGATCCGCGAGCTGTCGGCGCGCTACGGCCTGCCGGTCGATCCGCAGCAGCTGGTGCACAGCATGTCGGTCGGCGAGCGCCAGCGCGTCGAGATCGTGCGCTGCCTGCTGCAGAGCCCGCAGCTGCTGATCATGGACGAGCCGACCTCGGTGCTGACGCCGCAGGCGGTGCAGCAGCTGTTCGCCACGCTGCGCCGGCTCGCCGCCGAAGGCGTCAGCATTCTCTACATCAGTCACAAGCTCGACGAGATCCGCGCGCTGTGCCATGCCGCCACGGTGCTGCGCGGCGGCCGCGTCGCCGGCAGCGCCGATCCGCGCCAGTGCAGCAACGCCGAACTGGCGCGGCTGATGATCGGCAGCGAGCTGGCCGCCTGCCGGCTGCTGCCGCGCGCCGCCGGCGGCATCGAGCTGGAGCTGACGGCGCTGTGCCGCCCCGCCGATTCGCCGTTCGGCACCGCGCTGCGCGACATCGACCTGCGCGTGCGCGGCGGCCAGATCGTCGGCATCGCCGGCGTCTCCGGCAACGGCCAGAAGGAGCTGCTGGCGGCGATCTCCGGCGAGGCGACGCTGGCCGACCGCGGCGCCGTGCGCATCGGCGGCCAGCCGGCGGCGCAGCTCGGCGCGGCGCCGCGGCGGCGCCTGGGCCTGGCCTTCGTGCCCGAGGAGCGCCTCGGCCGCGGCGCGGTGCCGGAGCTGTCGCTCGGCGACAACACCGTGCTGACCGACGCCGGGCACGGCCTGGTGCGGCACGGTCTGGTCCGCCGCGGCGCGGCGCGCGCGCGGGCGCGCGGCATCATCGAGCGCTTCGCCGTCAAATGCCGCGACGAGCACAGCGCGGCGGCCAGCCTGTCCGGCGGCAATCTGCAGAAGTTCATCGTCGGCCGCGAGATCGGCTGGAATCCGCAGGTGCTGGTGGTCGCGCAGCCGACCTGGGGCGTCGACGTCGCGGCCGCGCAGCGCATCCGCCAGGCGCTGATCGACCTGCGCGACGACGGCGTCGCGGTGCTGGTGATTTCCGAGGAACTGGACGAGCTGTTCGAGATCTGCGATCTGCTCTGCGTGATCGCCGGCGGCCGGCTGTCGCCGCCGCTGCCGCGCGAGCAGACCAGCGTCGCGGCGATCGGCGCCTGGATGGCCGGCGGTTTCATCACTGATGCGGAGGCGCGCCATGTGGCGGCTTGAACGGCGCGCGAGTCCGTCGCGGGCGATGCGCCTGGCGGCGCCGCTGCTGGCGGCGCTGCTGATGTTCGCGACCGGCTTCGTGATCTTCCTGGCGCTCGGCAAGGAGCCGCTGCACGCCTTTGCGGTGGTCTTCCTCAAGCCGCTGGACTCGCTGTTCGGCATCGGCGAGCTGCTGGTCAAGACCGCGCCGCTGACGCTGTGCGCGCTGGGTCTGGCGATCGGCTTCCGCGCCAACGTCTGGAACATCGGCGCCGAAGGCCAGCTGGTGCTCGGCGCGATCTGCGGCAGCGGCGTCGCGCTGGCCTTCGGCGATGCACCTTCGCACTGGCTGCTGCCGCTGATGATGCTCGCCGGCATCGCCGGCGGCATGGCCTGGGCGGCGATCCCGGCGCTGCTGCGCAGCGCCTGGCGCACCAACGAGATTCTCACCAGCCTGATGCTGGTCTACATCGCGCAGCTGCTGCTGGCGTATCTGGTGCACGGCCCCTGGCGCGATCCGGCCGGGTTCAACTTCCCGCAGTCGCGCAGCTTCAACGACTGGGAGCTGCTGCCGGTCCTGGTCGAGCAGACGCGCATCAATCTCGGCATCGTCTTCGCGCTGCTGGCGGCGCTGGCCTCGTGGCTGTTCACCGCCCGCTCGCACGCCGGCTATCGCATGCAGGTCGCCGGCCTGGCGCCGGCGGCGGCGGCGTACGCCGGCTTCAGCGACAAGCGCACGGTGTGGATCGCGCTGCTGATCAGCGGCGGCGCCGCCGGCCTGGCCGGCATCGGCGAAGTCGCCGGGCCGATCGGCCAGCTGCAGCCGCAGGTGTCGCCGGGCTACGGCTTCGCGGCGATCATCATCGCCTTCGTCGGCCGCCTGCACGCCTTCGGCATCGTGCTGGCGGCGCTGCTGATGTCGCTGCTGTACCTCGGCGGCGAGCAGGCGCAGATCGACCTCGCGCTGCCGGCCGCCGTCACCGGCCTGTTCCAGGGCCTGCTGCTGTTCTACCTGCTGGCGATGGATGCCTTCGTCAATTTCCGCCTGCGCCGCGTCGCGCCGGCCGCGGCGCGCGGCACCACATGAACGCCGACATGCTGATCGCGATCCTGGCCAGCACCGTCGCCGCGGCGACGCCGCTGGCGCTGGCGGCACTCGGCGAGCTGGTCAGCGAGAAAGCCGGCGTGCTCAACCTCGGCGTGGAAGGCACGATGCTGGTCGGCGCGATGAGCGGCTTCGCGGTCGGCCTGGCCAGCGGCAGCCTGCTGCTCGGCTATCTGGCGGCGCTCGCCGCCGGTGTGGCGATGTCGCTGCTGTTCGGCTTCCTGACGCTGCAGCTGCAGACCAACCAGGTCGCCACCGGCCTGGCGCTGACGCTGTTCGGCATCGGCCTGTCGGCGTTCGCCGGCCGGCCGCTGGTCGGCCAGCCGATCGACGGCCTCAAGGCGCTATCGATTCCGTTGCTCGGTGACATCCCGCTGCTCGGGCCGCTGCTGTTCCATTTCGACGTGCTGGTCTACGCGACGGTGGCGCTGTTCGTCGCCGTGCAGTGGTTCCTGAGGCGCACGCGCGGTGGCCTGCTGCTGCGCGCGATCGGCGAATCGCCGGCCACCGCGCATGCGATCGGCCATCCGGTGCAGAAGATCCGCTACGCCGCGGTGGCCTTCGGCGGCGCCTGCAGCGGCGTCGCCGGCGCCTATCTGACCACCGCGCTGACGCCGATGTGGGTCGAGGGCATCAGCGCCGGCCGCGGCTGGATCGCGCTGGCGCTGGTGGTGTTCGCCACCTGGAAACCGCTGCGCGTGCTGGCCGGCGCCTATCTGTTCGGCGGCGTCACCGTGCTGCAGCTGCACGCGCAGGGCTTCGGCCTGCGCCTCTCGCCGGAGTTCCTGTCGATGCTGCCGTACGCCGCGACCATCGTCGTGCTGGTGCTGATCTGCCGCGATGGCCGCAGCATCCTGCTCAACCAGCCGGCCGCGCTGGGCAAGCCGTTTCATCCCGGTAACTGAACGTGGATGCCTATCTGCTCGACTGGCTGAGCCTGCTGCTGCGCTGGACGCACCTGATCGTCGGCATCGCCTGGATCGGCGCCTCTTTCTACTTCGTCTGGCTCGACAACCATCTGCTCAAGCCGGCCGATCCGCAGCACGCCGCGCGCGGCGTCGCCGGCGAGCTGTGGGCGGTGCACGGCGGCGGCTTCTACCACGCGCAGAAATACCAGCTGGCGCCGCCGCAGCTGCCGGCGACGCTGCACTGGTTCTACTGGGAGGCGTACATCACCTTCCTCAGCTGCATCGCGATGCTGGCGCTGCT
>CBINNP010000162.1:0-8074 GCA_966252075.1 uncultured Solimonas sp.
ACGCGCTGACGCGCGCCAAGCTGCAGGACGAGATCGTGCGCATCTGGGAGATGGAGAAGAAGACCTGCGTGCTGATCACCAACGACGTCGACGAGGGCCTGATGATGGCGGACCGCATCATCGCGCTCGACCCCGGTGTCGGCGGCGAGGGTGCGCGCTTCGGGCCGTCGTTCCGCATCGATCTGCCGCGGCCGCGCGATCGCCAGGCGATGAACCACGATCCGGAGTTCATCCGCCTGCGCAGCGAGGTCACGCAGTATCTGATGCAGGCCGGCGCGCGCGCCCGCGCCGCCACCGACAGCACGGTCAGCGAACTCAAGCCGCACCTGCCGCTCGGCCGCGCCGGCCAGGCGCTGACGGCGGCCAACGACGAGCAGGGCGGGGCCGTGGCCTCGCCGCGACCGGAGCGCTATGTCGAGTTCTCGCAGATCTCCAAGATCTATCCTGGCCGCCAGGGGCCGGTGCGCGTGGTCGACGGCTTCGACCTGAAGATCCGCCAGGGCGAGTTCATCTCGGTGATCGGCCACAGCGGCTGCGGCAAGTCGACGGTGCTGTCGATGATGGCCGGCCTCAACGACATCAGCGAGGGCGTGATCATCCTCGACGGCCGGCAGATCGCCGGCGCCGGGCCCGATCGCGGCATCGTCTTCCAGGCGCCGAGCCTGGTGCCGTGGCTGAGCGCGCTCGACAACGTGATGCTCGGCGTCAACCAGGTTTTCCCGCACATTGCGCGCAGCGAGCGCCTGGCCATTGCCGAGCACTACCTGGCGCGCGTGGGCCTCGGCGACGCGCGGCGCAAGAAGGCGGCGGAGCTGTCCAACGGCATGAAGCAGCGCGTCGGCATCGCCCGCGCGTTCGCGCTGTCGCCCAAGCTGCTGCTGCTCGACGAGCCGTTCGGCATGCTCGACTCGCTGACCCGCTGGGAGCTGCAGGAGGTGCTGATGGACGTGTGGACGCGCACCCGGCTGACGGCGATGGTGGTCACCCACGATGTCGACGAAGCGATCCTGCTGGCCGACCGCGTGGTGATGATGACCAACGGGCCGAACGCCAGGGTCGGCAAGGTGCTGGACATCACGCTGCCGCGCCCGCGCAGCCGCAAGGCCCTGCTCGAACATCCGGACTATTACCGGCTGCGTGAGGAGCTGCTGAGCTTCCTGGCCGATTGCGACCGGCACTGACGGGCCCGACGCGCACAGATAAAAGCAGGAGCTGGAGGATGGGGCCGCCGGGCATCCGGCGGCCTTTTTTTGCGTCTGCCCGCCCACCGAGCCCGCCGGGACCGACTTTTTCCTACACCGCCTCGCCGCCTGCCACGACAAGGCAGGCCGGTCAGATGGCAGGGCTTTTGCGTAGGCTCAGGCTGACACCAGAGGGTGTTTTCACCCAGGTCACCCGGACAACGACGTCCATCGCTGCGCGAGCGGCGGTGGACTTTTTTGTGCGCGATTCACCCAGGCGAGCGAAATTTGGACAGTTTGGACACAGGACAGCAGGCGGCAGCGCCGGTCGTCGTGGTCGGCTGCGGACCGGCCGGCATCGCTTTTGCGCGCGAGCTGCGTCGGCGCCAGCCGCAGCGGCCGATCACCCTGTTCGGCGCCGAAGGCTACGCGCCGTACGACCGCGTGAAGATCTCCTCGGCCCTGGCCGGCGAGCTGCCATGGACGGCGCTGAGCGCTGGCGCCGGCCTGCCCGACGACGCGCAGACGCGGACACACTACGGCACCGCGGTGACGGCGATCGACCGCGCGCAGCGCTGCATCGTCGACGGCCGCGGCCAGCGCCATGCGTATTCGGTGCTGGTGCTGGCCACCGGCTCGTCGGCGCATCGCCCGCAGATCGCCGGCATCGAGCGCGCCGGCGTCTTCACCTTCCGCCATCTCGACGACGCGCAGCGGCTGATCGCCCGGCGCGTGCGCTCGCGCCGTACGGTAGTGCTCGGCGGCGGCCTGCTCGGCCTGGAAGCGGCGCGGGCGATGCGGCGCTTCCATACCGGCATCACGGTCGTCGAACACGCCCAGCGGCTGATGCCGCGCCAGCTCGACGACGAAGCCGCCGCGCTGTTGCGCCGCGAGGTCGAGAGGCTGGGCATCGAGGTCATCACCGGCGACGGCGTCGTCGCCATCGACGGTCGCGAGGCGGTCGAGTCGCTGCAGTTGCGCAGCGGCCGCCGGCTCGACTGCGACACCCTGATCGTCGCCACCGGCATCGTCCCCAACGTGCGGCTGGCACTGGCGGCGCAGCTGCCGATCGGCCGCGGCATCAAGGTCGACGATCAGCTGCGCAGCGCCGATCCGCAGATCTTCGCGATCGGCGAATGCGCCGAGCATCGCGGCCTCGTCTACGGCCTGGTGGCGCCCTGCCTGGAGCAGGCCGCGGTGGCCGCCGGCGCCGTCGCCGGCGAAGCGGTGCAGTACGCCGGCTCGCTGACCGCCACCAAGCTCAAGGTGCTGGGCACCGCGGTGTTCAGCGCCGGGCAGACGCCGGAGCAGCTGCCGGCGGGTGCCGCGCGAAGCATCTGCCACCGCAATCGCAACGATGCGACGTACCGGCAGCTGCTGCTGCAGCGCGGCCGCCTGATCGGCGCGATGGCGGTCGGCGACTGGCCGGAAAGCGCGCTGCTGCTCGACGCCGTGCAGCGCGGCGAACGCATCGGCCTGTGGCGGCGCTGGCGCTTCTCGCGCAGCGGCCGGCTGTGGAGCCAGGCGCAGGGCCAATCGGTGACGGCCTGGCCGGACGGCGCGATCGTCTGCAACTGTGCCGGTGTCAGCCGCGGTACGCTCGGCGCCGCGATCCGCGGCGGCTGCGCGACACGGCAGGCGCTGGCCGCCTGCACGCGCGCCTCCACCGTCTGCGGCTCCTGCGCCCCCTTGCTCGATGAACTGCTCGGCCAGCGCAGCCCGCCGGTCGCCGCCTGGGGCTCGCGCTGGCTGCTGGCGCTGGGCGTGCTGGCGGCGCTCGCCGGCCTGCTGCTGGCGCTGCTGCCGGGCCTGCCATACGCGACGCACTGGCCGCTGGCCGGCGCGCGCTGGGACCGCCTGTGGTTCGACGCCACGCTCAAGCAGCTCAGCGGCTTCAGCCTGATGGGCCTGGCCGTCGCCGGCCTCGCGGTGTCGCTGCGCAAGCGCTGGCCGCGCTGGCGATGGGGCCGCTTCGCGCTGTGGCGCAACCTGCATGCCCTGATCGGCACGCTGCTGCTGGCGCTGCTGGTGGCGCACACCGGCGGCCGCGCCGGCCATGGCCTCAATGCGGCGCTGTCGATGGTGTTCGTGCTGCTGGCGATCGCCGGCGCGGCGGCCGGCGCCCTGATCGCCGTCGAGCACCGGCTGGCGCCGGCACGCGCCAAACGGCTGCGCGGCCAGCTGGGCTGGCTGCACATCCTGGCGTTCTGGCCGCTGCCGGCGCTGCTGGCCTTTCACGTCCTGAAAACCTACTACTTCTGAGCGCCGCCGGCCGATGACACGCAAGACCCGCTGGTGGTTGCTGGGCTGGACGCTGCTGAGCCTGGCGCTTGCCGCCGGCCTGCTGCTGGTGCTGCTGCGACCGGCGCCGACGCCGCTGCGCAGCCTGTTCACGCCGGGGCCGATGACGCAGGGGCATCACGGCATCGAGCTGGCCTGTGACGCCTGCCACACGCAGAAGTTCGGCGGCGGGCCGGTGCTGCAGCAGGCCTGCGTCAACTGCCACGGCGCGGCGCTGGCGGACGCCGACGACTCGCATCCGAAAGCCAAGTTCAGCGATCCGCGCAACGCCGATCGCCTCAAGGTCATCGACGCCCGGCAATGCCTCAGCTGCCACGTCGAGCACCGCCCGGAAATGACCGGCGCGATGGGCGTCACCGTGCCGCAGGACTTCTGCTATGGCTGCCACGCCGAGATCGGCCAGGAGCGGCCGACACACAAGGACTTCAAGTTCGACAGCTGCGCCAGCGCCGGCTGCCACAACTTCCACGACAATCGCGCGCTCTACGAGGATTTCCTGCTCAAGCACCTGCATGAGCCCTCGCTACTGGAAAAGCGGCAGCTGCAGGCGCGCGACTTCGACACGCGCTGGGTCGCCACGCACGGCGCCAAGCTGCTCACCACGCCCGATCACGGCGGCGCCGATCCGGCGACGCTGCGCGACTGGCTGGAAACCGCGCACGCGCAGGCCGGCGTCAACTGCACGGCCTGCCATGCGCCGCAGAAGCAGTCCTGGACCGACCGGCCGCCGCCGCAAGCCTGCAAGAACTGCCATGCCCGCGAGGTCGAAGGCTTCTTCGGCGGCAAGCACGGCATGCGCGAGGCCGCCGGCCTGCCGGCGATGACACCGGCGCAGGCGCGGCTGCCGATGCAGCCCGAGGCCGCGCATCGCCAGCTCGGCTGCGGCAGCTGCCACGGCGCGCACCGCTTCGACACGCGCAGCGCTGCGGTCGACAGCTGCCTGGGCTGCCACGCCGACCGTCACAGCCTGGCCTTCAAGGATTCACCGCATTTCAAGCTCTGGCAGCGCGAGCAGGCCGGCGAGCTGCCGGCCGGCAGCGGCGTCAGCTGCGCCAGCTGCCACCTGCCGCGACTGGCCGAGGATCACGGCGGGCAGATCGAAGTCCGCGTCGAGCACAACCAGAACGTGACCTTGCAGCCCAACGAAAAGATGCTGCGTCCGGTCTGCATGCAATGCCACGGCCTCGGCTTTGCGATCGACGCGCTGGCCGACCGCGAGCTGATCGGGCGCAATTTCCGCGGCGCACCGGCGGCGCACATCCCGTCACTGGACATGGCCAAGCGCGCTTTCGATGCCGATCAGTCGCGCCGCGAGAGCGGCAGCAAGCCATGAATCTGCAGCGATCGGGCGTCTGCGCATCGCCAAAGGCGGCGCCATGCTGCATCATCACGTGCGACGCAAGCTTTATGGTCTGCGCGGCACGACGCGGTCGCCGCGTGGCGGCATCGGTACGAGAAGTAAGACGAGATGAAGGCAGCGGTGGATGACAAGGCGGCAGCAAGCTCCGGCACAGCGATGGCCGGAAGCCAGCCCTGAACCCCTCCGGCGATACGCCAAGATGACGCCCCAACAAATCCTTTTGCTGCGTGCCAGCTGGGCCCGCCTCGACGCCGAGCAGGACGCGGTGGCGGCAGCGTTCTATGACCGCCTGTTCAAGCTCGATCCGCAGCTGCAACGGCTGTTCCGCGGCGACATGCACGCGCAGGGGCGCAAACTGATGCAGATGATCGGCGCCGCGCTGCGCGGCCTCGACGAACTCGACCAGCTGCTGCCGGTGGTCCGCGGCCTGGGTGCACGTCATGCCTCGTACGGAACGGTCGCGGCGCACTACGGCATCGTCGGCTCGGCACTGCTGTGGGCGCTCGGCGAGCAGCTCGATCAGGAGTTCACGCCGGAAGTCGAAGCGGCCTGGACCGAGTTCTACACCCTGATCGCCAACAACATGCAGGGCCAGTCCGGCTAGGGCCTGTTCCGCGGGCACAGCCCTGGGCGCCCGGCGTGCCGGGCGCCGCCGCGCGCGGCGATGGCACATCGCTTGCTTTGTCTTAGCACGCTCGCCGCGCCGTCCGGCGCGACGATTGTTTTCCCCGGACAACGACGTCCATGCAGCGGCTTCGCAGCCGCGTCATGGGCGTTTTTTTTGGCTCGCGTTCCATGAATTCTGCTTTTGCCACTGTCGACAGCTGCCCCGTCTCCCATGTCGGAGGCGCGCAGGCCGTCGCTGCGCCGCCGGTCGGCCCCCATGCGCATACGCTGGAAGTCCTGCTCAAATCGATCAGCGAAGGCTTTTACGGCATCGATCGCGGCGGCCGCTGCGTCTTCATCAACCGCGCCGGCGCCGAGACCCTGGGCTACACGCCGCAGCAGCTGATCGGCCGCGAGATGCACGCGCTGATCCACCGCTACCAGGCCGACTCCGACGCCGCGCCGCGCGAGCAGCACTGCCCGTTCTACCGCGCCGTCGTGCACGGCGAATCCTGCTGCATCGACAGCGAACGGCTGTGGCGCGCCGATGGCAGCAGCTTTCCGGTCGAATACTCGGTATCGCCGATCATCGAGGCCGGCCACACCATCACCGGCGCCGTCGTCACCTTCCGCGACATCAGCGACCGCAAGCAGGCCGAGGCCTTGCAGCGGCGCATGCACGACGAACTGGAACGCCGCGTCGAAGAGCGCACGCAGGAGCTGCACCAGACGCTGCAGGAGCTGGGCCGCACCACCGACCGGCTGCGCGAACTGTCGGCGCACGTCGAGAACGCCTGCGAGCTGGATCGCAAGCGCATCGCCCGCGAAATCCACGATGAGCTGGGCAGCGTGCTGGTGGCGCTCAAGCTCGACACCAGCTGGCTGCGCGGCCGCGTCGCCGACCGTGATGATCTGGTCGCCAAGACCACGACGATGACGCGGCTGATCGACAAGGCGGTGGTCGAGGTCGGCCGCATCATCACCGACCTGCGGCCGTCGATCCTCGATCATCAGGGCCTGTGGGCGGCGATGGAATGGCACGCGCTGGAGTTCCTCGAATCCAGCGGCCTGCGCGGCAAGCTGCGGATCGACGTCGCCGACCGCGCGCCGCCGGACGGCGCGCTGGCCACCGCCGCCTACCGCATCTTCCAGGAGATGCTCAACAACGTCGTCCGCCACGCCCGCGCCTCGGCGATCGACATCGAAGTCTGCGCCACCGCCGAGCGGCTGCGCATCGTCGTCAGCGACGACGGCCTCGGCATCACCGAGCAGCAGCTGCACGGCCGCCGCTCGTACGGGCTGATCGGCATGTGCGAGCGCGCCCGCCATTTCGGTGGCGAGCTGCAGATCGGCGCGTCCGCCAGTGGCGGCACGCGCGTCACCGTCCGTCTTCCGTATGCCCCCTCACTCGCCAAGGAGCCGAGCCATGATTCGCTTGTTGATCTGTGACGACCACGCCATCGTCCGCGCCGGCCTCGCACAGATGCTGGCCGGCGTCAGCGATTTCCGCGTCGCCGCCGAGGCTTCGGATGGCCCGCAGGCCATGCGCTTTCTGCGCGACGGCGGCATCGACGCGCTGCTGCTCGACATCGCCCTGCCCGGCCGCGATGGACTGGACGTGCTCAAGCAGGTGCGCAGCGAGTTTCCGCGGCTGCCGGTGCTGATGCTGTCGACCTATCCGGAGAAGCAGTACGCGATGCGCTGCCTGCAGCTGGGCGCCGATGGCTATCTCAACAAGAGCGCCGATCCCGAACAGGTGGTGGTGGCGATCCGCAAAGTGGTCGGCGGCGGCCGTTACATCACCTCATCGGTGGCCGAATCGCTGGCCTCGGCGCTACGCCGCGAAGTCGAGCGGCCGCCGCACGAATCGCTGTCCAAGCGCGAATACCAGGTGTTCTGCCAGATCGCCAGCGGCCGTTCGCTGTCGCAGATCGCCGAGTTGCTGAGCCTGTCGCCGAATACCGTCAGCACCTATCGCGCGCGGGTGATGGACAAGATCAGCACGCACAACGATGTCGAGACCGCGCTCTACGCGGTACGCCACCGCATCGCCGTCGACGGCGGTGTCGAACTGCACGAGCAGGGCAATGCCGAGCTGCGCGCGCCCGGTCTGTCGACCGAAGCGCGGTACGGCGCCGCCAGCCTCATGTAGTGCTGCCACTACAGACCGTCGTCGCCATGACGACAGGCGAATGCCGCGCAGCGTGATAGGCCGCGGCAGCGTCACCCTCTAGCCTCTGTACCAGGGCGAACCCCGGAGCCGACACGGCGCCGGGCGCCGACGTTCCGAACCACCCGTTTCACGATCGGAGTTCCACCCATGTCTCACCTCTACCGAACCGCCGCGGCGCTGCTCTGCCTCGGCACGGCGGTAAGCCTGTCCGCCTGCGGCAAATCCGCCGAAGCTCCGGCCGCCGGTCCCGGCGAAGCCAAGACCATCAGTGCCAAGGCGATGGCCGACGGCCTGCATCTGGTCATGAGCTCGGATCGCACCGTCTATACGCGCCTGATCGTCAATCGCCTGCAGAACGACGAGCAGATCATCAAGGCCTCCGAGCACTGGAAGGAAGACAAGGCGCTGGTGCTGCCGGTCAGAACCACGACCGAAGTGGCTGCATCGTCTTCG
>CBINNP010000163.1:0-8053 GCA_966252075.1 uncultured Solimonas sp.
GCGACCGAGGCATCGGCGTCGTCCTGTGCGTCGGCCAGGCCGGCGCGGAAGCGCTCCAGCGCTGCCGCCAGTTCGCCCTGCACCAGCAGATTGATGCCGGTGACTGCCACCGAGTAACCGCCGCTGAAGCGCGCGTGCGCGCGTTCGCTGTAAGCGCGCGAGCGCATCACCTGCTGCCGCGCGCTTTCGTAGTCGCCGGCTGCGGTCGCGCGGTAGGCCAGCACGTTGCAGGCGGCCGACAGCTCGAAGGCGCGGAACGGATCGCCGCGGTCGTCGCCGACGTCGATCTCGCCCGCCAGCGCGAAGGCGCGCGGAATGTCGTCGAACAGCAGTGCGACCATCGTCTCCACGACATCCGGATTGCCGGCGCCCAGCTGCTCGCCGGGCGCGTCGAGCAACTGCATCAGCGGCCGCAGCTTGCGGTGGCGGCGACGGAAGCTCAGGGCATAGGCGATCTTCACCGCCAGCGCGCGCCGCTGTACGACCAGATCCAGCGGCAGGCGGTCGTACCAGCGCTCGACGGTGGCCAGGTGGCCCTGCGCGACCAGATCGCCGCTCCAGCGTTCCATCACCTCGACCGCGAGCCCCGGTTCGCCGGCTTCGACGGCGTGATGCATCGCCGCGTCGTGCAGGCCCTGCGTGGCATACCAGCGCGCGGCGCGCAGGTGCAGTTCGCGCAGCGCCTGCGGATCGCTCTCGCGCAACTGCTCGAGCAGGAAGGCGGAAAACAGCCCGTGGTAGCGGAACCAGCGCCGCTCCGGGTCGAGGCTGTGCAGGAACAATCCGCTGCGTTCGAGAAACTGCAGGATGCCCTGTGCATCGCTGCTGCCCAGCAAGGCATCGCACAGCGGTGCCGACAGGCGCGTCAGCAGGCTGGTGCGCAGCAGGAATTCGCGGATGCGCGGCGTCTGCAGTGCCAGCACGTTGTCGGCCAGATAGTCCGCCAGCTCACGCGGACGGTAGCCGCCGAGATCGCCCAATGCCCCGCGCACGCTGGGGCTGGCCAGGCTCAGCCGGAACAGCTGCAGCGCGGCCGGCCAGCCTTCGGTCTGGCGGTGGATCGCGGCGATCTCGCTGGCGCCGATCCCCAGGTCGCCGGCCTCGGCGAAGAACTGTGCGGCTTCGGCGTTGCTGAAGCGCAGCTCGTCGGCATGCAGCACCAGGGCGCGGCCATTGACCAGCAGGCGCGACAGGCCGAGGCCGGCACCGGCATCGGGCAAGGCGCGTGCGCCGATGAAGACGGTGAGACGTTCCGGCAGCCGTTCCAGCAGCTCGCGGAAGAAACGCAGGATCGCCGGATTGCCGAGCTCCTGGAACTCGTCGAAGAACAGCGCGACCGGCGCCGGATGCCGTAGCAGGCGGGCGATCACCGCGTCCGGGCGGCTGGTCGTCGGACTGCTGCGGGCGGGGCTGCTGTCGCCGCAGATGGCGTCGAGCAGCGAATCGAAATGGCTGTTGAAGCGGCGCAGGTCGTTGTCGGCGTCTTCGAAGCTCAGCCAGCCGGACGAGTCGCCGCGCTGGTGACACTGGCTCATGATCTGCTGCAGCAGGGTCGATTTGCCGTGCCCGGCCGGTGCCTGCAGCAGTACCGCGCGCACACCGGTGTCGGCCGCCAGACGATCGAGGATCGCGCGCCGCGGTACCGCGCCACGGCTCGCCGGTGGCGGAAACAGCTTGTGGGAATCGACCCGGGCCGAAGGTCTGACGCCTTCTGGTCGCTCGGTACTCATTGCGGCTCCTCCGCACGTCGACGGCGACTGTAGCCCAAATCACCCATCGCCCGTGATGGGCCGATCGGCGGTGGCTTCGACGCCGCCGGCATGTACCGGGCGTTCATTCATGCCGGCCTATACTGCAAGTCGTGCGGCCCACCGCGCACCGTCCCCAAAGAGACGAGCACCTCCATCACAGCAAGAGGGAGAGCGGGCATGAAGGCAGAAGCCGAACCGGAGTTGAAGCGCCTGCTGCAGCAACTGCAGCAGCTTGCCAGGACCCACGAGATGGGCGAGCAGCAGGAGGCTTTCGTCGCCTTCGTCTCTGCCTATTACGAGATGGCCTCGCTCGATACCCTGCAGCTGCGCTCGCCGCAGGAGCTGGTCGAGATCGCAGCGCGGCATTTCAGCTTTGCCGCGCGCCGCGCGCCCGGCGAAGCGCTGGTGCGTGCGCTGCCGCCGGTGGCGGGCAGCGGGCGCGACAGCCGCGGTCTGGCGCGGCTGGAGACCGATGTCGACGACATGCCGTTCCTGGTCGATTCGATCAGCATGGCGATCCGCGAGGCCGGCGCGCAGATCGACTGGATGGTGCACCCGATCCTGCACGTGGTCCGCGACAGTGCGCAGTACTGGGAGGAGCTGGCCGACGACGGCGAGGCGGAGTCGATCATCCACGTCGAATTCGAGGCCTTCGCCGACGCCGCCTGCTACCGGCGTCTGGAAGCCAGCGTCCGCGAAGTGCTGAGCGACACCCGCTGCGTCGTCGACGATTTCTCGGCGATGCGCACACGCGCGGTCGAGCTGGCGGATCGCCTGATCGCGCCGCAGGCCGGCAGCGCCGACGAGCGCAGCGAAGCCGCGGCCTTTCTGCACTGGCTCGACGAGGGACATTTCACCTTCCTCGGCTATATCGAGACCGACGTCGTCAGCGACGCCCAGGGTCGCAATGGCTTCGTGCCCAAGCCGGCGGCGGCGCTCGGCCTGGCGCGGCCCGGCAGGCGTTACAGCGATGGTGACGCACTGATCGCGCCGCGCGAGGAGCTGGACAAGTACAGCGAATCGCCGCGCCTGGTGGTGATCACCAAAGGCAACCAGCGGGCGATGATCCATCACCCGGAGTTCCTCGACATCATCTCGGTCAAGCGCGTGCGCGCCGACGGCAGCACCGCCGGCACCTGCCGCTTCATCGGCCTGTTCTCGGCGGATGCCTATATCGAGCGGCCCGGCAATATCCCGCTGATTCGCCGCAAGGCCGAGCACGTGATGCAGCGCTCGCGGCTGCCCGAGCACTCGCATTCCGGCAAGTACCTGCGCGAGATCCTCTATCAGCTGCCGCGCGACGAGCTGTTCCAGTCCAACGAGGATGAACTGTTCGAGACCTGCATGGGCATCCGCGCGCTGCGCGAGCGCGCGCAGCTCAAGCTGTTCATGCGCCGCGATCGCTATGGCCGCTTCTTCTCGTGCCTGGTCTACCTGCCGCGCGAGCGCTATTCGCGCGAGCTGCGCGACCGCATCGGCGGCGAGCTGCTCAGTGCCTGCGGTGGCAGCGGTATCGACCGCAATACCGAATTCCTGCGTCACGGCATGGCGCGCGTGCACTACACGGTACGCACGCCACCGGGTACGCGGCTGACGCAGACCGCGCAGCAGATCGAGAACCGCCTGCTGGCGGCGACGCGCTCCTGGCGCGACCAGCTGCGCGAGGCCTTGCTGCGCGGCGCCCACGGTGCGTCCACTGCGCCCTGGGCGCGGTTCGTGGACGCGTTTCCGATCGCCTACCAGGAATCCACCGCCGTCGACGAGGCGGTGCTCGACAGCCGCGTGCTGCAGGAGCTGTCGGCGACACGGCGGCTGGTGCCGCGGCTGCTGGTCGAAGCCACCGCCGACAGCCCGGCGCGGCCGACCGCGCTCAAGCTTTATGCCTGGGGCAAGCCGCTGCCGCTCTCCGACGTCCTGCCGGTGCTGGAGAACTTCGGCCTGCGCGTGATCTCGCAGGAACCGACCGAGTTGCATCCGCGCGACAGCGAGCCGCTGTGGATCCAGCGCTTCCACGTGCAGATCGCCAGCGATTGCCCGCTGCCGCCGGACCAGCAGCGCGCACACTTCGAAAGCGCCTTCCTGCAGACCTGGGCGGGCGAGGCCGAGAACGACGGCCTGAACCGCCTGGTGCTGCTGGCCGGCCTGGCGCCACGCCAGGTGGTCTGCCTGCGCGCCTTGACGCGCTACCTGGTGCAGACCGGCCTGCCGTACAGCCAGGACTATCAGGAACGCCTGCTCGCCGAATACGCGCCCATGGCGCGCCTGCTGGTGCAGCTGTTCGAGCAACGCTTCGATCCGCGGCTGTCTGCCGAGCAGCGCCGCGATGGCGAGATCAAGACCGCACAGGCGCTCGACGACGCCCTCGACAAGGTCGCCACGCTCGACGGCGATCGCGTGCTGCGTGCCTACATCGCGGTGGTGCGTGCGGCGCTGCGCACCAACTACTTCCAGAAGTCGGCCGACGGCGGCGACAAGACCTACATCTCGATCAAGCTGGATCCGAAACAGGTGCTGGAGCTGCCGGCACCACTGCCGATGTTCGAGATCTTCGTCTACGCGCCGGAGGTGGAGGGCGTCCACCTGCGTGGCGGCCGCGTCGCGCGCGGCGGCCTGCGCTGGTCGGACCGGCGTCAGGATTTCCGCACCGAGGTGCTGGGCCTGATGAAGGCGCAGATGGTCAAGAACGCCATCATCGTGCCGGTCGGTGCCAAGGGTGGCTTCGTCGTCAAGAACGGCGATCCCGCGAATCGCGAGGCCTGGCAGCAGCAGGGCATCGCCTGCTACCAGACCTTTCTGCGCGGCCTGCTCGACATCACCGACAACCGCGTCGGTAGCCGTGTGGTGGAGCCAGCCGATGTGGTCCGCCATGACGAGGACGATCCGTACCTGGTGGTCGCCGCCGACAAGGGCACGGCCTCGTTCTCGGACATCGCCAACGGCGTGGCCGCCGAATACGGATTCTGGCTTGGCGACGCCTTCGCCTCTGGCGGCAGCGCCGGCTACGACCACAAGAAGATGGGCATCACCGCGCGTGGCGCCTGGGAGAGCGTCAAGCGCCATTTCCGCGAGCTGGGCTGGACCGACGACAACGGTGCCACCCACGCCGGGCGCGATATCCAGGCCACGCCGTTCACGGCGGTGGGCATCGGCGACATGAGTGGCGACGTGTTCGGCAATGGCATGCTGCTGTCGGAGCAGACGCGGCTCGTCGCTGCCTTCGATCATCGGCACATCTTCATCGATCCGGACCCCGAGCCTGCCGCCGCGTTCGCCGAGCGCCAGCGGCTGTTCGCGCTGCCGCGCAGCAGCTGGGACGACTACGACCGCGCCAGGCTCTCGACCGGCGGCGGCGTGTACTCACGCAAGCTCAAGCTGATCGAGCTGTCGGCGCAGGCGCGGCAGGCGCTGGGCATCGACAAGACCCGGCTGACGCCGCAGGAGCTGATCCGCGCCATCCTGCTGGCACCGGTGGACCTGCTGTGGAACGGCGGCATCGGTACCTATGTGAAGAGCCACCTGCAGTCGCACCAGGACGTCGGCGACCGCAGCAACGACGCGATTCGTGTCGATGGCCGCGAGCTGCGCTGCCGCGTGGTCGGCGAGGGCGGCAACCTGGGCTTCACGCAACTCGGCCGCGTCGAATACGCGCTGTATGGTGCTGGCGGCGCAGGCGGGCGCATCAACACCGACTTCATCGACAACGCCGGCGGCGTCCATACCTCCGACCGCGAGGTCAACATCAAGATCCCGCTGAACGGACTGATGCACGAGCAGCGCCTGAGCCGTGCCGAGCGCGATCCGCAGCTGGCCGCCTGCACCGATGAAATCGCCCGGGCGGTGCTGCACGACAACTACGTGCAAAGCCTGGCGATCAGCCTGATCGAGCGCGACGCGGTGCCCCTGCTCGGTGAACACGATGACCTGATGCGCACGCTGGAGCGCGACGGTGTGCTGAGCCGCGCCGTCGAGTTCCTGCCCGACGACGACGCGCTCAAGGAGCGCCGCGCCAAGAGCCGCGGCTTGACGCGGCCGGAACTGGCGGTGCTGCTGTCGTACAGCAAGATTTCGCTGTTCGATGCCGTGCTGGACTCCAAGCTGCCGGACGATCCGTTCCTGACGCAGGCGCTGCTCGACTACTTTCCTCCGGAGCTGGTGGCGGCGCACCGCGACTCGCTGGCGCAGCACCGGCTGCGCCGCGAGATCGTTGCCACCATCCTCGCCAATGCGGTCGTCAATCGCATGGGCTTCGCGTTCGCGCACCGCTTCGCCGAGGATCACGGCGTCGAGCGCGCCGAGGTGGTCAAGGCCTATGCGATCGCCCATGAAATCTTCGATGGCGATCACTACTGGCAGCCGATCCAGGATCTGGACAACAGGATTCCGGCCGCGCTGCAGCTCAAGCTGTTCGGCCGTGCGATCGGCCTGCTGCGCCACGCCACGACCTGGCTGCTGAACTACCGACGCACCGCCTTGCCGATCGCCGAGGCGGTGAACGGCTTTGCTGATGGCATCCGCGCGCTGGCGGCGCAGTTGCCGGCGCTGCTGCCGCCGGTCTACCGCGCTGAATGGGACAAGGCGGTCGACGCGATGCTGGCGGAAGGCGTGCCGGTCGGCCTTGCGCAGGAGCTGGCCGGCACCCTGGTGCTCGGCAGTGCACCGGATATCGTCGAGATCGCCGCCGAGACCGGGCTGCCGCTGGTAGAGGCCGCGCGTGTCTACTTTCTGGTCGGAGAGCAGCTCAACATCCTCTGGCTGCTGCCGGCGATCAACGCCTTTCCGGTGCAGAGCAAATGGCAGGCGCTGGCGCGCTCCAACCTGCGCGAGGACAGCTACCGGCTGCACCGCAAGATCGCCTGCCGCGTGCTGCAGTCGGCGGGCGATACCGCCGAGGCGCGGCTGGAGACGTGGATCGCCGCCAATCCGGTCAAGGTGCGCTTCGGGATCCAGCGCCTGCGCGAGCTGCAGACGCTCGGCGCCGCGGATTTCATGAACCTGGCGGTCGGCGTGCGCGAGCTGCGCAAGCTGCGCACGCTCTGAGCTGGCGCCGAGCCCAACAAAAAGCGCGGCCGGAGGGCGCTCCGGCCGCGCTTCTCAGCGGATGTGCCGCGGCGGGTTAGCGCTCCAGCAGCTCGCGCTTGCCGTCCTTGCCGTCCCACTCCTTGGCGTCCGGCAGCATGTCCTTCTTCTCGGTGATGACCGGCCATTTCTTGGCCAGCTCGGCGTTGATCGGCTTGAAGTCGGCCTGCGCTTCCGGCAGGTCATCCTCGGCGAAGATCGCCTCGGCCGGGCATTCCGGCTCGCACAGCGTGCAGTCGATACATTCTTCCGGATCGATCACCAGAAAATTCGGACCTTCATGAAAACAGTCGACCGGGCAGACCTCGACACAGTCGGTGTATTTGCACTTGATGCAGTTTTCGGTGACGACGAAAGTCATGATGCGTTGCGCTGGCGGGAACCCGCCGGTAGTTGCAAGGGGCGCGTAGTTTAAACGAATGCGCGGGCGGGGAGGACCGCCCGATCGCAGCGCTCAGAGTGCCTGGAAGTCCTCGGCGCGGACCTCGGCGGCATAGGGCTGCCGCGGCTTGTAGACGAGGTCGATGCTGCGCGCGTGGTAGCCGTTGCCGGCGCGGCGCAGCGCGAAGAAATGTTCCAGGCTGTAGCGGATGGTGGGGAAGGCGATCTCCTTCCACGGAATCTCGTCCTCGTGCATCAGCTGCACCTCGGAGCTTTCCGGCGTAGGGCCGAAATGCTCGCCGACCATCAGGCCGCGGTGGACGATGCAGATCTGGCTGACGTGCGGGACGTTGATGACCATCAGCAGCTCGCGGACCTCGATCTCGGCCTGCGACTCCTCCAGGGCCTCGCGTGCGGCGCCTTGTGCACTGGTCTCCTTGAGTTCGAGGAAACCGGCCGGGAAGGTCCAGTAGCCGTGGCGCGGCTCGATGTTGCGGCGGCACATCAGGATGCGGCCGTCCGCGTGCTCCGGCACGACGCCGACCACGATCTTGGGGTTGTGATACTGGATGTTGCCGCAGGCGCCGCAGATGTGGCGGGGCAGGTGGTCGCCATCCGGCACCCGGAATTCGACCGGGTGGCCGCAGGCGTTGCAGAAGCGGGTTTCGGGATACATGGCGCAGTCGGTACGAGCAGGACCGCACTATAGCCGCTTGCCCCGGCGCGGTCTGGCCGCGCCGGGGACGAGCATGGACCGCGCTAGGGGGTCGCGACCGGCTTCGGCTTGACCAGCAGCGCAGCCAGCGCCGGGATCAGGATGATCGCGCCGATCATGTTCCACAGGA
>CBINNP010000164.1:0-8041 GCA_966252075.1 uncultured Solimonas sp.
ACGACGGCACGCCGCGGCACGTGGTGGTCGCCAGCGTCGGCGACGAACGCTACGGCTTCGTGGTCGGCGAGGTGCTGGGTCGCGAGGAGATCGTCATCAAACCGCTGGGCGCGAGTCTGCGCGGGCTGGCTGGCGTCTCCGGTGCCACCGTGATGCCGGATGGCCGCATCGCGCTGATCCTCGACTTCAGCGGCCTGGTCGCGGCGGCCAAGGCCGGTGCGCGCCATGGATAAGCTGTCCGTGGTCGGCATCGTGCTGGCGCTGATCGCGGTGATCGGCGGCAGCATCCTCAAGGGCGCCGGCGCGGCGGCGCTGCTGTCGCCGGCGGCGTTCACGATCGTCATCGTCGGCACCACGGCGTCGATCTTCGTGCAGACGCCGATGGCGGTGTTCATGCACGGCATGAAGATGGCCAAGTGGATCATCAAGCCGCCGCATCACGACACCAAGGCGCTGATCGAGCGCATCGTCAACTGGAGCGGCATGGCGCGCAAGCAAGGCCTGCTGGCGCTGGAAGGCGAGGTCGGCAACGAGCCGGATGCCTTCATCAAGAAGGGCCTGCAGATGCTGGTCGACGGCGCTGAGCCGGAGGCGATCCGCAACATCCTCGAAGTCGAGATGCAGACGCGCGAGCACCATGACCTGCAGGGCGCCAAGGTCTTCGAGGGCATGGGCATCTACGCGCCGACGCTGGGCATCATCGGCGCCGTCATGGGCCTGATGGCGGTGCTGCAGAACCTTGCCGACCCCAGCAAGCTGGGCCACGGCATCGCCGCCGCGTTCATCGCCACGATCTACGGCATCGGCTCCGCCAATCTGTTTTTCCTGCCGATGGCCGGCAAGCTCAAGGCCCTGGTCAACAACCAGACGCGCGTGCGCGAGATGATCATCGAAGGCCTGATCTCGATCTCGCAGGGCGAAAACCCGCGCAACATCGACTCCAAGCTCAAGGGCTTCGAGCACTGATGCGGCGCCGGCCCCTCACCCTCACCCCCAGCCCCTCTCCCGCAAGCGGGAGAGGGGAGTTTGCGCAGTGGATTTTTTCAATCCCTCTCCCGCTTGCGGGAGAGGGGCAGGGGTGAGGGCGATGGCCAAGAAGCACAAGCACGAAGACCACATCAACCACGAAGCCTGGGCGATCCCGTACGGCGATCTGATGACGCTGCTGCTGGCGTTCTTCGTGGTGATGTACGCGGTGTCGTCGGTCAACGAGGGCCGCTACCGCGTGCTGGCCGACTCACTGTCGCAGGCTTTCGGCGGTCCACCCAAATCGATGAAGCCGATCCAGATCGGCGACAAGCCGGAGAAGGGCTCGCAGTCCGACACCATGTTCAACACGCCCAACATGCGCGGCTTCGAGCGCGAGCCC
Organism: uncultured Solimonas sp.; assembly: GCA_966252075.1. Lineage (GTDB taxonomy): Bacteria > Pseudomonadota > Gammaproteobacteria > Nevskiales > Nevskiaceae > Solimonas. The sequence goes on from CBINNP010000164.1 coordinate 1,370, forward strand.
AGCCAGCTCAAGCAAGGCCAGGCTGGCACCCGTGTCGGCGGCCAGCAGGTGGCACCATACCGCGCCGGCACCGGCGGCCAGCAGCTGCAGAAGATGGCGGATGCGGTGCAGGCGGCGATGAAGGACCTGATCGACGCGCAGCTGGTCATCGTCCGCCGCAGCGAGCAGTGGCTGGAGATCGAGTTCCGTACCGACATCCTGTTCGCCAGCGGTGACGCACAGCTGGCCCCCGGCGCCTTGCCGGTGCTGAAGAAGCTGGCCGATATCCTCAAGTCCTTCGAGCAGCCGCTGCGCGTCGAGGGGCACACCGACAACCGGCCGATCGCCACCAGCCTGTATCCATCCAACTGGGAGCTGTCGGCGGCGCGCGCGGCCAGCGTTGTGCATCTGTTCACCCAGAGCGGCGTCGCGCCACAGCGGATGAGCGTGGTCGGCTATGGCGAGTATCACCCGATCGGCGACAACGCCGACGCCGAGGGCCGCAATCGCAATCGCCGTGTGGTCATCGCCGTCGCCGCCAGCGAGCAGAAGAACGCGGTCGAACAGGCGGCTGTCGACGAGGCACCGGGCGCGGATGGCGAAGCGCCGCCACTGGCGGCCGAACGCGCAGCCGTGGACACGGCCGTCGCCGCACCTGCGCAGGCCGCGCCGTGAGCGCGCCGGCCGTCGGCAAGCGGGCTGGCGATGGCCCGTTCGAGCGCTGGGTGTGCTTCGGTATCGGCGAAGGTCTTTACGGCCTGCCGATCCTGCGCGTGCAGGAAGTGCTGACGCTGACGCCGATCGAGCCGGTTCCCGGTGCGGCGCCGACGCTGCTCGGCGTCATCAACCTGCGCGGCCAGGTCGTCACCGTGGTCGACCTGCGCGCCCATCTGGGCTTCGCGGCGCCGCCGCCGGGCAGCGAGGCGCGCATCGTCATCGTCGACGACCGCGGCGAAACCCTGGGGCTGCTGGTCGACTGCGTCAGCGACGTGCGCAAGCTGGCGCAGGCGGCGATCAAGCCGGTGCCGCATGTCGAGGCGCAGCGGCGCGTGCCGATCGCCGGCATCGTCAGCCGCGACGGCGAGCTGCTGACGCTGCTCGATCTCGACCGCCTGCTGCGGTTCAGCGCCTAGACCCGCTCAGTTGTGCTGTCCGCGTCATGGCCGCGTGACGGCCGCGCCGTACGGCGCATCCCCGCCTGGAGGCGTCACGGCGCGAACGGGCCCTGGCTGTCGAAAATCCATGCACAGGGCGCTGATCTGCTCGTTCCGGCGCGCTGTGCATCGCGCATTCCGCACGCCGTTCACCGCCTGAAGTCGAGCGTTCATCCGCAAGCACTCAAGCCTGCCGCGAGGACGCCGCTATCGTCCGTGACAGGCAATCGCATTGAAGTGAAGACGGATCTTGGCGCGATGCGGGGAGTGGACATGAACGAGCAACAGGACATCGATGGGGCGCCGCTGAAGCTGCCGGCCGATCTGGGCATCGAGGACATCGCCTCGCTGAGCGAAATGCTGGCGACGCGCCTGCGCAGCGACGCGCTGGTCACGCTCGACGCCAGCGGCGTTACCCGCGTCCACACCGCCGCCTTGCAGCTGCTGTGCATGTTCTGCCTCGGCCGCAAGAAGGCGGGGCGACCGACGCAGTGGCGTTCGCCGAGCGCGGCACTGCGGCAGGCGGTGACGACGACGGCGCTAAACCCCTTGCTGCAGCTGGCCGATAACTAAGAACCCAGAGCATGCGCGGCGGCGCCGCGCAGAACCAGACGGAAAGACTTCATGAGCGCAGTGCGCATACTCGCGGTGGATGACTCGGCATCGATGCGGCAGATGGTTGCCTTCACGCTGCGCGAGGCCGGCTTCGATGTCGCCGAGGCGCCCGATGGCGCCGCCGCGCTGGAGATCGCGCAGTGCGAGGCGTTCAAGCTCGTGCTCTGCGACGTCAACATGCCGCGCCTCGACGGTATCGGCCTGGTCAAGGCCCTGCGTGCGCTGCCGGCCTACAAGTTCACGCCGCTGCTGATGCTGACCACCGAGGCTTCGCCCGAGAAGAAGATGGAGGGCAAGGCGGCCGGCGCGACCGGCTGGCTGGTCAAGCCGTTCAACCCGGAACAGCTGATCACCACCATCAAGCGCGTCCTGGGCTGATCGCCGATGGCCGAGATCGACCTGACGCGCTTCCACCGCGCCTTCTTCGAAGAGAGCTTCGAAGGGCTCGATGCGATGGAAGCGGCGCTGCTGCAACTGGATCCGCAGCACGTCGATGCGGAAACCCTCAACGGCATCTTCCGCGCCGCCCACTCGGTCAAGGGCGGCGCCGGCACTTTCGGCTTCGAGGCGGTGGCGGCGTATACGCACCATCTGGAAACCCTGCTCGACGAGATGCGCGCCGGCCGGCACGCGGTGACGCGCCGCGACATCGACCTGCTGCTGCGCGCCAGTGATGTGCTGCGCGGGCTGCTGCTCGCCGCACGTGATGGCGGCGCCACCGATCAGGCGGCGGTGGCGGCGATGCAGGCGGAACTCGAGGCCTGTCTGAAGACCGCGCCGGCCGCTCCGGCAGCGGCGGCGGGCGCGGCGCCGGGCACGGCAGGCGGCTGGCGCATCCGCTTTGCACCCAAGCCGGAACTGTTTCTCAGCGGCAACGATCCGCTGCGCATCATCGGCGAGCTGGCCGGGCTCGGCCCGCTGCTGAGCATCTGCGATGTTTCGCGGTTGCCCGAGTTCGACGCCGCGGATCCCGAGCACTGTCATCTGGCCTGGGATATGGAGCTGCAGGCGGCGGTGCCCAAGGCGGATATCGAATCGCTGTTCGCCTGGGTTGAAGACGAATGCGACTTGAGCATCGTCGCCACCACTGCCGCCGCCGCACCGGCCGCCGCCGTCGAAGCCCGGCCGGCCGAAAAGCTGCCGGAGTCGTCCGCCGCATCGACCAGTGCGCCGCGCAGCGCCGACGCCGGCTCGATCCGCGTCGGCACCGCCAAGATCGATGCGCTGATCAACCTGGTCGGCGAGCTGGTCATCACCCAGGCCATGCTGCAGCAGCAGGCCGGCCAGCTCGATCCGGTGCACAACGAAGCGCTGCTGCAAGGGCTTTCGCAGCTGGACCGCAACACGCGACTGCTGCAGGAAGCGGTGATGTCGACGCGCATGCTGCCGGTCGACGCGGTGTTCTCGCGCTTTCCCCGCGTGGTCCGCGATCTGGCGGCCAAGCTGGACAAGCAGGTGCGCCTGCAGACGGTGGGGGAGCACACCGAACTCGACAAGAGCGTGATCGAGAAGATCGCCGATCCGCTCACGCATCTGGTCCGCAACAGCCTCGACCACGGCCTGGAAACCGCCGATGTGCGCCTCGCCGCCGGCAAGGACGCCACCGGCACACTGAGCCTGCGCGCCGCGCATCAGGGCGGCCACATCGTCATCGAGGTCGCCGACGACGGCCATGGCCTGGATCGGGCACGCATCCTCGCCAAGGCCGCCGAGCGCGGCATCGCCTGCAGCGAGACGATGAGCGACGCCGAAGTCTGGCTGCTGATCTTCGCGCCCGGCTTCTCGACCGCTGCTCAGGTCACCGATGTGTCCGGCCGCGGCGTCGGCATGGACGTGGTACGCAAGAACATCCAGGCGCTCGGCGGCACCGTCGAGCTCAGCTCGCGCGCCGGGCAGGGCACCACGGTGACCATCCGCCTGCCGCTGACGCTGGCGATCCTCGACGGCATGTCGGTGGCGGTCGGCAGCGACGTCTACATCCTGCCGCTGTCGGCGATCGTCGAATCGCTGCAGCCGGAGGCGGCGCAGATCAAGCGCATCGCCGGCCAGAACACCGTGGTCAAGGTGCGCAGCGAGTACGTGCCGCTGCTCGATCTGCACGACTGGTTTGGTGTGCCCGGCGCGCGTCGCGAGGCCGCCGAGGCGATCCTCGTGCTGGTCGAGGCCGACGGCCGCAAGCTCGCCTTGCAGGTCGACGATCTGCTCGGCCAGCAGCAGGTCGTCATCAAGAGTCTGGAAAACAACTACCGCCGCGTCGCCGGCATCTCCGGCGCGACGATCCTCGGCGATGGCCGCGTCGCGCTGATCTGTGATGTCGCCGACATCGTCCGCCTTGCCGCGCAGCCGGCCGCTGCATAGGAAACCCTCTTACATGAACGCCTCAGAAGCCATTCGCGCGCAGGCGCAGCAACAGAACGAGCAGGCCGCCGAGTTCCTCACTTTCACGCTGGGTGGCGAGGAGTACGGCGTCGACATCCTCAAGGTGCAGGAAATCCGCGGCTACGACACGGTGACGCGAATCCCCGGTGCGCCGGCTTTCATCAAGGGCGTGATCAACCTGCGCGGCACCATCGTGCCGGTGGTCGACATGCGCCTGAAGTTCGATCTCGGCAGCGCCGAATACAACGAGTTCACGGTGATGATCATCCTCAACATCGCGCGTCGCGTGGTCGGCATGGTCGTCGACGGCGTTTCCGATGTGATGCAGCTGTCGGCCGAGCAGATCCGCCCGGCGCCGGAGTTCGGCAGCGCGGTCGACGCACGTTTCATCACCGGCCTGGGCACGCTCGACGAGCGCATGCTGATCCTCGTCGACATCGAGAAGCTGATGTCCGGCGCCGACATGGCGCTGATGGACAGTGCCTCGCAGGCGCTGCAGTGAGCCGCGCCGCTTCGATTCAAGCCCAACAGCCCACTCCCCTGGCGCGACCGCACGACGGCATCGCGCATCACCGCTTCCGCTAGAGGTCGCACCGCCATGAAATCCACCGCCCGCAAACCCGCTCCGCGCGCCGCCAAGAAGGCCGACAAGAAGATCGTCAAGAAGACGGTCGGCAAGGCTGTCAAGCCAGCCGTCCGGTCTGCCAAGGCCGTCGCCGGGCGCAAGCCGCAGCCGGTCAAGGCAAGCAAGGCCGTCGAAACCCTGCGCGCCGACATGGAAGGCCAGATCGCCGCCATCAACCGCTCGCAGGCGGTAATCGAATTCCAGCTCGACGGCACTATCATCAGGGCCAACGACAACTTCCTGGCCACCGTCGGCTACACGCTGGACGAAATTCGCGGCCAGCATCACTCGATGTTCGTCGCGCCGGAGCACCGTGCCAGCGTCGAGTACCGTGCGTTCTGGGAGAAGCTGGCGCGCGGCGAGTACGACGCCGGCCAGTACCAGCGCTTCGGCAAGCACGGCAAGGAAATCTGGATCCAGGCCTCGTACAATCCGATCCTCGATCGCGCCGGCAAGCCGCTCAAGGTCGTCAAGTACGCGACCGAGATCACCGTGCAGAAGCGGGCGCAGCTCGCCGCGCAGGCGCACATTGCCAGCAGCGCCGCCGACAACGCTCGCGTCCGCCAGGGTCTGGATGTCGTCGCCACCAATGTGATGGTGTCAGACGCCGACCTCAACATCGTCTACGTCAACCAGTCGATCCGCGAGATGCTCGCGGCCGCCGAAGCCGATATCCGCAAGGACATCCCGGCCTTCAGCGCCGCGACCGTGGTCGGCACCAACATCGACGTCTTTCACAAGAACCCGGCGCACCAGCGCGGCCTGCTCGCCAGGATGACGGGCACGCACAGCGCCAAGCTGAAGATCGGCGGCCGCACCTTCTCGCTGATCCTCAACCCGATCAATGGTGCGCAGAACGAGCGCCTCGGCTATGTCGTCGAATGGCGAGACATGACGGCAGACCTCGAAGCGCAGGCGCGTGAAGCGGAGCGGCAGGAAGCAGAGCGCCGGTTGGCCAATGAAAACCTGCGCATCAAGAATGCGCTCGACAATGTCACGGCCAACGTGATGATCGCCAACAACGACCGTGAGATCATCTATATCAACGCCGCCGTATCGGAGATGTTGCAGCGCGCCGAAAGCGAACTCCGCAAGACGCTACCGCATTTCGATGCGCGCAAGCTCCTCGGTGCCAACATCGACGTGTTCCACAAGAATCCGCAGCACCAGACGCAGATGCTGGCCAAGCTGAGCAGCGCCTACAAGACCGAGATCAAGGTCAGCGGCCTGACGTTCGGCCTGATCGCCAGCCCCATCGTCAATGACAAGGGCGAGCGTCTGGGCACCGTGGTCGAATGGCGCAACCGCACTGCAGAGGTGGCAGTGGAAGCCGAGATCGGCGCCATCGTCAGCGCCGCTGCCAACGGCGAGTTCGGTCAACGCATCGACGTCGACGGCAAGGATGGGTTCTTCCGCACGCTGGCGGAAAGCATCAATGCCCTGCTGGAGACCAGCAGCGTAGGTCTCAATGAAGTGGCACGCGTGCTCGGCGCTTTGGCGCAGGGTGATCTGACGCAGACCATCAGCGGTGAGTTCAACGGCACCTTCGGCAAGCTCAAGGACGACGCCAACGCCACGGTGACGCAGTTGACCGAGATCGTCAGCGGCATCAAGGGTGCCACCGACCTGATCAACACCGCCGCGCGCGAGATCGCCGCCGGCAACGCCGATCTGTCGGCACGCACCGAGCAGCAGGCGGCATCGCTGGAGGAGACGGCCTCGTCGATGGAGGAGCTGACCAGCACCGTCAAGCAGAACGCCGAGAACGCCAAGCAGGCCAACCAGCTGGCGATCGGTGCCGGCGACGTCGCCTCCAAGGGCGGTCACGTCGTCAGCGAGGTGGTGACGACGATGGCGGCGATCAACGAGTCGAGCAATAAGATCGTCGACATCATCAGCGTCATCGACGGCATCGCCTTC
>CBINNP010000165.1:0-8037 GCA_966252075.1 uncultured Solimonas sp.
CAAAGGGGCGGGACCGTTTTGGCGCATCGCCGCGTCAGAACTCGCTCGTGTACGTCCAGTACACCGCGCTCGTCCTTCCTTGCGCTGCGCCCCAGTCAATTCCACTGGGGTCTCCGTCACAGCGGCGGCCATAGCGTTAACAGGCCCTAGCTGCGGTTGCCGCGCTCTTCGCGGCGGTTGTCCTGGCGATCCTGGCGCTGCTGCTGGCGCTGCGCACGTTCCTGCTGTTGGCGATTGGCGGTCTCGCGCATGCGGTCCTCGCGCTGCGAGCGCTCTTGCTGCTGGCGCTGCTGCCGCTCCATGCGCTGCTGTTGCTGTTGCTGTTGTTGCTGCTGCGCCTGGCGCTGCTGCTCGAAGCGCTGGCGATCCTGTTGCTGACGCTGCTGGCGTTCCTGCTGGTCGCGCGCGAAGCGCTCCTGCTGACGCTGCTGGTCCTGGCGGCGCTGCTCGTTCTGCCGCTGCTCACGCTCGGCAAACTGCTGGCGACTGCGCTGCTCGCGCTCCGCGCTCTGACGCTGCTGCTGTTCGCGCTGCTGGGCCTGCTGCTGGCGGCGCTCGTTGTCGCGGCGAGCGTCGTCGCGCTGGCGTTCGAGATCGGCACGCATCTCACGGTCACGGACTTCGTTGCGGCGCAGCTGGCGCTCATTCTCGGCGCGCTGCTCCTGGTCGCGGCGTGCACGCTCGGCGTCGTCGCGGCTGCGCTCGGCCTGGCGCTCGCCCTCATCGCGATCGCCGCGCGAGAAGAAGCCGGGTCTCGTCTCGTCGCTGCGACGATCATTGTCATTGCGCTGCTGCTCGCGTTGCGGGCGCTCGGCCTGGCGACCGTCATCGCTGCGGCTATTGCGCGAGAAGAAGCCGGGGCGTGCTTCGTCGTCGCGCTTGCCGTTGTCACGGCCGTCGTTGTCATTGCGGTTGAAACGTGCCGGCTGCGCCGTCGTCAACGTCGCCGGCCGGCCGCGATTTTCGCTGAAGCGCAGGTCGCGATCCTCGCGGGCAGCGCGCTCATGACGCTCCTGATCGCGCGTTTCGCGCTCGTGGCGCTGACTGCGGTAGCGCTCGTCCTCACGGCTCGGGCGGTCGCGTGTGCCGCGGTCGCCGCCGTTGTAACTGACGCGGTCGCCGTCGAAGCGGTTGACCACCGTGGTGTGGTAGGTGTTGTGGATATGGGTGACATTCACCCGGTTGACCGAGCGGTTGTAATAGAAGTCGTTGCCGCGCCAGTAGCCGCCGGAGTAGCCGCGACCGGTGTAGCCATAGCCGTAGTAGATGCCGCCGTAGTAACCGACGCGCGGGCCCCAGTAGCCCGGATACCAAACGTAGTGAGGTCCCGCCCAGGCCCAGTAGCCCGGTGTCCACAGCACGCCGACCCGCGGCGGGCGTACCCAGGTGCCGGGCACCCAGTAGTAGTCCTGGTCGTAGTCGTCCCAGGCCCAGTAGCCGGGCGTCCAGATATAGCCGGGGCCGGGGCACCACGGCTGCTCGTAGACCGGCAGCGGCGGCGGCGCGATGTTGACGGAGATGAAGACCTTGGCGTGGCTCGCCAGCGGGCTGAGGAACAAGGCAAGGGCCAGCAGCAGCGAACGCATCGGGATACTCATCACACCCCTCCAGAGGGGATCACGTGCGGACGCTATCGGAGTATCCTTAACCGGCTATTAAGCGTGCAAGAAAGAGTCCTACGGCCGGAACCAGTCGTCGATCCGCAGGCTCCCGATACCGGCAAAACTGCTGGCGTGACGCGTCACCAGCGCCAGGTCGCGGGTGGCGGCGATCGCCGCCTGCTGGCCATCCAGGATCGTCCAGTTTCGCTGCACGCGCAGCCGCTCGACGCCACGCCCGGCCAGCCAGATGGCCGCCTCGCGGTCGAAAGGCAGCACGGTCGGCCCACACAGCAGCAGTTCGGCGGTGAAGGCCTGCAGATGCTGGCGGCGCGGCCCATCGGGCAGGCCGTCAATGCCGCGCAACAGCGCGTGCAGCGTCGGCGCCGCCAGCGCGCATTGCAACTGCCGCTGCGCGAACAGCGTGAAGATGCGCCGGTTGCCGTTGGGGCGCGTCAGCTCCGCCAGCACCGGCAGGTCGAGCAGATAGTCGAGCTTGGTGGCCATAAGGACGCTAGACGTTGCGCCAGCGCTCCAGCTCGCCGGGGCCGATGCCCTCGAAGCCGTCCGGCAATTGCTCGCGCCAGTTCTGTACCCAGCCGGCGAAGTCGGCGGCAGCTGCGGCGGCCGATTTCAGCCGCGCGTACTCGGCTTCCGACAGCAGCACCGCGACCGGCTGGCCGCGCCGCGTGACCTGCACCGGCTGGCCCTCCTCGGCCTGGTACAGCAATTCGGTCAGGCGGTTCTTGGCATCGGCGATGGAGACGGCTTTCATGGCGGGCACGGCGCGGCGGATCAGCAGATGGCCATTTTGATGGCCATCTTGTCGCCCGGCAAGCCCTTGATTCTTCTAGGCACATTTTGTGCGTAGGGAATCACCCCCGCTACGCGCTTGCGGCCGCCCGGCGGCCTCATTAAGGTCCGCTGCCCGCATTTTTAAGCTGCGGCGACGCTCGCGCCTGCGCGCGATCCGTTTAATGCTTCAGGAGCAAGCCCGTGTTCGAACGCCAGCCCCACGGCCTTTACCGGCCCGAATTCGAGAAGGACAGCTGCGGTTTCGGTCTGATCGCCCACATGGACGACCAGCCCTCGCACAAGCTCGTGCAGACGGCGATCACGGCGCTGCAGCGCATGACGCATCGCGGCGCGGTGGCGGCTGACGGCAAGACCGGCGACGGCTGCGGCCTGCTGATGAAGAAGCCGGACAAGTTCCTGCGCCGCGAGGCGGAGCGCCAGGGCATCGTGCTCAGCGCCGAGGACTATGGCGTCGGCAACCTGTTCCTGTCGCGCGACGAGGCCCGCCGCGAGCGCGCCCGCGCGGTGCTCAAGGAAAGCCTGGAGCTGCATGGCCTGAAGCTGGCCGGCCTGCGCGTGGTGCCCACCGACCCCAGCGCGCTGGGCGAGGAAGCGCTCAGGAGCGTGCCGCATGTCGAGCAGGCCTTCATCGTGGCGCCGGCCGGCACCGCGCAGACCGCCTTCGAGCTCAAGCTCTACAAGGCGCGCCGCCGCGCCGAGAAGCAGCTGATCGGCGAAGGCGACACCGAGTTCTACGTCACCCATCTGTCGTGCCGGGTGATCGTTTACAAGGGCCTGGTGATGCCCGAGTACCTGGGCAGCTTCTTCCCGGACCTCGCCGATCCGCTGCTGGACTCGTCGATGTGCGTGTTCCACCAGCGTTTCTCGACCAACACCCTGCCGCAGTGGCGGCTGTGCCACCCGTTCCGTTACCTCGCCCACAACGGCGAGATCAACACCATCTCCGGCAACCGCAAGTGGGCGGCCGCGCGCGCCAAGAAGTTCCAGTGCGAGGCGCTGCCGGACATCGAGGAAGTCGCGCCGCTGGTGACGATGAACGGCTCGGATTCGCAGAGCCTCGACAACATGCTCGAAGTGCTGCTCGCCGGCGGCATGGACGTGTTCCAGGCGATGCGCGCGCTGATTCCGCCGGCCTGGCAGAACGTCGAGGATCTGGATTCCGATGTCCGCGCGTTCTACGAATACAACTCGGTCAACATGGAGCCCTGGGACGGCCCGGCCGGCGTCGTCATCACCGACGGCCGCTACGCCGCCTGCACCCTGGACCGCAACGGCCTGCGCCCGGCGCGCTATGTCATCACCGCCGACCGCCACATCGTGCTGGCCTCGGAAATCGGCGTGCATGACTTCAAGGAGCAGGAGGTCGTCGAGAAGGGCCGCCTGCGTCCGGGCGAGCTGCTCGCCGTCGACACCCAGAACGGCACGCTGTTGCGCCCGGAAGAGATCGACAAGATGCTGGCGGCGCGCAAGCCGTACAAGCAGTGGCTGAAGACGCAGATGAAGCGCGTCGAGGCCTCGCTGTCGGACGATCCGAATGCGCTGGACGTGATGCCGCCGGACACGGTGGCGACGTACCACAAGATGTTCCAGCTGACTTTCGAAGAACGCGACCAGGTGCTGCGTCCGGCGGCGGAAGCCGGCCAGGAAGCGGTCGGCTCGATGGGCGACGACACGCCGTTCGCGGTGCTGTCGGAGCACGCGCGCTCGGTCTACGACTACTTCCGGCAGATGTTCGCGCAGGTCACCAACCCGCCGATCGATCCGCTGCGCGAGCAGATCGTCATGTCGCTCGAATGCCAGCTCGGTTCCGAGAAGAGCATGTTCGAGGAGACGCCGGAGCGTGCCGCGCGCCTGATGATCGACTCGCCGGTGCTGTCGGAAGCCAAGTTCAAGAAGCTGCTGGCGATCGGCAACGAGGACAGCGCGTTCTCGCACCACGTGCTGGACCTGAACTACGACGCCAAGCTGGGCCTCAAGGCGGCCATCGACCACCTTTGCGAGGAAGCTGCCGCCGCCGTGCGCGCCGGCCGCGTGGTGCTGGTGCTGTCGGACCGCGCGATCGAGCGCGGCAAGCTGCCGATGCACGCGCTGCTGGCCACCGGCGCCGTCAACAACTACCTGGTCCGCGAAGGCCTGCGCTGCGATTGCAACCTCGTCGTCGAGACCGCCACCGCACGTGATCCGCACCAGTTCGCCTGCCTGATCGGCTACGGCGCGTCCTGCGTCTATCCGTACCTCGCCTACGCCTCGCTGTACGAGATGGCGCGTTCCGGCCAGATCAAGAACAAGCCCGCCGAGGCGCTTGCGCAGTCGTACCGCAAGAGCATCAACAAGGGGCTGTACAAGATCATCTCGAAGATGGGCATCAGCACCATCTCCAGCTACCGCGGCGCGCAGCTGTTCGAGATCGTCGGCCTGCACGACGAGATCGTCGATCTGTGCTTCGAGGACACCGTGTCGCGCATCCAGGGTGCGCGCTTCGCCGATCTGCAGGACGAGCAGCAGGAGCTGGCGGACGCGGCGTGGAGCGCGCGCAAGCCGATCGGGCAGGGCGGCCTCTACAAGTACATCCACGGCGGCGAGTACCACGCCTACAACCCGGACGTCATCGCCACGCTGCAGAAGGCCGTGAAGACCGGCGACTACGCCGACTACCAGCTCTACGCGGACCTCGTGAACGAGCGCGGCGTCGCCGCGATCCGCGATCTGTTCCGTCTCAAGGACGCCAAGCCGATCCCGCTCGACGAAGTCGAGTCGGTCGAGGCCATCCTCAAGCGCTTCGATTCCGCCGGCATGTCGCTGGGCGCGCTGTCGCCGGAGGCGCACGAGGCCCTGGCTACCGCGATGAACCGCCTCGGCGGCCGCAGCAACTCGGGTGAAGGCGGCGAAGACCCGGCGCGCTACGGCACCGAGAAGATGTCGAAGATCAAGCAGGTCGCGTCCGGCCGCTTCGGCGTCACGCCGCAGTACCTGGTCAACGCCGAAGTGCTGCAGATCAAGGTCGCGCAGGGCGCCAAGCCCGGCGAGGGCGGCCAGCTGCCCGGCGACAAGGTCAACGACCAGATCGCCAAGCTACGCTATGCGAAGCCGGGCGTGGCGCTGATCAGCCCGCCGCCGCATCACGACATCTATTCAATTGAAGACCTCGCGCAGCTGATCTTCGACTTGAAGCAGGTCAATCCGCAGGCGCTGGTGAGCGTGAAGCTCGTCTCCGGCCCGGGCGTCGGCACCATTGCCGCCGGCGTCGCCAAGGCCTACGCCGACCTGATCACGATCTCCGGCTCCGACGGTGGCACCGGCGCCTCGCCGTTGACCAGCGTGAAGTACGCCGGCACGCCCTGGGAACTGGGCCTGTCGGAAACGCATCAGACGCTGCGCATGAACAATCTGCGCGACAAGGTCCGCGTGCAGACCGATGGCGGCCTCAAGACCGGCCTCGACGTCATCAAGGCGGCGATCCTCGGTGCCGAGAGCTTCGGCTTCGGCACCGCGCCGATGGTGGCGCTGGGCTGCAAGTACCTGCGCATCTGCCATCTCAACAACTGTGCGACCGGCGTCGCCACGCAGAACGCCACGCTGCGCAGCAACTACTTCATCGGCCTGCCCGAGATGGTGATGAACTACTTCAAGTTCGTCGCCCAGGAGACGCGCCTGCTGCTGGCGCAGCTCGGCGTGCGCACCATCGCCGAGCTGATCGGCCGTACCGATCTGCTCGAAGTCAGCTCGGCGCGCACCGGCAAGGCCAAGAGCCTCGACCTGTCACCGATTCTCGAATCGGCCGGCATGGTGTTGCCGAGCGCGCAGTACTGCATGTTCAACAACGAACCCTTCGACAAGGGCGAGCTGGCCGAGGCGATGCTGCAGGACTGCCTGCCGGCGATCGAGCACAAGACCGGCGGCATCTTCCACTTCTCGGTGTCCAACCGTCACCGCTCGATCGGCGCGCGCCTGTCCGGCGAGATCGCCCGCCGTCACGGCAATCTCGGCATGGGCGACAAGCCGATCACCATCAAGCTCAAGGGTACCGCTGGCCAGAGCTTCGGCGTGTGGAACGCCGGCGGCCTCAACCTGGAGCTGGAAGGCGACGCCAACGATTACGTCGGCAAGGGCATGGCCGGCGGCCGCATCGTCGTCAAGCCGCCCAAGGGCGCGCGCTATGAAACGCGCGAGGCGGCGATCATCGGCAACACCTGCCTGTACGGCGCCACCGGCGGCACGCTGTACGCGGCCGGCATGGCCGGCGAGCGCTTCGCGGTGCGCAACTCCGGCGCGCACGCGGTGATCGAAGGCTGCGGCGACCACGGCTGCGAATACATGACCGGCGGCGTGGTCGTCGTGCTCGGCCGCACCGGCGTCAACTTCGGTGCCGGCATGACCGGCGGCTTCGCCTATGTGCTCGACGAGAAGCGCAGCTTCGTCGACCGCTACAACCACGAGCTGATCGACATCCATCGCATCGTCTCCGAGCACATGGAAGCGCACGAGAACTATCTGCGCGGCGTCGTCACCGACTACGCCAAGACCACCGGCAGCAAGTGGGCGCAGCAGATCCTCGCCGAATGGGCCGACTACGTGGGCCGCTTCTGGCTGGTCAAGCCGAAGGCTGCCGAGATCGGTTCGCTGATCGATTCCGTCCGCGCGGCTGCTTAAGAGAGAAAGACATGGGCGCCAAGAACGTCAACCAGTTCCTCGACCTGCCGCGTCAGGACCCGAAGAAGACCCCCGCCGAAGTCCGCATCCACGACTTCCGCGAGATCTACGGCCACTTCCCGCAGGATCAGGCCAAGAGCCAGGCCGGCCGCTGCCTGTCCTGCGGCAATCCGTATTGCGAGTGGAAGTGCCCGGTGCACAACTACATCCCCAACTGGCTCAAGCTGGTCGAGGAAGGCAATCTGTTCGCTGCCGCCGAGATGTCGCACGCGACCAACTCGCTGCCGGAAATCTGCGGCCGCGTCTGCCCGCAGGACCGCCTCTGCGAAGGCGCGTGCACGCTCAACGACGGCTTCGGTGCGGTCACCATCGGCAGCATCGAGAAGTACATCTCCGACGAGGCCTTCAAGCAGGGCTGGCGCCCGGACATGTCCAAGGTCAAGTGGACCAAGAAGCGCGTCGCCATTGTCGGCGCCGGCCCGGCGGGCCTGGGCTGCGCCGACGTGCTGGTGCGCAACGGCGTCAAGGCGATCGTCTTCGACAAGTACCAGGAAGTCGGCGGCCTGCTGACCTACGGCATCCCGCCGTTCAAGCTGGAGAAGGATGTCGTCAAGCGTCGCCGCGAAGTGCTGGAAGGCATGGGCGTCGAATTCCGTCTCGGTGTCGAGATCGGCAAGGACATCGCCTTCGAGCAGCTGCTCAAGGATTACGACGCGGTGTTCCTCGGCATGGGCACCTACACCTACATGAAGGGCGACTTCCCCGGCGAGAACCTGCCGGGCGTGTTCGAGGCGCTGCCGTTCCTGATCGCCAACGTCAACCGCCAGCTGCACACGCCGACCGACGCCGACCTCGCGTTCGACGTCAAGGGCCAGCGCGTCGTCGTGCTCGGCGGCGGCGACACGGCGATGGACTGCAACCGCACCAGCATCCGCCAGAACGCCGACACCGTCACCTGCGCCTACCGCCGCGA
>CBINNP010000166.1:0-8009 GCA_966252075.1 uncultured Solimonas sp.
GAATCGCCTCGGCACTGACCGTCGCCGACACCGTCGGCAGAGCGGCGAAGACGTTGTCGGCACCGCACAGTTCCAGCGCCGCGTGAATCGGGCTATCGCGATTAATCGTGTACACCGGCCCGCTATCGATCTGGTAGAACACGCGCAGCCGCGGCCGGTCACGATACTGCGCACGCAGCGCCGCCAGCCGCTGTCGATAGGCCTGTGCCGCCGCTTGCGCCTCCTCGGCATGGCCGAGCCGACGGCCAAGGCGCTCCAGCGCGTCGGCAATGCCATCCAGGTCGCGGATCCTGAACGACTCGCTGCGCAGACCCAGCGCCTTGAGGCGTGCCAGCTGCGCGACCGGCGTACCGCCATCCCAGATCAGCACCAGACTCGGCTGCAGGGCCAGCAGCGCTTCCAGATTGATAGCCAGTGCACTGCCGACCTTGGGCAGACGCGCGGCCTGCGGCGGCGCGTCGGTGTACTCGCCCACGCCCACCAACTGGTCGCAGGCATTGACCGCGCAGACCAGCTCCGCCAGATGCGGCGCCAGCGTCACCACCCGCTCGGCCGCCGCCGGGCCGACGGCAAGCAGCAGCACTGCCGCCAGCCACGCACTCAGGGCCCGCATCAGAGAATGCTGCCGGTCGCGAAGAATGCGAAGAACGCCAGCAGGATCAGCAGTGCACGCCATTGCATGCGCAGCACCTCGCGCAGCGCGGTGCTGAGGTTGACCGGCTCGGTCGCACCATCGGCGTTTTCCGAGCGCAGCGAAGCCACCGAAATCTCCGCCAGCAGGGCCCAGGTGTGCGAGCGCCAGTTGCCCAGGACACGCTCGCGAAGCATCGAGCGCCACGCCGCCATGGCGTCGTCGAGGCTGCCGGCCAGGCCGAACAGCAAGGTCGTTACGCGCACCGGAGCCCAGGCCAGCAGGCCATGGATCCAGTCGGCGGTGCGATACGCCGCACTATCCGGCGCCGTCTCGCTGAGGAAACGCGGCAGACGGCTGGCGACGCGATACGCCACCGCCCCGACCGGCCCGAAGAGGAAAAACCACAGCAGCACGCCAAACAGCTTTTCGTGCGACTGGATGAATAGCGTGCCCATCAGCGAGCGATGGCTTTCGTCGGGCTGCGGGCCGCGCTGCAAGGCACGGGCAATGCGCTGCACCCGGGCAGTGTCGCCGGCATCGCGGGCGGCGAGCAGGTCGTGGACATCCTCGGCCAGATCGCGCGGCCCCAGGCACAGCAGCAGCACGCCGGCGCCGACGGCCAGTTGCACCAGCGGATTGAGCAGATCCGCGTACAGGGCATGAACCCCGGCGACCGGCAGCGCGACCACGGCGATCGGCAGCAGCGGCGAATTCCACAGCCACGCCGGCAGCAGGCGGTGCAGGCCGCGCATGAGCCCCAGGAACAGGACCGGCCGGCCCCAACCGGGCACGCGCCCGAGCACGCGTTCCAGCAACAGGGCCAGCAATATGCCGATCAGCGTCATGCAAGGGTCTCCGGCGCCAGGGCGGCACGATAACGGACCCAGTCGAAACGGGGCCCGGGGTCAGTCTTGCGGCCCGGCGCAATGTCCGAGTGGCCGGTGATGCGCGCCAGGTTGAGGCGCGGATAATGCGCGAGCAAGGCGCGCGTCACTGCCACCAGCCGACGGTACTGGCGCTCGGTGAAGGGCTGCTGATCGCTGCCTTCCAGCTCGACGCCGATCGAGAAATCGTTGCAGCGCTCGCGCCCCTGGAAGTTCGAAGCCCCGGCATGCCAGGCGCGCGCGTGGAATGGCACGTATTGGGTCAGCCGGCCGTCGCGGGCGATCAGCAGATGCGCGGAAACGCGCAAGGCGGCGATGCCGGCGAAATACGGGTGCGCGTCGGCCGCCAGCGTATTGGTGAACAGCTGGTCGATGTACGGGCCGCCGAAGCGGCCTGGCGGCAGCGAGATGTTGTGGATCACCAGCAGACTGATGTCGTCCGGGTCCGGACGCGCGTCGTGGTTGGGCGAGACGCAGACACGCGCGCCCGCCAGCCAGCCGCGCGTGATGCGCGTCACCGCCCGGCGGGAACCTTTGCGCCGCCGCTGCGTCTGTTCAATCATTCCGACCGATCCCATTCATTCTTCTTATACGGTGCTTTCGATGAGACCACTGGTTCTGGCTGCCTGCCTGGCAGCCTTGGCGCCCGCGTTCGCGGCCCTGGCCGCGCCCGAGACCCGGGCCGACGCGAACCGCTTCGCCGATGTCCGCATTCCGTACCAGAAGCATATTCTGCCGAACGGACTGACCTTGATCATCCATGAGGATCACAAGGCACCAGTCGTCGCCGTCAACGTCTGGTACCACGTCGGCAGCAAGGACGAGCGACCGGGCCGCACCGGCTTCGCGCATTTGTTCGAGCACCTGATGTTCAACGGCTCCGAGCACTTCAACGACGAATTCTTTCGCGCGCTGGAGCCCGCCGGCGCGACCAAGATGAACGGCACCACCTGGTACGACCGCACCAACTACTTCCAGAACGTGCCGGTTTCGGCCCTGGACCGCACGCTGTGGCTGGAATCCGACCGCATGGGCCATCTGCTCGGCGCCATCGACCAGCCGCGCCTCGACGAGCAGCGCGAGGTGGTGCTCAACGAGAAGCGCCAGGGCGAAAACGAGCCCTACGGCAAGGTGGACGAACTCATCGCCCAGGCGACCTACCCGGCCGGCCATCCGTACTCATGGACGACGATCGGCTCGGAGGCGGATCTCAACGCCGCCTCGCTCGACGACGTCAAAGCCTGGTTCCGCGAGCACTACGGCGCCGCCAATGCAACGCTGGTGATCGCCGGTGATGTCGATCCGGCCGAGATTCTCAAGAAGGTCCAGCACTACTTCGGCGACATCCCCGCCGGCCCGCCGCTCAAGCATCCGGGCGCCTGGACCGCCAAGATGAGCGGCGAAAAGCGCACGACCATGCAGGACCGCGTGCCGCAGACGCGCCTCTACCGCGTCTGGAACATCCCCGGTTTCTGCGATCCGCAGGCCAACCTGCTCAGCGTCGCCGCCTCGGTGCTCGGCGACGGCAAGAACAGCCGGCTCTACAAGCGCCTGGTCTACGGCGAGCAGATCGCCACCGGCATCAGCGTCGGCATCGGCCCGTTCGAGATCGGCTCGCAGTTCACTATCGACGCGATGGTCAGGCCGGGCAGCGATCCGCGCGCCGTCGAACGGGCGATCGACGAGGAGCTGCAGCGCTTCCTGCGCGAAGGCCCGAGCGCCGACGAGCTGGCGCGCGTCAAGACCGCGGTATTCGCCTCGGCGATCCGCGGCGTCGAACGCATCGACGGCTTCGGCGGCAAGTCCGCGCAACTCGCCCAGTACCAGGTCTACTGCGGCACGCCGGACCGTTACACCGAAGAGCTGGCGGAGATCCGCGCTGCCAGTGCCGCACAGGTCCGCGACACCGCGCGCGCCTGGCTCTCGGACGGCGTCTTCAAGCTACAGGTTGACCCCTTCCCGGAATACCAGGCCGCCAGGACGGGCGCCGATCGCAGCAAGCTGCCGGCGCTGGCCGAGCCGCCGGCGCTGAAGCTGCCGCCGCTGCAGCGCGCCGAGCTGTCCAACGGTCTGAAGATCGTGCTGGCCGAGCGTCACGACGCGCCGGTGGTGCAGTTCAGCCTGCAGACCAGCGCCGGTTACGCCGCCGACGCCGGCGGCAAGCCCGGCACCGCCAAGCTTGCGCTCGACATGCTCGACGAAGGCGCCGGCAAGTACGATTCACTGCAACTGGCCGCCGCTGCCGACGCGCTGGGCGCGCTGATCAGCAGCGGCTCCAGCCTCGACACCTCGCTGGTGCGCCTCAATGCGCTGAAGGCGCAGCTGGCGCCGAGCCTGTCGCTGTATGCCGACGTGGTACTGCGGCCGACGTTCCCGGCCCAGGAGCTGGAACGCCTGAAGAAGCTGCAGCTGGCCAGCATCCAGCAGGAAAAGGCCCAGGCGATCGGCCTGGCGCGGCGGCTCTACACACGGCTGCTGTACGGCGCGGGCCACGCTTACGCCAACCCGGCGTCCGGCACCGGCACCGAGACCAGCGTCGCCAGCATCGGCGTCGACGATGTGCGCGGCTTCTACCAGCGCTGGCTGCGCCCCGACACCAGCACGCTGCTAATCGTCGGCGACACCACCCTGGCCGAGATCAAGCCGCTGCTGGAGCGCGAATTCGGCGGCTGGAAGGCACCGGCCGCAGCGCCCCCGCAGAAGAACCTGGCGACCGTCGCCGCACCGGCGCAGCCGCGCCTGGTGATGATCAACAAGAGCGGCGCCGAGCAGACCCTGCTGATGGCGGCCTCGCTGGCACCGCCGAAAGTCGATCCGGACGACCTGGCGATGCAGCTGGCGACGACCGCGCTCGGCGGCAACTTCGTCTCCCGCCTCAACATGAACCTGCGCGAGGACAAGCACTGGAGCTACGGCGCCTTCGCGTCGATCGGCGGCGCCCGCGCGCAGCGGCCGTTCCTGGCCTACGCGCCGGTGCAGACCGACAAGACCGTCGAGGCGATCAAGGAACTGCAGTCCGAGCTGACGGCCGCGGTCGGCAAGCGCCAGTTCAATGCGGCCGAGATCGACTTCGCGCGCGACAGCCTGGTGCTGGCACTGCCGGGCGACAACGAGACCGCTGCCGAAGTCGCCGGCTCGTACTCGATGCTGCTCAGCTACGACCTGCCGGATTCGTACTGGAACGACTACGTCGGCAACATCGAGAAGCTGCAGCCGGATGCCGTCAACGCCGCCGCACAGCGGCTGATCGTGCCCGGCGCGCTGACCTGGATCGTCGTCGGCGATCTCGGCAAGATCGAGGCCGGCGTGCGCAAGCAAGCCGCCGCGCTCGGCGTGAAGGACGTGCAGGTGCTGGACGCCGACGGCCAGCGGCTGCGCTGAGCGCAGGCTCGCCCACAACGCAAAACGCCGGCTTCGTGCCGGCGTTTTTCATGGTGCCGTCTTGGGCCGAGGCTCACTCCATCTCGCCGAGCGGCCGCGTGAAGGTGTACTGCGCCGGCTCGACGACCAGCTTGCGCGCCGGCGCCTCCGGCGATTCCCACTGGATCAGCGACAGCGGCAGTTGCACGACGAACAAGCCAGTGCCCAGCACCGTCGCGACGAAGCTCAGCGGTCGCACGATGAGCAGATCGGCCGCCATCGCGATCGCCGACGGCGCGGTATCGACGGTCTCGTCGACAACCTGCGCCGAGGCCGCGACGCTGAGGCTCAGCAGGACGGTGGCGGCAGCCAGACGGATCGCGTGCGACATCGAAATTCCCCGGAGAAACCGCGCTTGGACGGCCGCGGGCAGCCTAGGCGGCAGCCGGAACCCTGTCAACGCAGGTGGCTGGCGCCAACCGGCACAGTCCCTGCCTACAATGCGTCGTGCACACCATATACACCGCCGCCGATCCACTGGAAGCCGAGATCCTGCGCAGCTATCTCGCCGCACATGGCATCGCCGCACAGATCCTCGGCGCCGGCCTGTGGAGCGGCCGCGGCGAACTGCCGATCGACGGGCCGCGGCTGGCGGTCGAGGACGCCGGGCGCGTCGACCCGGCACGCGAGCTGTTGCGCCGCTACGAGCATCGCCGCCACGCCCATGCGAACTGGCGCTGCCGTTGCGGCGAGGAATCGCCGATCCACTTCGAGCTGTGCTGGTCCTGTGCCACAGAGCGGCCCTGCTCAGGCTGAAGCGCTCCAGAACATCGCCAGCAGCGCCACGAGCACCAGCGCGACCCAGGCCTCCAGCGCCAGCCGCAGCGGCAGCGGCGCGCTGCGCACTTCCATGAAGTCGAGGATGACGAAGCGGACCTTGATCGCCGCCATCAGCAGGATCCCGGCGGTGGCGTGGCGCGGGGCAAGCGTGCTCGCTCCGCCGCCGAGCCACCACGAAACCGCTGTCGCCAGCATCAGCAGCAGCCAGATCGTCGTCGCCGAGAAGCCCCGCAGGCGCAGCACGGTCACTGCCGCCTACTTCATCAGGTACAGCAGCGGGAACAGCACGATCCACAAGGCATCGACCATGTGCCAGTACGTCGCGCCGCATTCGATCAGGTTCACGTGCCGGGCGTTCAGGGGCCGCACGCGTACCCCGTGCCAGAGAAACACCAGCACGCCAAGGCCGATCAGCACGTGCACGAAGTGCAGGCCGGTCAGCACGAAGTAGTACATGTAGAAGTCGTTGCGGGTCAGCGTGAGGCCCGCGGCGACCTTCTCGGCGTACTCGGCCAGCTTGAGCACGGCGAAAGCCAGGCCACACAAGCCGGCGAGCGCGAACAGCAGCGGCAGATGCCGCGACGCCCCGGCGCGGGCGCGCCGCACCGCCAGCACCACGAACCAGGAACTGCTGAGCAGCAGGAGCGTGTTGACGACGCCGTAGGCCTGATTGAGCGTCTGCTGGCCGGCGTGGAAGGTCGGCAGATCGTCGGCGCGGTAGTAGGCGAAGACGACGAAGAACAGCGCGAACATGAACATGTCGCCGAGGATGAACACCCAGACGCCAGGCTCGCCGGGCAGATGCAGCGCCGCCCGCGGGGCCGCGGGCGGCGCCGCCACGACCGGCTCCGGCATCGACATCTCAGGCGCCCGCAAGCTCTGCGGACAGCGCCTGCGGCACCTCGGCGCGGATCGCCTTCAGTAGCAGAAAGAGCATCACGAAGATCCACACCGAGAACAGCGTCAGTGGAATCCACAGCCCGATCAGCCCGGTCCACGCGAACGGACCGCGCTTGAAGTAGACGATCAGCACCGCCGGGATGAACGAGATGCTCACCCAGATGTTGAAGTAGGCGGCCCAGCGCGGAAACACGGGCAGGGGGGCGCGGTCACCGAGAATGGCCAGAGCCAGCGCCAGATTTTGCGCAACGAAGGGCGCGAAGGTGATCGTGAACAGGATCCAGCCCAGGTCGTTGAGCAGCAGGATCAACTGCGGATCCCGCTCGGGGCGGAACGAGGCGGTGAGCCAGATCATCACCGGGAGCAGGAAGATCAGCATGCCGGCGGTACCGGCCCAGCCCTGGATCTGCACGAGGATCGGCGGCACCGCGCGAATCCGCCGCATCTGCGCGCAGATCACCGCCACCCAGGGGATGTACAGCGTGCAGCTGGCCATCGCGATCAGCAGGCCGGCGCGGATCGCGCCGGTGTTGCCGGCGTAGAACTGCGCGATCTGCTCGGCGCTGGCCGTCGCCGGCGGCGGAGGAAACAGGCCGGCGATCAGGCACCAGCCGGCAATGAAGAGCACGTCGAATGCGCCGCCACACCACGCGCAGAACCGTTGATACTTCATGCGCTCTCCTGCCAATGGGCCACGGCGTCATCGCACCGCTTTGTGCCAAGCTGCACGGACCTTATCGGCGCCCCGCAGCCGTCACAATGTCCTGCCGGGACACCGGCATGCCAAACGCGCCGAAGTTCGCCCGCAGTCTCTGCATGACACGCTTGAAACGATGATCGAAATCGCGCTGTACGAGCCGGAGATTCCGCCCAACACCGGCAACGTGATCCGCCTCTGCGCCAACACCGGCGCGCGCCTGCACCTGATCCAGCCGCTGGGCTTCCGCATGGACGATGCCTCGCTGCGCCGCGCCGGGCTGGACTATCACGAGTACGCCCGCGTCGAGCAGCATGCGTCACTGGACGCCTTGCGCGCGGCGCGGCCACAGGCGCGCTGGCTGGCGTTTACCACGCGCGGCACGCAGCGTTTCGATCAATGTGTCTATCAGCCCGGCGACATCCTGCTGTTCGGCCCTGAGTCGCGCGGCCTGCCGGCGGCGGTGCTGGATACGCTTGCGCCATCGCAGCGCCTGTATTTGCCGATGCAGCCCGGCAACCGCAGCCTCAACCTGTCAAACGCGGTTGCGGTGGCGGCGTTCGAAGTGTGGCGGCAGCAGGCGTACCGCGGCGCCGCCGTGCCGGCTACGGCGCTTGCTGCGGACCAGCCGTCTTAGGGCCTGTTAACGCTATGGCCGCCGCTGTGACGGAGACCGTTTCGGCGCAGCGCAAGG
>CBINNP010000167.1:0-8002 GCA_966252075.1 uncultured Solimonas sp.
GGTGATGTGCAGCAGGCCGTCGATGCCGCCGAGGTCGACGAACGCGCCGTACTCGACCAGGTTCTTGACGACGCCGCGCAGGACCACGCCTTCCTGGAGGTTGGCGAGCAGGGTGTCGCGCTCGGCCGAGTATTCGGCTTCGAGAACTTCACGACGCGAAACCACTACGTTGTTGCGCAGCTTGTCGAGCTTGATGACCTTGAACTCGAGCGGCTTGCCTTCGAGGTACGAGGTATCGCGGACCGGACGAACATCGACCAGCGAGCCCGGAAGGAACGCGCGGACCGTGCCGATGTCGACGGTGAAGCCGCCCTTGACCTTGCCGGTGATGATACCGATGACGGTTTCCTTGCCCTCGAAGGCCTTGCCCAGGCGCTCCCAGGTCTTGATCCGCTCGGCCTTCTCTTTCGAGAACTTGGTTTCGCCGAAGCCGTCCTCAACGGTTTCCAGCGCCACTTCCACTTCGTCACCCACCGCGACATTGATCTCGCCGTCGACAGCGAATTCCGCGAGCGGAATAACGCCTTCGGACTTCAGGCCTGCGTCGACAATGACAACGTCGGGTTTGACGGCCAGCACGCGTGCATTGACGATCGTGCCGGACTGCATGGACTGGCCGCCCTTGAGGCTGGCCTCAAACAACTCAGCGAAACTCTCGCTCATCTATAAACTCTTGAAGTGGGTCTTCCCCGCGCATCGTGCTTGGGGTCCTGTCGATTGAAAAACGGCTCGCATCCTTGCTTGCCGGCCATGGGCGCACATGCGCCGGGCGCATGCCACCGATGTTCTGTCCCGCGGAAGATCAACTCAGACGAAGCCGTACCGCTGCAAGAGAGTTTCCACTCTGGCCAGCACCTCGGCCCTGGAAAGTCCTGTCGTATCAACGACTTCAGCCCCTTCGGCCGGCTTTAGCGGGGCGACGGGGCGGTTGCGGTCGCGCTCGTCTCGGGCGCGGATCTCCTCGCGAAGGGGGGCGAGTGTAGCCGCTATGCCCTTTGCGCTCAACTGCTTGAGGCGACGCTGCGCGCGCTCGTCGGCGCTGGCGTCAAGGAAGATTTTCAGGCTGGCGTCGGGAAAGACGATGGTGCCCATGTCGCGGCCGTCGGCAATCAGGCCCGGCGCTTCGCGAAACGCCTTCTGCCGCTGCAGCAGCGCATCGCGCACCGCCGGCTGCGCCGCGATCAGCGAGGCAAGCGCGCCGGTCGACTCCTTGCGGATGTCGTGAGTCCAGTCTTCGCCGTCGACGATGATCGCTTCGTCGTCCTCGGTATGGCCGGTGAAGGCGATGCGCAGCCCCGGCGCGAAGCGCGCCAGCGCCTCGGGATCGTGCAGGTCCATCGCCTGCTTGTGCGCCGCCAGCGCCAGGATGCGGTACAGCGCGCCGCTGTCGAGGCGATGAAACCCCAGCCGCTCGGCCAGCCAGCGCGTCACCAGCCCCTTGCCGACGCCGCTCGGTCCGTCGACGGCAATGACCGGCGCGAGCGGATTCATGTGCGCGTCTCGCGCAACTGCAGTCCGGACTGCCTGGCCAGTGCGGCAAAGCCCGGGAACGAGGTGTTGACATTGTCGCAGTCGAGGATGCGGATCGGCTGTTCGGCACGCAACGCCGCCATCGAGAACGACATGGCGATGCGGTGGTCGCCGCGCGAATCGACCTGGCCACCGTGCATGCGGCCGCCGCGTACGCGCATGCCGTCGGGCCGCGCCAGTGCCGGGATACCGAGGGCACGCAGACCGTCGCACATGCTCTGGATGCGGTCGGACTCCTTGACGCGCAGTTCCTCGGCGCCTTCGACCAGGGTCTCGCCGCGCGCGAAAGCCGCGGCGATGAAGATGGCCGGGAATTCATCGATCGCCGCCGCCACCAGCTCCTTGCCGATGCGGATGCCCTGCAGCTCGCCGCCGCGGACGCGGATATCGGCCACCGGCTCGTCGCCGAACTGGCGCGCATGGGTCAGCTCGATGCGTGCGCCCATGGCGCTGAGCACGTCGATGATGCCGGTGCGCGTCGGATTGATGCCGACGTCGACGAGGGTGATGTCGCTGCCCGGCACGATCGCCGCGCCGACCATGTAGAACGCCGCCGACGAGATGTCCGCCGGCACCTGGATCTGCGTGGCGCGCAGGCTCTGCCCGCCTTCGAGTGCGGCGTAGCCCGGATGCGCGTCGACCTGCACGCCGAAGGCGCGCAGCATGCGCTCGGTATGGTCGCGCGAAGCTTCCGGCTCGGTGACTTCGGTACGGCCCCTGGCATACAGGCCGGCGAGCAGGATGCCGGACTTGACCTGTGCGCTGGCAACCGGCGAATCGTAGCGGATGCCGCGCAGATTCTGATGCGGCAGGATGTTCAGCGGCGCGCGGCCGTCGTTGGATTCGATGCGCGCACCCATTTGCGTCAGCGGGCCGATGATCCGCTTCATCGGCCGCTTCGACAGCGAGGCGTCACCGATCAGCGTGGTGGTGAAGTGCTGGCCGCTCATCAGGCCCGCCATCAGCCGCATCGAGGTACCGGAATTGCCCAGATCGAGCGGATGCTGCGGCGACTTCAGGCCATGCAGGCCGACGCCATGAATCCTGAGCGAGGTCTCGCCGGTGCGCTCGATCCTCACGCCCATCGCCTGGAAGGCCTTCATGGTGCACAGGCAGTCTTCGCCGGTGAGGAAGCCTTCCACCGTGCTGACGCCGTCGGCGAGCGCGCCGAACATCACCGCGCGATGCGAGATCGATTTGTCGCCGGGCACACGGATGCGCCCGCTCAGACGCCCGCCGGGCTGCACGTCGTACCGCAATCCACCTGCACTGCTCATGGTTCCGGTCATGTCCGGGGTCTACTCGATCTGCGTGAGATAACGTTCGCGCGCGCTGCGGGCGCGCTCGAACAAAGCTTTCATTTCTTCGAAGCGGCCGTCGCGCAGCATCTGGCGGATCCGCGTCAGCTCGTCGATCTGACGATCGAGCAGGCTGCCAACCGCATCGGCGTTGGCGAGCATGATGTCATGCCACATCTGCGGCGAACTCGAAGCGATGCGCGTGAAGTCGCGGAAACCGCCGCCGGCGTTGCCGAACAGCTCACTGGCCTGCGGCAGATCGGCCAGCATGTCGACGAAGCTGTAGGCGATCAGATGCGGCAGGTGCGAGGTGGCCGCGAAGATCGCGTCGTGCCGCGCGGCATCCATTTCGACCACGCGCGCGCCAACCGCCTGCCAGACCCGCGCGACCAGCGCCCGGGCGGATGCGTTCTGCTGTGCATGCGGCGTCAGGATCACGCGGTGACCGCGGAACAGGTCGGCGACGCTGTTGGCAACACCGCTTTTCTCGGTGCCGGCGATCGGATGGCCGGGCACGAACCACGACGGCAGCTCGCCGCACAGCGCCGCGATATCGCGCAACACCGACTGCTTGGTGCTGCCGACGTCGGTGACGACTGCGTCCGCCTTGAGCGCGTGCCGGCAACTGTCGAGCGCGTCGGCGGTCCGCAGCACCGGCACCGCCAGCAACACCAGGTCGGCGTCCTGCACCGCCGCCGCCGGCGATTCGGATTCATGGTCGATGACGCCGTAGCGCAGCGCGTTCTGCCGCTGCAGCGGATCCGGATCGTAGCCGCTGATCCGGCCGACCTCGCCCGCCGCGCGCAGCGCGCGCGCGAACGAGCCGCCCATCAGGCCCAGGCCGATGACGGCGAGGTGGCGAACGCTCACGCCCGCAACGCCTTCTGCAGCGCCGCGATGAAGCGGTCGTTCTCGACCTCGGTACCGATGCTGACGCGCAGGAACTGCGGCAGCCCGTAGCCGCCGCCGATCGGCCGCACGATCACGCCCTGCTCCAGCAAGGCCTGATTGATCGGCGCGGCGTCGCGGCCGAAGCCGATCGCCAGGAAGTTGGCCTGCGACGGCAGCACCAGCAGGCCCATCGCC
Source organism: uncultured Solimonas sp. (assembly GCA_966252075.1). GTDB lineage: Bacteria > Pseudomonadota > Gammaproteobacteria > Nevskiales > Nevskiaceae > Solimonas. Next base: position 3,915 of record CBINNP010000167.1, read on the forward strand.
GCCAAGGCCTGCGCCAGACGTGCGCGTTCGCGGGTGTTCAGCTCCACCGAGCGGTGCAGGTGGCCGGCATCGTCGAGCGCCACTTCGGCAGCCAGCAACGCCAAGCCGTTGTTGTTGAACGGCTGGCGCACGCGGTTGAGCACATCGGCCAGCGCCGCGCTCGACAGCGAGTAGCCGACGCGCAGGCCCGCCAGGCCGTAGGCCTTCGAGAAGGTGCGGAAGACCACGAGGTTCGGATAGCGGTCCAGCCAGCCGCGCACGTCGCCACGCAGCGCCGGATCGACATACTCGTAGTAGGCCTCGTCCAGCGCCACGACGACATGCCCGGGCGTGCGCTCCAGGAAGGCCTGGATGTCCTGCGCTGCCAGCACGGTGCCGGTCGGATTGTTGGGATTGGCGATGAACACCAGCGCGATATCCGGGTTCGCCGCCAGCAGCGTCGAGAACGCGTTCAGATCGTGCCCGTAGGGCTGGGGATCGGTCTCCGGTCGCGCCGGCGCGACGACGGCACGCGCGCCCTGCGCCTTGGCGATCAGTTCGTAGACCGCGAATGCATGCGCCGAATACAGCGCCGCGCGGCCTTCGCCGAGAAACACACGGCCGAGCAGCTCGATGATGTCGTTGGAGCCGTTGCCGAGGGTGATGCGATCGCTGCCGATGTCATGCAGCGCGGCGATCTTCTGCTTGAGGCGGTGACCGCTGCCGTCCGGGTACAGCGACAGGTTGCCGCCGGTCACCGCCTCGGCCAGCGCCGCGCGCACCTGGTCGCTGGGGCCCAGCGGGTTCTCGTTGGAGGCCAGCTTGATGACGTCGCGGATGCCGAGCTTGCGCTGCAGCTCCTCGATCGGCATGCCCGGCGAATACGCTTGCAGCGTCAGGACGCCCTTGGCGGCGTTTTGCAGGCTGATATCAGTCATATCGAAGTTTCAGACGACGGCGCGCGGATACGAGCCGAGCACCTTGAAGAACGCGGCCGCCGAGCGGACCGTCTCCAGCACTTCGCGCACCCGCGGCTCGCTGGCGTGGCCGGCGAAGTCGACGAAGAAGTAGTAGTCCGGCAGCACCGAGCCGCGCACCTGCCGCGACTCCAGCCGCGTCATGTCCAGGCCGGCGTCGGCAAACGGCTGCAGCAGCCTGAACAGCGCGCCCGGCTGGTTGCGGTGCGCGGTCATCACCAGCGAGGTGATGTCGTCACCGCTGCTCTGCGGCTCCTGTTTGCCGATGATCAGGAAGCGCGTGGTGTTGCTGGGGTCATCCTCGATGTTGGAGCCGAGGATGTTGAGGCGATTGAGCTTGCCGGCCTGCAGCGAGGCGATCGCCGCCGTGCCCTTGCCCTCGGCCGCCGCCAGCCGCGCGCCCTCGCCGTTGCTGGACACGACCTCGCGCTCGGCATTGGGCAGCCGCACATCGAGCCACTTGCGGCACTGCGCGAACGACTGCGCATGCGCGTAGACCTTGCTCACCGCCTCCAGCGCCGTCTCGTTCGACAGCAGGTGGTGATGGACCGCGAGCGTGACTTCGCCGCAGATATGCAACTGCGTATGCACCAGCTCGTCGAGCGTGCTGCTGACGACGCCGCCGGTCGAGTTGGCAACCGGCACCACGCCGTAATCGGCGGCGCCGGTCTCGACATCGCGGAAGATCTCGTCGATCGCGCGCACCGGCCGCGCGGTGACGCTGTCGCCGAAGTGCTTGTGCACGGCGGCCTGCGTGTAGGTGCCTTCGGGGCCCAGATAGGCGATTGTCAGCGGCGATTCCAGCGACAGGCACACCGACATGATCTCGCGCATCAGCCGCGCGATGGTCTCATCGGTCAGCGGGCCGCCGTCGGGGCCGTGGTTACGCTCGATCGCCCGGCGCAGCACCTCGGCCTCGCGCGAGGGCCGGTAGTGGTCGCCGGTGTCGCCCGCCGCCTGCTTGATGTGCGCGACCTGCTGCGCGATGCGCGCGCGACGCGAGATCAGCGACTGGATCTGCTCGTCGAGCGCATCGATCTGCGTCCGCGCTTCGGCCAGCGTCTGCGGCACCTTCATCGGCATTCGATCCTGAACCGGGGGCAACAAAAGAGAAAGGCCGCGGATTTTAACGCCAAGCCGCGGCCTTTGGTTCCAGCAGGGGTGGCCCGGGCTTACCGGGCGGCGATCACCCGCGTCGCCAGCACGCCCGGGATCGCGGCGATTTCCTGCGCCGCCTCGGCCGGCACCGCGCTGTCGAGGTCGACGATGGTGTAGGCCAGATCGCCGCGCGACTTGTTGAGCAGGTCGGCGATGTTGAGCTGGCGCTTGGCCAGTGCGGTGGAGATCTGGCCGACCATGTTCGGCACGTTCTCGTTGACGATGCACAGGCGTGTCTTGCCGGGCAGCAGCGGCATCTGCGCTTCCGGGAAGTTGACCGAATTGCGCACCGTGCCCAGCTCCAGGAACTCGCGGATCTGGTCGGCGACCATCACCGCGCAGTTGTCCTCGGCCTCGTTGGTCGAGGCGCCGAGGTGCGGCGTGGCGATCACGCGCGGATTGCCCTTGAGCGCGTTCGACGGGAAGTCGCAGGCGTAGGCATGCAGGCGGCCTTCGTTGAGCGCCTCGACCACGGCCTTCTCGTCGACGATTGCATCGCGCGCGAAGTTGAGGATCACGCCCTGCTTCTTCATCAGCTTGAGGCGGTCGGCATTGATCAGGCCGCGCGTCGCGTCGAGCAGCGGCACGTGCACCGAGATGAACTGCGACTTCGACACCAGGTCGTCCACCGACAGCGCCTGGCGCACGCCGGCATTGAGCGCCCAGGCGTTCTGCACCGTCATCGCCGGATCAAAACCGTAAACGGTCATGCCCAGTTCCAGCGCGGCATTGGCGACCTTGACACCGATCGCACCGAGACCGATCACGCCCAGCGTGCGGCCCGGCAGCTCGAAGCCGACGAACTTCTTCTTGCCGGCCTCCACCGCCTCGTGCATCGCCTTGTCGTCACCGTCGAGCTTCTTCACGAAATCCAGCGACTGCGGGATGTTGCGCGCGGCCAGCAGCATCGACGCCAGCACCAGCTCCTTGACGGCGTTGGCATTGGCGCCCGGCGCGTTGAACACCGGCACGCCGCGCTTCGACATCTGCGCGACCGGGATGTTGTTGGTGCCGGCGCCGGCACGGCCGATCGCCTTCACCGCACCCGGGATGTCGAGCTTGTGCATGTCGGCCGAGCGCACCAGGATCGCATCGGGGCTGGCGATCTCGGAGGCGATCTCGAAGCGCTCGCGCGGCAGGCGCTCGAGGCCGTTGACGGAGATGTTGTTGAGGGTCTGGATCTTGAACATGGTCTGTATTCCGGTGAGGGCGCGGGCCGATCAGGCTTTGATCCGCGCAAATTCCTTCATGTACTCGACGAGCTGCTGTACGCCTTCGAGGCTCATCGCGTTGTAGATCGACGCACGCATGCCGCCGACCGAGCGGTGACCCTTGAGGCCCGACAGGCCGGCAGCCTTGGCGCCCTTGAGGAAGTCGGCATCGAGATCGGCATTGGCGAGCACGAACGGAATGTTCATCCGCGAGCGATCCCCCTTGGCGACCGGGTTGCGGTAGAAGTCCTGGCTGTCGATGTACTCGTACAGCGCCTTGGCCTTGCGCGCATTGTGCTCGCCGACCGCGGCCAGGCCGCCGAGCTTCTTGAGGTGCTTGAAGACCAGGCCCGACACGTACCAGGCGAAGCACGGCGGCGTGTTGAGCATCGACTCGTTGTCGGCCATCTGCTTGTAGTCGAAGATGCCCGGCGTCAGCGGCTGCGCCTGGCCGATCAGGTCCTCGCGAACGATGACGATCGTCACGCCCGCCGGGCCGATGTTCTTCTGCGCACCGGCGTAGATCAGCCCGTATTTGTTGATGTCGATCGGCCGCGACAGGATGTCAGACGACATGTCGGCGACCAGCGGCACATTGCCGGTGTCCGGATCGCTCGCGAACTCGACGCCATGGATCGTCTCATTGGAGGTGATGTGCACGTAGGCGGCATCCGGATCGAGCTTCCAGCTGCCGCGCTCCGGGATGCTGGTGAACTTGCCGGCGTCGCTGCTCGCCGCGACATTGACCTTGGCGTACTTGCCG
>CBINNP010000168.1:0-7986 GCA_966252075.1 uncultured Solimonas sp.
TCCTTCATCGGGACCCACCATAGTACTACGCCGCGCGTTGCCTGCCCGCACCGCGGGTGGCCTCACCGCGGCGGCCATAGCGTTAACAGGCCCTAGGCCGGCAGCGAACAAGGCGGCCGGACACCACACGCCGGGCCAGGCGTAAACGCCGGGGCCTGCCGGGCCAGGGACTGACTACAATGATGCCCATCGCAACGATGCATCCCCCATGCGCGACCCGCAGTCCCTGGAACAATGCTTCAAACGGCTGGCCGGCGCGGCTTCACTGACGCGTGCCCAGCAGCTTGCCGCCATCAACCGCAGCCTGCCGCAGTGGTGCGCGGAACCCTGGGTCGGACAGATCCGCATCGCCAACCTGCGCGATCAGACCGTCGTGGTGTTTTCAGCTTCGGCCGCGGCCCTGGTGCCGCTGCGCCATCGCAGCCAGGCGTTCCTGGCCTGGCTGAGGGATCACCACCGGCTCGACTGCAGCCGCCTCGAAGCCAAGGTCCGCCCCGCGTCGTAGCGGCGGCCGAGTGTATCGATCCGCGTCACGACGGAGAAGGCAGACGGCAGGATCGCCTGCGCTGGCCGGCGATGCAGCGGCGCATGTCCCGCGGTGGACCGCGTCAGGCGCCCTACGCGGCCGCAGCGACGCCGTTGCCGCGCACGTAGGCGATCGGTGCCGGCCGGGACAGATCCTCGTAGGTCACGTACTCGAACGCTTGCTGATCCTCCAGCACCGCCCGCACCAGCTTGTTGTTGAGCGCGTGGCCGGACTTGTAGGCGGTGTAGGCGCCGATCACCGCGCTGCCGAGCAGGTAGAGATCGCCGACCGCGTCGAGAATCTTGTGGCGGACAAACTCGTCGTCATAGCGCAGACCGTCGTGGTTGACCACGCGGAATTCATCGAGCGCGACAACGTTGTCCAGACTCGCACCCAGACCGAGATTGTTGGCGCGCAGCATGTCGAGTTCGCGCAGGAAGCCGAAGGTGCGCGCACGCGCCACTTCCTTCACGTAGGAAGCCGTCGAAAACTCGACCATCGCGTTCTGGCCGGACGACTTGAACACCGGATGCGGGAAATCGATGCTGAAGCTGAGCCGGTAGCCGTCATACGGCTCGAAGCGCGCCCACTTGTCGCCGTCGCTGACCTGCACCGGCTGGCGGATGCGCAGGAAGCGCTTGGGCGCGTCCTGCTCGAAGATGCCGGCCGACTGGATCAGGTACACGAAGGGCCCTGCACTGCCGTCCATGATCGGCAGTTCCATCGCCGACAGCTCGACCACGCAGTTGTCGATGCCCAGACCGGCGAACGCCGACATCAGATGCTCGATCGTCGCGACCTTGACGCCGGCATCGGTGACCAGCGTGCTGCACATCACCGCCTCGCGCAGCAGATGCGCGGCGCCGGGCACTTCGGCGGGCGGCTGCAGATCGGTGCGGCGGAACACGATGCCGGTGTCCGGACCGGCCGGCAGCAGTGACATGTAGACCTTGCGGCCGGAGTGCAGGCCGATGCCGCTGGCGCGGATCGCCTGCTTCAGGGTGCGTTGTCGAACCATTCGCGACTCATCGATGCCTTGCGGCGACGCCTGAAAACGGAAAACGCGTGCGGCAGCCTCGCCGCACCGCGAACCGGGATTTTAACAGGCAGGCCGTGCCGGCTTCGGAGGGCCGCCTGGCCGGCGCGATGCAATGCGCTCGGCCAAGCGTCAAGACCGGCCTTCAGTCCGCCTGGTTCCGCAGGAACGCCGGAATGTTGATGATGTCTTCATCCAGGCCGAGCGGGAACGAACTGCCGCCCGCCGCCGCGACCTTGCGCTGCTGGCGCTGCACCGCCGGCACTTCCAGGTTGGGCACGCCGCCGAACTGCGGAACGCCGGCGTACGGCTGCGCCATCTCGGCCGGACGGATGAACTGCGCGACGCGCGGATTCTGCGCCTGGCCCAGGCCGGCAGCGGCCATCGGCGCCGTCATCTGCACGACCTGACGATGGCCGTTGAGGCCGGTCGCCACCACGGTCACGCGCCGCTCGCCGGTGAGGTTGGGGTTGATCGACATGCCGATCTTGGCGTCCGCCTCGTCCGCGGCGATCTCGCCGACGCGGGCGCTGATGTACTCGTATTCCTCCGACAGCAGCGAGTCATCGCAGGTGACGTTGACCAGCAGGCCGCGCGCGCCATGCAGCTCGATGTCATCGAGCAGCGGGCTCGACAGCGCCATCTCGACAGCCCGCTGTGCACGGTCTTCGCCGGTGGCGATGCCGATACCCATCATCGACATGCCGCGATTGCTCATCACCGTCTTGACGTCGGCGAAGTCGACGTTGATCAGGCCCGGGCGGGTGATCAGGTCGGAGATGCCCTGCACCGCGTTCTGCAGCACATCGTTGGCGGCGCGGAAGCAGTTCAGCAGCGTGACCTTCTTGCCGAGCACCAGCGACAGCTTCTCGTTGGGAATCAGGATCAGCGAGTCGGTGTACTGACGCAGCTCGTCGATGCCGCGCGAAGCCACCGCCATGCGCTTCTTGCCCTCGTGCGCGAACGGCTTGGTGACCACCGCGACGGTGAGGATGTTGAGTTCCTTGGCGATCTGCGCGATCACCGGCGCCGCGCCGGTGCCGGTGCCGCCGCCCATGCCTGCCGTGATGAACAGCAGGTCGGTGCCCTCGATCATCTCGCGGATGCGATCGCGATCTTCCTCGGCGGCCTGGCGGCCGATTTCCGGATTGGAGCCGGCACCGAGACCGCGCGTGATCTCGACGCCCAGTTGCAGCTGGTTGGTGGACGTGCAGCGTTCGAGGTGGTCGCGGTCGGTGTTGGCGACGACGAAGTCGACGCCGTCGATGCCCGCCTGGACCATCTGGTTGACGGTGTTGCAGCCGCCGCCGCCGACACCGACGACGCGGATCACCGCGCGCTTGCGCTGACCGTCCAGCAATTCAAAGATTTCCCGTGTCTGTCCGCTCATTTTGAAGCTCCCGCGCCTTGCGGCGCTCGTCACTGTTCACCCAAATCGCGTCCATGCCGCTCGACGCCCGTGTCGCAGCCTTGTCAGACCCGGCCCGCTAGTAGTTTTTTATTGCGAAAGAATTCCGCAAAATTACGTTACGAGGCTGCAGTGAAAATGTCAACATAAAATCATCAAAATCAAATAAAAAATCACAGCTCGCCGGCCTCACCGCCGGCCCTCAGAAATTGCCCTTGATCCAGTCGTTGACACGCTGTACCCAGGCGCCCAGTCCCTCGCCCGGCGTAGCGGTCTGCTGCGGCTGGTTCTGGCGGCCGTACAGCAGCAGGCCGGCGGCGGTCGCGTAGGCTGGATCGCGCAGCACGTCCTTGAGGCCTTCGACGTTCTGCGGCACGCCCAGGCGCACCGGCAGTTCGAAGACGTCCTCGGCGAGCTCGATCACGCCCGGCATCTGTGCCGCGGCGCCGGTCAGTACCACACCGCCCGCCAGCAGTTCGTACCAATCGGAACGCTGCAGTTCCTTGCGCACGAAGCGGAACAGCTCCTCGTAGCGCGGCTTGATGACCTCGGCCAGCGTCAGCCGCGACAGGCGCCGCGACGGCGCGTCGCCGACGCCCTTGACCTCGATCTCCTCGTGGCTGCCGGCGAACTGCGGCAGCGCGCAGCCGTAATGCACCTTCAATTCCTCGGCATACGGCGCCGGCGTGCGGAAGGCGACGCTGATGTCGTTGGTGACCTGGTTGCCGGCGATCGGCAGCACCGCGGTGTGGCGGATGGTGCCGCCGCGGAACACCGCGATGTCGGTGGTACCGGCACCGATATCCAGCATCGCCACGCCCAGTTCGCGTTCGTCCGGCAGCAGCGTCGCATAGCTCGACGCCAGGTGCTGCAGGATCAGCTTGTCGACCTTGAGCCCGCAGGACTCGATGCATTTGTAGATGTTCTGCGCCGCCGAGATCGAGCCGGTGACGACATGAACCTTGGCTTCCAGCCGCACGCCGTGCATGCCGACCGGATCATGGATGCCCTCGCGGCCATCGACGACGAACTCCTGCGGAATCACGTGCAGGATCTTCTGGTCGGACGGAATCGCGATCGCCCGCGCCGCGTCCATGACGCTGTCGACGTCGCGCTCGGAGACGCTGCCGGCGCGCACCGGCGCGACGCCGGCGGAGTTGAGGCTGCGGATATGCGTGCCGGAGATGCCGACGAACACCGACTGCGCGCGGCAGTTGGCCATGTGCTCGGCGTTCTCGACGGCGCGCTTGATCGCCTGCGTGGTCAGCTCGATGTTGACGACATCACCGCGGTTCATGCCGCGCGAGGCGGCACTGCCGTAGCCGACGATCTCGACATTGCCTTCAGGCAGCAGCTGGCCGACCACGGCGGTGCATTTGGAAGTGCCGATGTCGACACCGACCAGCAGCTTGCGTTCTTCACGACGAGCCATCGTTATTGCTCCTTCTTGGCCGCGGACGGAGCATCCCGCCAGCCGACGGAGAAACCATTGGTGTAGCGCAAATCCACGTATTTCACTTCGCTGATCCGGTTCTTGAGTACACGCTCGGCGGGGCCGAGCAGAAATTCGAGCTTGTCCTGCGGGTCGTCGCGGCCGAAGCGCAGTTCGACGCCGTCCTCGGTCTGCGCGGTCCACTCGCCGCGCGCATCCTGCTGCAGGCCCTGCAGCGCGAACGGCGATGCCGCCAGCTGCGCGCTGAGGCGGCGGTACATGTCGAGCACCACCGTTTCCTTGCCCGGCGTGCCGCCCAGGCGCGGCAGTTGCCCGGGAATCTCGTCGGCGGCCGGCGTGAAAACCTGCGCCTCCATGTCGAGCAGCGAGGTCTCGCCCCAGCGCGCGAACGGACGGCGCTCGACCGCGCGCACGCGCAGTGTCGCCGGCCACACGCGCTCGACACTGGCGTGCGCGGTCCACGGCAGTGCCTGCACGGCATCGCGCGCGGCGATCAGGTCCAGATCGCCGAAGGCACGGTCGGCCAGCGGCCGCACCGCGGCGTCGATGTCGGGGATCTTCAGCCGCGCGAAGCGACCCTCGATCTGCACGCGCGTGACCGGCTGGCGATTGGTGAACTGCATCGCCGACCAGCCCACGCCGAGCACCGTGGCGAAGGCGGCGACGCCGGCCAGCAGCTGCAACAGACGTCGCGCCGGAGGCGCGATCACGTCGTCGAGGCCGTCGTCGGCATTCATCGTCATTGCCGTCATTCGCCCTCCAGGGTCCCTTCGAGCACCGACCAGCACAGCGCCGCGTAGTCGATGCCGCGCGCGCGCGCCGCCATCGGCACCAGGCTGTGCGAAGTCATGCCCGGCACCAGATTGGCTTCGATCAGCCACGGCCGGTTGTCGGCGTCGAGCATGAAGTCGACGCGGCCCCAGCCGCGCGCGCCGAGCAGCTGGAACGCGCGCAGGCAGATCGCCTGCACCTCGGCTTCCAGGCCGGCGTCGAGGCCGCTCGGGCAGTGGTAGCGGGTGTTGTCCGACAGGTACTTGGCGTTGTAGTCGTAGAACTCGCCGTCGGGGACGATGCGGATCGTCGGCAAGGCCTCGCCGTGCAGGATCGCGCAGGTGAACTCATGGCCCTGGCTGCCGCCGGCGATGAAGCGCTCGGCCATCGTCACCCGCCGCTGGGCGCCGCGCGCGAGCTGCCAGGCGGCGTAGAGCTGCTCGGCCGACTTCACCTTGCTGACGCCGACGCTGGAGCCCTCCTCGGACGGCTTGATGATCAGCGGAAAACCGAAGCGCCGGGCAGCCGCGTCGAGATCGGCCTCGGTTTCCAGCCACAGCCAGTCCGGCGTCGGCAAGCCTTCGGCCTTCCACATGCGCTTGCTGCGCAGCTTGTCCATCGCCAGCGCCGAGGCCAGCACGCCGCTGCCGGTGTACGGGATCTGCTGCAACTCCAGCGCCGCCTGCACGGTGCCGTCCTCACCGCCGGTGCCGTGCAGCACGTTGAAGGCGCGATCGAAGCCGTGCGCGCGCAGGTTCAGGATCAGCTCCGGCGTGGCATCCACCAGTGTCGCGTCGACGCCCTTCTCGCACAGCGCCGCATGCACGCCCTGCCCGCTCCACAGTGCCACTTCGCGCTCGGCCGACCAGCCGCCGCCGAGCACGGCGACGCGACCGAAATCGGCAGGATTGTCCGTGCGCCTCATGCGGCCTCTCCGACGACGCGGACTTCCGGTTGCAGCTCGATGCCTGTCTGGGTACGCACGGTGTTCTGGATGTGAGCGATCAGCTGCTCGACGTCGGCGGCGCGCGCCGTCTCGTCAGTGATAATGAAGTTGGCATGCAGCATCGACACCTGCGCGCCGCCGAGGCGATGACCCTTGAGGCCACAAGCTTCGATCAGGCGCGCCGCGTGGTCGTTCGGCGGATTGCGGAAGGTGCTGCCAGCCGTTGGCTTGCCGACCGGCTGCGTCGCCTTGCGGCGCGCGAGCCAGGTCTTCATGTCGGCGGCGGCGCTGCCATCGGTGTCCACCGCGAAGTTCAGGCGCGCGGCGATGAAGCCGGCGATCTCGGCCGGCGCCTCGACATGCCGATAGCCGTAGCGGAACGCCGACTTCGGCAGCCAGGCGGTCGAGCCGTCGCGGTACATCACCTCGACCTCGACGACCACGTTCCAGGTCTCGCCGCCATGGGCGCCCGCATTCATCGCCAGCGCGCCGCCGATGGTGCCGGGAATGCCGGCGAAGAATCCGGCGCCGGCCAGCCCTGCGGCGGTGGCCGACTTGGCGAGCCGCGCGCAGTGCGTGCCGGCCTGGGCGTGCACACAGCGTGCGGCTGCATCGACATCGAGCGCATCGAGCGCGCCGTGCAGCGCGATCACGGTGCCGCGCACGCCGCCATCGCGCACCAACAGATTGCTGCCGAGGCCGATCCACAGCAGCGGTTCGCCGGCCGGCAGGCTGGCGACGAAAGCCGCAAGATCGGCGCGGTCGGCGGGCTCGAAGTAGCGGTCGGCCGGACCGCCGACACGCCATGAGGTATGCCGGGACATCGGCTCGTCGACGCGCAGCAGGCCGCGCACCGGCGACTCCAGATCGCGGGCAGCGGCGTTCACGGCGCGGCTCCGAACTGCTTCTGCAGCAGCGCCGGCAGGCCGCCGACATCGCCGGCGCCCATCGTCAGCAGCAGATCGCCGTCGCGGACGATGCCGGCCAGCGCCTGCGGCGCCTCGGCGACGCTGCGCACGAATACCGGCTCGACCTTGCCGCGCGCGCGGATGCCGCGCGCCAGCGCGCGGCTGTCGGCGCCTTCGATCGGCGCCTCGCCTGCCGCATAGACCTCGACCAGCAGCAGCGCGTCGGCTTCCGAAAGGATGGCGGTGAAGTCGTCGAACAGATCGCGCGTGCGCGTGTAGCGATGCGGCTGAAAGGCGACGACGAGGCGGCGATCCGGATGCGCGGCGCGCATCGCCTGGAACGTCGCGGCGACTTCGCGCGGGTGATGGCCGTAGTCGTCGACCAGCAGCGCCTCGCCCTGCGGCAGCCGCAGTGCGCCATGCGGCTCGCAGCGGCGTCCGACGCCGGCGAAGCCGCTCAGCGCGCGCTGCATCGCCGCGAAATCGACGCCCAGCTCGCGACCCAGCGCCAGCGCGACCAGCGCGTTCTGCACGTTGTGCCGGCCCGGCAGGTTGAGATGGAAATCCTCGCGCGCGCCGTCAGGAAACACGGCGACGAAATGCGCGCCGCTGCCTTCGGGACGCACCTCGACGGCGCGCAGATCGGCGTCGTCGGCGAAGCCATAGGTGAGCACCGGGCGGCCGATCTGCGGCAGCAGCTCGCGCACTACCGGATCGTCGATGCAGACGATCGCCAGGCCGTAGAACGGCAGCCGCGCGAGGAACTCGACGAAGGTCGCGCGCAGCTTGCGGAAATCGTGGTCGTAGGTTTCGAGATGATCGGCGTCGATGTTGGTGACGGCGGCGATCATCGGCGACAGGTGCAGGAACGAGGCATCGCTCTCGTCGGCCTCGGCGACCAGGTAGTTGCCGCTGCCGAGCCGCGCATTGCTGTCGGC
>CBINNP010000169.1:0-7954 GCA_966252075.1 uncultured Solimonas sp.
GGCTGCTGCAGACGCAGGCGCGCAGCACCGGCGCCCTGCTCGATGCGCTGGAACAACTCGATCGCGCTTCTCTGCGCGAGAAACGCCGGCTGACGCTGCCGTTCGCGCAGAGCGTACTTCGCACGAAGCGCACCTAGTCATACATTTACTGGCCACGAACATCCGCGGAGTAATGCATGCCAATCGGAAAATCAATTCGCGTGTACTTGGCGGACTCTACGGTTAGCGGCGTTCGTTACGCCGAGCTGGTCAACTGGACGGGCCAAGCCATTGCTTGCCCACGTAATCGACTCGGTGAACTCTCAGCATGGGCCGAGGCAGCTAAACCAGGCGTTTATTTTCTTCTCGAAGCGCGCCTTGGCGATTCAAAGCCGCTTGCATATATCGGCGAGTCTGAGGATGTGGCGGATCGACTTGCGTCTCACGATCGAAAAAAGGAGTTCTGGAACGAAGTCGTAATCTTCACAAGCAAAGACGAAAACTTGACAAAAGCTCACGTCAAGTTCCTCGAATTCAACTTAGTACAGCTATCTCAAAAAGCAGATCGATACCAACTAGAGAACGGCAATACGCCCCCAGAATCGGGCCTGCCTCGCGCCGACCGCGATGCCATGGCGGAATTTATCGAGAACATTCGCATGGTTTTGGGAACGCTTGGATATCCCATTCTCGAGCCGCTTCTCAAAGCGACTCCACTGCCCATAACTCCAGCTACGGCTTCGGAACTCGGCGCGACTAAACCCAAACCTCAGATGGAATTTACTTTCAAAGTCAACAATCTGAGCGCTCACGGTGTATCGACGGACGAGGGCTTTGTCTTGAAGCAAGGTTCGCAACTTTCGCTGACCAATTCGGAAAGCGCCGCGTTAAAGATCGTGAAACTTAAGGAAAAGCTCAAGAACGAGGGCGTCATCGTCGAAAATGGCGATCACCTCGTCCTCATGCAAGACGTCTTGCTCAGTTCGTCGAGCTACGCTGCCGTGATGGTGGCAGGCACTTCGCGTAGCGGCCCGCAAAGCTGGATAGCAAATGACGGTCGTAGTCTGAAAGCAATCGAGGATGCCGCTGTAACTGAGTCAGCAGCATCTCCGGCCGCTCTTTAGGTGGACGCCCGCCGCGCCGCCGCCTCGCGCGCGCTGAAGCGCACGAACAGCACCAGGCCGACGAAGTCGGCCGCCGCCAGCCCCGCCATCAGAAACGCCTTGAGCTGCACCTGCGGCCGCGCGTAGCCATCGGCGAGCAGCAGCGCGCAGTAGATCGCCAGCAGCATGCTGGCCCAGGCGCAGGTATAGAGCCTGCCGCGCCACATGCCCCGCAGCGGCGCCAGCAGCAGCAGGGCGCCAAGCACCGTCAGCGGCGAGCGATCGACGAACAGCAGCGCGGCGATCAGCGCCAGATGCGCGGCCAGCGCCAGCGTGCGCATCAGCGCCGACAGGGGACGACGGGACTGCGCGCTCATCGGCGTGCTCATGCCAGCTTCCGCGCGAGCTGCGCGACGCGACGTCCTAGCGCCTGGCACAGCGTCTCCTCGTCGCGCGTCAGCGGCTGCGGATGATGGCCGCTGCCGGCGACATGGCTGGCGCCGTAGGGCGTGCCGCCGCTGCTGGTGGCGGACAGCGCCGGCTCCGTGAACGGAATGCCGGCGATCAGCATGCCGTGATGCAGCAGCGGCAGCAGCATCGTCAGCAAGGTGCTCTCCTGCCCGCCATGCTGGGTACTGGTCGAGGTGAATGCGGCCGCCGGCTTGCCGGCCAGCGCGCCGGACAGCCAGGCGCCGGACGTGGTGTCGAGGAAGTACTTCAGCGGCGCCGCCATGTTGCCGAAGCGGGTGGGACTGCCAAGGACGAGGCCGGCGCATTCGGCCAGATCGCGCGCCTCGACATACGGCGGGCCTTCGGCGGGAATCTCCGGGCCGCGCTGCGCGTGGTCGGTCGTCACCGGCGGCACCGTGCGCAGACGCGCGCTGCAGCCGTCGACCGATTCGATGCCGCGCGCGATCTGCCGCGCCATCTTCGCGACCGAGCCATGGCGGGAGTAATACAGCACGAGGATTTCGGTCATGCGCGGAGGTGGCCTTCAGGCGAGCGGCGCATTGTAGTCGGCGCGCGCTGCGGCTTCAGGCGCGATACCAGCGACGGTTCAAGGCATTGACCACCAGCGCCGGATAGTCGGGCTTGCCGTAGGAGCCGTTATAGCGCGCCAGCGCCTCGATCAGATTGCCGCGCGAGCGGTCGAGGTAGTACTGCAGGATCGTGCAACCCATGCGCAGGTTGGTGCGCGCGTGGAAGAGGTTGTCGTCGGGCTTGCCGATCTCCTTGAGCCAGAACGGCATGATCTGCATCAAGCCCTGCGCACCGGCGCTCGATACGGCGAAGCGGTCGAAGCGGCTCTCGACCTCGATCACCGCCAGCACCAGTTCCGGCGCCAGCTTGGCGCGGCGCGCTTCGCTGTGCACCAGCCGCAGCAGCTGCAGGCGCTGCGCCTCGTCGCGCATCAGCGGCGCCAGCCGTGCCGACATGTCGACCAGCCAGACCTCGGCGTCGTAACGATGCTCGAAGCTGTCGCTGGCATCGATCGCCTGGGCCAGCAAGGCACGCAGTTCCGGCTCCGGCTTGCCGGTCGGACCGGCCGTCGCAGCGCCGCCGCACAGCAGCGCCGCCACGCACAGCAGGCCGGCGAACGGCTTGTACATCAGCCGGCCAGACGCTCCAGCACGGCGGCGCTGGTGGCCGCGATCATCTCGGCCTTGTCGGCGCGGCGATGCTTGTACTCGAACTGCGCGGTGGCCAGGCCCTTGTCGCCGATGACGATGCGATGCGGAACGCCGAGCAGCTCGGCGTCGGCGAACATCGAACCCGGGCGATTGCCGCGATCGTCGAGCGCGACGTCGACGCCGGCCGCCAGCAGATCCTGGTAGAGACCTTCGGCCGCTTGCTTGACCGCTGCCGACTTGTCACTGCCGATCGGACAGATGACGACGCGGAACGGCGCGATCGCATCCGGCCAGATGATGCCGTTGCCGTCGTGGCTCTGTTCGATCACCGCTGCCGCCAGGCGCGTCACGCCGATGCCGTAGCAGCCCATCTCCGGCGTCACCGCCTTGCCTTCGGCGTCGAGTACCGAGACGTTCATCGCCTGCGTGTACTTGGTGCCGAGCTGGAAGATGTGGCCGCCTTCGATGCCGCGGTAGAACTTGATGATGCCGGTGCCGTCCGGGCTCGGATCGCCTTCGGCGATCATGCGCAGGTCCGCCGTCTGCGGCTCGCCGCAGTCGCGGCCCCAGTTGGCGCCGCTGAGGTGATGGTCGTTGTCGTTGGCACCGCAGACGAAGTCGGCCACCTCGGCCGCCGCGAAGTCGGCGATCACCGGGATCGGGCAGCCGACCGGACCCAGGTAGCCGACTTCGCAGCCGAACACCTTGAGCACATCTTCCGGCGCCGCCATCGTCAGCGGGCTCGCCACTTTCGGATGCTTGGCCGCCTTGATCTCGTTGAGCTGGTGATCGCCGCGCAGCGCGATGCCGATCAGCCCGCCATCAGCGGCCTTCACCACCAGCAGCTTGACCTTGGCCGTCAACGGCACCTGCAGGAATTTCGAAACCTGCTCGCAGGTCTTCTGGCCCGGCGTGGAAACCTTCTCAAGTGCCTTGCTCGCTGCCGCACGCGCCACGCCCGAGGGCCGGGTTTCCGCCGCCTCGACGTTGGCCGCGTAGCTGCCGCCCTCGGCCACCGCCAGCAGATCCTCGCCGCTGCCGGCCAGGATGTGGAACTCCTCCGACAGCGCTCCGCCGATGTTGCCGGAGTCCGCCTTCACCGCGCGGAACTGCGCGCCCAGGCGCGTGAAGATGCGCACGTAGGCCTCGCGCATGTTGAGGTATTCGCGATGCAGGTCGGCGGCGTCCATGTGGAACGAGTACGCGTCCTTCATCAGGAACTCGCGCGAACGCATCACGCCGAAGCGCGGCCGGCGCTCATCGCGGAACTTCGTCTGGATCTGGTAGAGATTGACCGGCAGCTGGCGATACGAGCGGAAATCCTGGCGGACGTGATGGCAGATCACTTCCTCGTGCGTGGGGCCGAGGCAGAAATCGTTCTGGTGGCGATCATGGAAGCGCAGCATCTCGGCGCCCATCTGGTTCCAGCGGCCGGACTCCTGCCACAGCTCCGCCGGCTGCACGGCCGGCATCAGCAGCTCCACCGCGCCGGCGCGGTTCATCTCCTCGCGGACGATCGCGGCGATCTTGTTGAGCGTGCGCAGGCCGATCGGCATCCAGCTGTACAGACCGCTGCCGAGTGCGCGGATGTAGCCCGCGCGCAGCATCAGCTGATGGCTGACGACCTGCGCGTCGGAAGGCGTTTCCTTGGTGGTCGAAAGCGGAAAGTGCGAAAGGCGCATGGCGGTCGTATCGGCGGTGAACGAGGGATTGCGGAGGCGCGGATTGTAGAGCGTGTGATGCTGTTGTGCGTCGCTGCGCCGCTTCGCACAGGCTTCACGGCGCGCAGCCGCATCGCGCAAGGCTCAGCCATTCAGCATCAGCCGACGAGATGTCATGCCGGCCAAGATTTGAAGATCACTTGGTGAATACGCTACCGTCGCGCTGCGCGAATGACGCCGTGCAAATTTTTTTGCAAGCCATCGCCACCATCGAGGGTCCGTTATTCCGCTTGCGGGGGGAGGGCCGCGATGCCACCAAGATCGCTCTATAGGGAGAGTGTCAATGGGTAAAGTGAAGAAGTCCGGCTCGCCGACGCTGGCTGCCAAGGCCGCTCCGAAGAAGGCTGTGAAGAAGGTTGCCAAGGCCGCCAAGAAGGTGGTGAAGAAGGTTGCCAAGAAGGCCGCCGCGGTGAAGAAGGCAGTGAAGAAGGTTGCCAAGAAGGCACCGGCGAAGAAGGTCGCCGCCAAGAAGGCGGTGAAGAAGGCCGTGAAGAAAGTGGCGAAGAAGCCTGCCAAGAAGGCGCCCGCCAAGACCGCCTGAAGCGTCTGACACAGGACTGCCCGGCAGTCCTTTAGTGCAAGGCCGACGAGCCGCCGCCCTCCGGGCGGCGGCTTTTTTTTCATGGCGAGGAAACGCGCGGCGCCTGCTCGTCGCAGTCCTGCGTGTCGACGGCGCGCGATACCAGCGCCACACCTTCGATCCGCCAGCTGACGCGGCAGCGCAGCCGCCGCGTGATCGCGTCGGCATCGCGCAACTCCGGCGCCGTGTCCCAGACCCTTGCCATGCCATCAGCGCCGCCGCTGAGCAGATAACGGTACTGCGCGCCGAAGCCGGCGTTGTTCCACATCACCGGACCGTCGTGCGCGAGCAGGGAGTCGATCGGCTCGGCGCGCTGCGCATCCCAGATCTTCAACTGGCCATCGTCGCCGCTGCTCAGCAGCAAGGCACCGTCGTCGCTGAAGCGCGTGACGCGGACGCTGCCGCTGTGGCCGCCGAGCCGGCGCAGACGATGGTCGGCCAGCCGCCACAGCAGCACTGTCTTGGCGCTGTCGCCGAGTGCCACCTGCGCACCATCCGGCGAGAACTCGCCGGATGCGAAGTATTCGGATGCCGGGTCGCTGATCCGCTGCAGTACCGCGCCGCTGTGCACGTCGAGAATGAAGGCGTGTGCGCGTCGTGTGGTGGCGAGCAGGCGGCGGCCATCAAGGCTGAAGGCCAGTACGCCGACGCCGTCGGCGTAGTCCTCGCCCGTGGTCAGTCGCCGCGTCCAGCGCAGCTGCCGTGTCTTCAGCTCATACAGGCTGACGGCCCCATCGCGGCCATACGCGAAGCTGTCGTCGCGCGGTGACAGCGCCTGCGCGCGCGCCTCGTCGCGATCGACACGCAGCAGTCGCGTGCCGTCCTGCACGGCATAGACCTCGACGAGATTGCCACCGAGCGCCGCCGCCAGATAACGGTCTTCGCCGCCGAAGCCAAGCAGCAGCGGAGGCGCCGATAGCGCCTGCGACCAGCGTGTCGCACCGCTGTCGCCATCGACCAGGCGCAAGCTGCGGGCGCTGGCAAGCGCCAGATGCCGTGCGTCGGCGCCGAAGGCGGCGGCCTGCGTCGGCTCGCCGTCGAGACGCAGCCGCGGCTGCCGGTCGGCGAACTGCCACAGCGAGCCGCCGCCGGCATCGGCGATGAACATCCGCGCGCCGCTCGCGGCGGTCGCCATCGGCGTCGGCGCGATATCGGCGCCGGCATGGTTGGCGATATCCAGCAGCGGCATCGGCGGCAGGTTCCACACCACGATCGCGCCATCGCTGCCGCCACTGATCAGCTGCTGCGCGGCCGTATCGTCGCGTTCGACACCGACGCGTGCGAACACTGCCGTGCCGGGCCCGCCGCGATGCGCGTCCAGCGAGTAACGTTCGACACCGGAGTACGGATCGAGGATCGCCAGGCGCCCCTCGCTGAGCCGCGCGAACGCCCGGCCTCCGGCTTGCATCGCCGCCAGATTGCGCAGCGGGTCGAAGAAGCGGCTGGCATAGGCGAGCACGCCGCTGCGGCCGTTCCACACGCCCATGTCGGCGCGCGTCAGTGTCATCAGCCGCGTGCCATCGATGCTGAGCTGCAAGTCGGTGATCGGCCGGCCGTGACCGCCGCCCATCAGCACCGCACCGCTGCCGCCATCCCAGACGCGCACCGCGCCGTCGGCGCTGCCGGCAGCGATGGACCCGCAGTCGGCGGTCGAATCCAGCGCCACCGGTCGGCCGCGCAGGCCATCGAACTGTCGGCGCAGTGTCAGGCCCTGCGGATCGCGCAGCTCGACGGTGCCATCGCTGCGGCCGACGATGATCGCGCGATCGCCGCGGCAGAAGCGCGCCGCGCTGAAATCACCCGGCAGGCGCTGCGCGCCGCCACCGAGCGTCTGCAGATTCAGCGCATGCGTCTCGTCGATGTAGACCAGCCGGCGATCGTCGCCATCGACCGGCGGCAGCGAGGCGCCATCGCCGATGTGGCGCTCGCCGAACTGCTGCAGCAGGCGGCCGTCGTCGGCGGCGTAGAGTCGCAGCCGGCGCTGCGGCGCTTCGCGATGCTCGCTGTCGATCCAGATCAGGCCGCCCTTGTCGCTGAAGCCGCCGTAGACGGCCGTGAAGTCGCCGAGATCGATGTCCAGCTGCGGACCGCCGCCGGCGCGTGCGTAGACCCGCAGCCGCGAATCGTCACCGATCGCCATCAGCCGACGCGCCTGCGCGTCGCCGTCCGCCAGCAGCACCGGCATCGGCGTCTGGATGCGCTGCTGCTGGGCATCGACGACGCGCATCGCGCGGCCCAGCATGTAGCGCAAGGCCGGCGTCTGCACGCCCAGCCGGTAGGCTTCCGCGAGCAGGACCGCAGCGCGGGCTTCGCGATGCGCGAGCAGTTCGTCGCGGCCGCGGCTGTAGAGCGTCTCGATGCGCGCCTGCAAGGCCTGCGTGTCCAGCGCGCGGCGCTTTTCATCCTGCTGCCAGTGCCAGCCGAGCACGCCGAGCAGGACCAGCGCCGCCGCCGCGCCGGCGGCCAGCAGATGCTGCTGGATGCGCCGCCGCCGTTCGCGACGACGCAGATCGTCGTAACCGACGCCCAGCATGCCGGCGATCAGTTTGAGGGCTGCGCCCTCGCGGCCATCGGCCTGCGCGGAGACATCGGCAGCCAGCGGCTCGGCCTGCACCTCCAGACGCTGACCCTGCGGGCCGTAGCGCTGCAGCAGGGCGGGCGCGAAGACGCCGCCGTCGAGCCCGGAATCCTCGATCTTCAGGCACAGCACACGATCTTCGCGGCCGAGCCGCTTGAACGCCTCGACCTCTTCGTTGACCCAGCGTGAGCGCGCGGCGTGCCGTGAACAGATGACGATCAGATAGCGCGAATCGCGCAGCGCCCGATGTACCACACCACCGAGGTCGGCCGAGCTGGGCAGTTCGTCGCGATCACGGAACACCGGCAGCAGACGTCGCGGCACCGCCCCGGCCCAGTGCGGACGCCCGGCCAGCCGCCGCG
>CBINNP010000170.1:0-7948 GCA_966252075.1 uncultured Solimonas sp.
GGCATGGAGCAGATCGACGAGCACGGCGGCCGCGAGCCGCGGATGCTGGAGCTGCACCCGCGGACGATGGACATCTGGGGCAGCGCGCCGGACCCGCGCTTCGGCCGCGACGGCGTGATCGTGACCGGCTGAGGCCTCAGCCGGCCTTGATCTCGGCATAGGCCGCCAGCGCGCGCTGGCGCGTCGCGGCGAGATCGACGATCGGCGCGGGGTAGTCCTCGCCGATGCGAAACCTGGCCTGTGCCAGCAATGCCGGCTTGGCCAGCCAGGGCGCGTGGATCGCCGCAGCCGGCAGCGGTGCCAGTTCCGGCACCCAGCGGCGGATGTAGTCGCCGTCGGCGTCGAACTTCTGCGCCTGCAGCACCGGGTTGAAGACGCGGAAGTACGGCGCGGCGTCGGCGCCGCAGCCGGCGGTCCATTGCCAGCCGAGGGTGTTGTTGGCCAGATCGGCGTCGAGCAGCGTGTCCCAGAACCAGGCTGCGCCTTCCTGCCAGGGAATCAGCAGGTTCTTGGTCAGGAACGACGCGACGATCATGCGCACGCGGTTGTGCATCCAGCCGGTTGCCCACAGCTCGCGCATGCCGGCGTCGACGATCGGGATGCCGGTGGCGCCGCGTTGCCAGGCCTGCAGCTCGCGGGCGTAGTCGTGCTTGTCGCGCCACGGCAGCTTTCCGAATTTTTCGTACAGCGGCTGCGTGGTGGTATCCGGAAACGCGAACAGCAGGTGGTGCGCGAACTCGCGCCAGCCCAGCTCGCGCAGGAAGTGCGCGGCGTCGCCGTCGGCCTCGTTGGCGCCGCTGCGGCGCAGCGCGGCGCGCGCCTGCTGCGGCGAGATCTCGCCGAAGTGCAGGTGCGGCGACAGCCGCGAGGTGCCGCCGACGGCCGGCAGGTCACGGCGCTGGCCGTAACCGGACAGTGGCGCGTCGACGAAACCGGCCAGCGCCTGCAGTGCACCGGCTTCGCCGGGACGCCAGTGCTGCGGGAAGGCGTCAGCCCAGTCGAGCCGGGGCAGCAGCTCCAGCGCTGCCAGTTCGAGGCTGTGCGGATGCGGATGTGGCATCGCGATGCGCGTCGGTGCCGGCTGCAGGCGCAGCTCCGGAAGCTGCTGCTGCAGGGTTCGCCAGAATGGCGTGAACACCTTGTACGGATCGCCGCCGCCCGTCTTCAGCCGGCCCGGCTCGGCCCACAGGCTGGCATTGAAGCTGTCGACGGCCAGGCCATCCTCGCGCAGCGCGGCCTTGATCCGGCGATCGCGGGCGATCGCCTCGGGCTCATAGAGGCGGTTCCAGTAGACGGCGCCGGCGCCGGTTTCGCGGATCAGCCGGCGCAATTCGGCCAGGCTGTCGCCGTGGCGGACGATCAGCCGCGCGCCTGCCTGGCGCAGTGCTTCATCCAGCACTGTCAGGCTGTGGTGCAGCCACCAGCGCTGCGCGCCGCCGGGCGCCCAGGCGCCCTCGGATGCGAAATCGGCGATGTAGACGGGAACGACGTGTGCATGACGGTCGAGGGCGGCGGCGAGCGCCGGCTGGTCGGTCAGCCGCAGATCGCGGCGGAACCAGACCAGGGCGACGTCCTTGGCGGGGCGGGTGGTAGTCATGGCGGCGAATACGCTAACCCGGCGCCGCCGGATGCGCGCCGAACGCCGCGCGGCGGCGCCCCTATAATCGTCGCCTCTATGGGTTCCCCTGCTCCGATCACCGCCGCCCTCGAAATCCGCGAGGTGCGCAAGCGCTATGGCGCCGTCGAGGCGCTGCGCGGCGTCAGCTTCGATATCCAGCGCGGCGAGTTCTTCGCGCTGCTCGGCCCCAACGGTGCCGGCAAGTCGACCTTGATCAGCATCATCTCCGGCCTGGCCGCCGCCGATAGCGGCAGCGTCGCCGTGCTCGGCCACGACACCGTGCGCCAGTTCCGGCAGGCGCGCCGCCAGCTCGGCGTGGTGCCGCAGGAGCTGGTGTTCGATCCGTTCTTCAATGTCCGCGACATGCTGCGCATCCAGGCCGGCTATTACGGCTGTGGCCGCGAGAGCTGGCCGTGGATCGACGAGATGCTGGAGCGGCTGGATCTGTCGGCCAAGGCCGGCGCCTCGATGCGCGCGCTGTCCGGCGGCATGAAGCGCCGTGTGCTGATCGCGCAGGCGCTGGTGCACAAGCCGCCGGTGGTGATCCTCGACGAGCCGACCGCCGGTGTCGACGTCGAACTGCGCCGCACGCTCTGGGAATTCATGAGCGAGCTGCACCGCCAGGGCACGACGGTGGTGCTGACCACGCATTACCTCGAAGAGGCGCAGGAGCTGTGCTCGCGCGTGGCGATCCTCGACCGCGGCGCGGTGCAGGTGATCGAATCGACGCGGCAGCTGCTGGCGCGGCATCCATTCCGCTTCCTGCAGCTCAAGCTGGCCAGTGGCGTGACGTTGCCGCCAGCCCTGCAGCCGCTGGTGACCAGCGAGACCGACGGCGTCGTCGAGCTCAAGCTGGAGATCAGCCGCAATCCGATCGGCGGCGTGTTCGACGCGCTGCGCGCGGCCGGCGTGGCGATCGAGGACGTGCACACGCGCGAGCCGGATCTGGAGGACATCTTCATCGAACTCACCGGCCACAAGTCCGGAGTTGCCAAGTGACGCCCGACCAGCGCGGTTTCGTGACGCTGCTGTACAAGGAAGTGAAGCGCTTCTGGAGCGTGCTCGGCCAGACCGTGACGGCGCCGGTGATCACCGCGCTGCTGTACCTGATGGTGTTCGCGCAGGCAATGTCCGGCCGCGCACCGGTCTATCCGGGCGTGTCCTACACCGAGTTCCTGGTGCCGGGCCTGATCATGATGACGGTGATCCAGAACGCTTTCGCCAATACCTCGTCGAGCCTCACGCAGTCGAAGATCATGGGCAATCTGGTGTTCCTGCAGATGGCGCCGCTGGGGCCGGTGCAGTGGTTTTTTGCCTACGTGATCGCCGCGCTGGTGCGCTGCGTCTGCGTGGCGCTGGCGATGCTGGTGGTGACGTACGCCTTCGTGCCGCTGCCGGTACGCGAGCCGCTGGCGCTGCTGGCGATGTTCCTGCTGTCGGCCGGCAGTCTGGCGGTGCTCGGCCTGATCGCCGGCATCGTCGCCGAGAAGTTCGACCACATCGCCGCGTTCACCAATTTCTTCATCACGCCGCTGTCGTTCCTGTCCGGCGTGTTCTACTCCGTTCACGCGCTGCCGCCGATCTGGTATTCGGCCAGCCATCTCAATCCGTTCTTCTACATGATCGACGGCTTCCGCTACGGTTTCTTCGGCCATGCCGACGTGCCGATCGCGCAGAGCCTGCTGTGGTGCGCCGGTTTCTTCGTGCTCGCCTCGGTGGTCTGCTTCTGGATGCTCGTCACTGGTTACAGACTCAGGAAATAGCATGACCAAGCAGGAAATCCAGAAGCTGATCGAGGCCGGCCTGCCGAACGCGCAGGTCACGGTGCTCGGCGACGACGGCCAGCATTTCGAAGCCACCGTGGTCTGCGCCGACTTCGCCGGCAAGCTGCCGCTGGCACAGCACCGCATGGTCTACGCCACGCTCGGCGACAAGATGGGGCGCGAGATCCACGCGCTGCAGCTGACGACGCGGGCGGCCTGATGGACAAGTTCGTCATCGAGGGCAACGGCCCGCTCGACGGCGTCGTCGAGGCCTCCGGCGCCAAGAACGCGGCGCTGCCGATCCTCTGCGCGGCGCTGCTGTCGGACGAGCCGCTGCACGTCACCAACGTGCCCAAGCTCTGGGACATCAACACCACGCGCAAGCTGCTGCTGCAGATGGGCTGCACGGTCGAGCAGCCGGATCCGCACGAGATGGTCGTCGATGCCAGGGGCATCACCACCTGCGTCGCGCCGTACGAGCTGGTCAAGACCATGCGCGCGTCGATCCTCGTGCTCGGCCCGCTGGTCGCCAAGCGCGGCGAGGCGCATGTCTCGCTGCCGGGCGGCTGCGCGATCGGCGCGAGGCCGGTCGACCTGCACCTGATGGGCCTGGAGGCGATGGGCGCCGAGATCAAGCTCGAAGGGGGCTTCATCCATGCCTTTGCGCCCAAGGGAGGGCGCCTGCGCGGCGCACGCATCGTCTTCGATACGGTGACGGTGACCGGCACCGAGAACCTGATGATGGCGGCCGCGCTGGCCGACGGGGAGACGGTGCTGGAGAACGCCGCGCGCGAGCCGGAAGTGGTCGATCTGGCACGCTGCCTGCGCGCGATGGGCGCGCAGATCAGCGGCGAGGGCACGACGACGATCCGCGTGCGGGGCGTGCCTGAGCTGCACGCCGCCACGTACGCGGTGCTGCCGGATCGCATCGAGACCGGTACCTTCCTGGCCGCCGCCGCTGCGACGCGCGGCCGCGTTCGTGTCAACAAGACCGATCCGGCGATGCTCGACGCGGTACTGGTCAAGCTGCAGCAGGCCGGCGCCAAGATCGCCACCGGCACCGACTTCATCGAGGTCGACATGCAGGGCAAGCGGCCGCTGGCGGTCAACATCCACACCATGCCGCACCCGGGTTTCCCGACCGACATGCAGGCGCAGATGATGGCGATGAACTGCGTGGCCGAAGGCGTCGGTGTGATCAAGGAAACGATCTTCGAGAACCGCTTCATGCACGCACAGGAACTGCTGCGGCTGAACGCGGACATCCGCATCGAGGGCAACACCGCCGTCATCACCGGCCGTGAGCGCCTGCAGGCGGCGCCGATCATGGCCACCGACCTGCGTGCCTCGGCGAGTCTGGTGATCGCCGCGCTGGCCGCCGATGGCGAGACCTTCATCGACCGCATCTACCACATGGATCGCGGCTATGAAGACATCGAAGGCAAGCTGGCCGCGCTCGGTGCGCGGATCAAGCGCGTCAGCAAGCTGATCTGATCTGATCTCAAGCGGAGTGCTGCCGATGGCCGACCTGTCCAAGCTCGCGGTGCTGATCGACGCCGACAATACCCAGCCGGCGATCGCGGCGGCGCTGCTGGAGGAGATCGCCAAGTACGGCGTCGCCTCGGTCAAGCGCGTCTACGGCGACTGGACGACGCCGAACCTGGGCGGCTGGAAGAAGGTGCTGATCGACCTGGCGATCCAGCCGGTGCAGCAGTTCAGCTACACCACCGGCAAGAACGCCACCGACAGCCGCATGATCATCGACGCGATGGATCTGCTGTACTCGGATCGCTTCGACGGCTTCTGCCTGGTCTCCAGCGACAGCGACTTCACCGGCCTGGCCTCGCGGCTGCGCGAGGCGGGGTTGACCGTCTACGGCTTCGGCGAGCGCAAGACGCCGCAATCGCTGCGCGCCGCCTGCGACAAGTTCATCTATCTCGACGTGCTGCGCGGCGCCGCCAAGGTCGTCAAGGCCGTCAAGCCCGCGGAAGTGGACAGCGCTGCCCCGGCGCCGAAGAAGGCGGCAAGGAAGAAGGTCGCCAAGCAGGCGGCGACGCCGGCTGCGCTGCCGGTCGTGGCCGAGGCGCCGCGCAAGCCGGACATCCGGCCTGAGCCCCGCGCCGAGGCCAAACCGGACCCCAAGGCCGATTCCGAGCTGCTGCGCCTGTTTCACGAGGCGGTCGACGACGCCGCCGACGACGACGGCTGGGCCAGCCTCGGCGCGGTCGGCAGCCTGATCGCCAAGCGCCAGCCGGATTTCGACTCGCGCAACTATGGCTACAAGAAGCTCAGCGATCTGGCGATCGCGCTGGGCGAGTTCGAGACCGAGGAGCGCCGCTCCATCGATGGCAAGCAGAAGACGCTGTTTCTGCGCGATCGCCGCCGCAACGCCTGACAGTTTTCCAAAAACTGCCTATCGATATGCAGAGGCGCTGAGCGCCCTGTTTTCTGGGCAAAACCCGGAAAATCCGCTGTAAGCCCGCCACTTCTTGCCAAGACGCCCGCGCTCGCCGCTGGCGGCGCCGGTCATGGCGCGCGGCTGGCGCCGAAGTCTGCTGTGTTTCCATATATAAAATAATTAAAAAACAATAGCTTGATGATTTTACCGTAAAAGGCGAGGGCGGCAGCCCGGCGCTGCCTTGCTGCGCTCCTTGGCAGGAGCCTCTGCTGCGGACAGCGCCGTCAGCTGAGGGCAGAAACGCTGAATTTCAGCGCTGCTGATTTATCAGCAGAATGTGCAGAGCCCTGCTCGCTGATCACCAGGATAGGGACGAAGCTGCTTGTTTTGCAGCGTTTTTACGCCGTTTTTTGCTGGCACAGCGGTTGCGCTATTACCCCCTGAGTTCATGAGAAATGGGTTCTATATAAGCGATCGGCTTATGTAACGCCAAAGTTCAAGTTTTCCTGCCTTGGGGTGATGAAAGATGAGTGGTGTGTTCGCTGGCTTACAGGGCCAGACCTGGTTGGATCGTGCGCCGGCGCTGGCCTCTGGCGGCAGCACGCTGCTGTTGGCAGCGTGGATCGGCTCGGCTGCGGCGCAGCTGGAGCAAGTCCCGCCAGCGGAGCTGCCGCCGGCCGAGGAGGCGACGGCTGCCTCGACCGACGCGCCTGTGCCGGAGGGGGAAGCGGACGCGGCAATCGCGGAGGCTGTCGAGGCTGCACCGGACGCCGTTGCCGGCGGAACCGAGGTGGCACAGGCGGCAGCCGAACCCGCTGACGGCGAAGTGGCCGAGGTGTTCGTGACCACCCGCAAGCGCGAGGAGCGCATCCAGGATGTGCCGCTGTCGGTGACGGCGATCAGCGGCGACCTCATCTCCACGCAGACGCTGACCAAGATTCAGGAGTTCGCAGCGCGTATTCCCAACTTCAATCCGGACACCAGCAATCCGCGCACCTCGTCGCTGTCGATTCGCGGCGTCGGCGGTCTGGGCACCGGCGGCGACGGCTCGGAATCGGGCGTAGGCCAGATCGTCGACAACGTCTTCTACACCCATGTGGGCTTCGGCTGGGCGCCGCTGTACGACATCGAGAGCCTCGAAGTGGCGCGCGGACCGCAGGGCACCCTGCTGGGCAAGAACACCACGGTCGGCGCGGTCGTCCTGCGCACCAAGGCGCCGAGCTTCTCGCCGGAGAACGGGGTGGAAATTTCGCCGCGCAACTACGGTGGCTTGCAGGCCAACGCCTACAGCACGGGCGCGCTGGTCGGCGACACGGTGGCCTACCGCCTGAGCTACTTCAGCGACAACGACGACGGCATCGTGCCGAACCCGGCGTATCCACGCCTGGAAGACAATCAGCGTGATGGTCAGCGCCTGCTCGACAATAATCGCTGGGCGGCGCGCGGGCAGCTGCTGTTCAAGTTCGCCGACGGCGCCGCCACCAGCCGCTTGATCTATGACCACATCGACTCGACCGAGTACAACAACTACAGCGGCGTGATCGCGCCGATCCTGACCCGGTATTCCGACGGCGCTGCGTTCCCGCTGTACGAGGACCGCATCCGGAATCTGTATGGCATCACCGACATCGACTACGACCCGCGTACCGGCGAGGTCACCAATGCCTCGCGGCTGCCGTCGAGCACCGATGGTCTGTCGAACGAGCTGAACTGGCAGCTCGGCGATTACACGCTGACCTCGGTGACGGCCTGGCGCAAGTTCGAGCTGTATCCGCGCAACACCCAGGGCAATCACGGCATCTACAACCGCAGCAGCGGCTATGACGTGGTCGCCGAGCAGTTCTCGCAGGAGCTGCGGCTGGCGTCGGCGCCGTCCGATACCTTCGACTGGCAGACCGGTCTGTTCTGGCTGAAGGACGATCGCGATTCCAATTACCGCTTCATCTACGGCCGCGATGCGGCGTCGTTCAACCTCAACAAGGACCCGGCGACGGTCAATCCAGACATCCTCGACGGCGTCGAGCATGACTCCTTCGGCAAGGCGCACACGCGGAGCTACGCGGCGTTCGGACAGAGCACCTGGCACCTCACGCCGGTATTCGATCTGACCACCGGCCTGCGCCTGACCTACGAGGACGTGCGGTTCCGACCGGGCCGCGTACTGGCCCT
>CBINNP010000171.1:0-7946 GCA_966252075.1 uncultured Solimonas sp.
CGCCAGGTCGGCCGCAGCCAGCAGGGCAGCAGCGGCCTGGGCCTGTCGATCTCGCGCAAGCTCGCCGAGCTGATGGGCGGCGAGATCAGCCTGGAAAGCAGCCCCGGCCACGGCTCCACGTTCAGCGTGCTGCTGCCGTTCAAGCTGATCGCCGCCGCCGAATCGACCCCGCACGAGAACCAGCCGCTGGGCGATCACCGCGTCTGGCTGTACGAACCGCATCCGGCGGCGCGGCTGGCCTGGCTGCACTGGCTGGAATTCTGGGGGCTGTCGGTGCAGAACTTCGCATCCGCCGACGCCCTCGCCGAAGCCCTGTTCAACACCGGCAGCGGCCGTCGCCCGGCGCTGATCGTGCTCGGCCTCAATGCGCAGACCCTGGGCCAGACCTCGCTGACGCGCGTACTCGAACAGGCCGCCGCCGAGCCCGAGGCCGAACCGGTGCCGGTGATCGCGCTGGTCAACTCGGTGACACCGTCGCTGCTCGAACACCTGCGCGGTGCCGGCGCCAGCATCGTCCACCCCAAGTCGGTGCCGCGGCAGCGGCTCTACCTGGACTTGCGCCGCCTGCTCAGCGAGGGCCCGCAGACCGGCCTGCCGCTGGCCGGACGGCGCGCGCTGGTAGCCGACAACAATCTCGTCAACCGCCGCTACCTGTCGATGATCTGCAGCCATCTCGGCCTGCAGGCGCTGGAAGCCGCCGACGGCCGCGAGGCCTTCGAGATCTGGCGGCGCGAGCGGCCGGAAATCGTCCTGCTCGACGCGCACATGCCGGTGCTCGACGGCCTCGGCTGCGCACGCTCGATCCGCGCCCAGGAAAGCGGTACGCCGGCTTGCCGCATCATCGCCGTCAGCGCCTACCTGGAACCGGACGAGCGCCGCGCCTTCCTGGATGCCGGCGCCGACGCGGTGCTGATCAAGCCGTTCGACGAATCGCAGCTGCTGGCGATTCTCGACCCGGAAGCGCGCAAGCAGCAGCACTCTGCCGCCAAGCTGGCGCAGGACCCGGAATTGCTGGCACTGCTGCAGGAAGAGTTGCCCGAGCAGTACCAGGCGCTGGAACGTGCGGTCAACGCCGAGTCGCTGGACGAAGCGCGCGAGGCCGCGCACACGTTGCGCGGCACCGCGGCGTTCTATCACCTGGCGCAACTGCGGCAGACCACTGCGGCGGTCGAGGAATGGCTGCGCAGCGCCGACTCGCTGGCCAGCGGTCCGGTCGCGCGGCGGCGCCTCGACAATGTGCGCAGCGCCGTGAGCGAGACGCTGGCAGCGATGGACCGCGCCTGAACGGGCTCTGAGCATCGGCACTGCGCCCCTGCGCCGCCGCGCTGCAGATGCGATTTCGCACGGTCTCCCCCGCGGGGTTCAGGCCGAATTCATTGCCGCGGCGGCGCTGCGGATCGACGTGAACTTCATGCTGACGACGACAGTCGGTTTTATATCGGCGCGCGGATTTACGCGCGCCGGTGCACTGGATTTCTTTGGTCAGCGGCGAGGCGAAGCCGCCCAGGCAAGGCCCGCCCACACAGCAAGGAGGCTTTCATGACGAACGCAAGCGAAACGCTCAAGGACATCATCGAAATCGCCAAGGATGGCGCCAAGTTCTACGACGACGCCCAGCAGCATGTCGAGGACGCCGGCTTGCGCGCGACGTTCGCGCAGATGGCGAGCGCCAAGCGGGAGCTGATCACCGGCCTGTCGGTGAAGCTGCGCACCAGCGGCGAAGAACCGCCGCGCACCGGCACCCTGGCCGGCGCGCTGCGCAAGACTTACACCGATGTCGCGGCGCTGGTGTCGCGCAACGAGGCACGGCTGTATGTGAACCAGCTGGAGGAAACCGAGGACCGCTTGATCGGCGAGATGCGCAAGGTGATCGCCGAAACCGCGGACTTCGAATTGCGGCAGACGCTGGAAGCCTACTGGCCGAAGGTGAAGGCCTCGCACGACTGCATGCGCAACCTCAAGCACAGTCTGGCGGCCTGAGAGATGACGATGAAAGAAAACCGCACCGAAGCCCGTCTCTGGGACCTGATTGGCGATGTCGAGGTGGCGATGCTGACCACGTTCGACGCGCATGGCGCGCTGCAGAGCCGCCCGCTGGCGACGCTGAAGATCGACGACGCCGACGGTGATCTATGGTTCTTCACCACCAAGGATTCGCCCAAGGTCGAGCAGATCCAGCGTGAGCAGCACGTCAACCTCGCCTACGCCGATCCCAAGGCCGGCACCTATGTGTCGATCAACGGCGTGGCGACGCTGAGTCAGGATCGCCAGCGCATCGACGAACTCTGGTCGCCGCTGCAGCGTGCCTGGTTCCCGGCCGGCAAGGACGATCCGCAGCTGATGCTGTTGCGCGTGCGCGTGGTGCAGGCGCAGTACTGGTCGCAAACCGAAGGCTGGATCCGCAGGGTGATCGGCGCGGCGCGGGCGGCGCTCAGTGGCGAGTCGGAAGCGCCCTCGGCTGCCGAAAACGCCAAGGTCGAGCTGGGCGCGAAGCGGCGCTAGGCCCGAGGCGGGCGCAGGCGCTTCGCAGCCTGCCGGGGCTGCGCGGCGCGCTCCAGCGTCACGAAGGCGCAGACCAGCCCGCCCTCGTCACTGAGCGAGACATGCGCGGCACCGACGCCGTCGCGCGTCAGCCGCGCCGCGAGCGTGCGGCTGAAGCACAGTACCGGCCGGCCCGTGGCTTCGCGGGTCACGCCGGCATCGCGCCAGCCGATGCTGCCATCGAAGCCGGTGCCGAGCGCTTTGGCGAAGGCTTCCTTGGCGGCGCAGCACATCGCCAGCGCGCGCGCCTGTCGCGCGCGGGCCCGAACCTCCTGCAGCTCGGCGGGCGCCAGCAGTCGCTTCAGCAATTTGTCGCCATGCCGCGCCAGCATCTTCTCCATCCGCTCGATGCGCAGGATATCGACGCCCACGCCATAGATGGCGGCGGCCGGCGCTTCAGCCTTCACGGGCATCGCTGATCGCGCGGCGCATTTCGGCGACCGCGGCCGGCAGGCCGACCATGAGCGCGCGCGCCACCAGGCTGTGACCGATGTTGAGTTCGACGATCTCGGCGATCCGCGCGATGGCGCCGACGTTGTCGACCGTCAGGCCATGACCCGCATGGACCTCGAAACCGTCGCGCTGCGCCTCACGGGCGAAGCGGGCGATGCGCTTGAACTCCGCGGCGCGCGCGCGGCCGTTGGCCTCGGCGTAACGGCCGGTATGGATTTCCAGATGCGGCGCACCAGTCTTGCGCGCCGCCTGCAACTGGCGCTTGTCGGCGTCGATGAACAGCGAGACGACGATGCCGGCGCTCGCCAGCCTGGCGCAGGCGCGGCTGATGGCCTCCAGATTGCCGGCGACATCGAGCCCGCCCTCGGTGGTCAGCTCCTGGCGCTTCTCCGGCACCAGGCACGCGTAAGCCGGCTTGTGGCGACAGGCCAGAGCGATCATCTCGTCGGTCACCGCCATCTCCAGATTGACCGGCACGCGGTGCTGCGCGCAGAGACGCTCGACGTCGTGATCCTGGATGTGCCGGCGATCCTCGCGCAGATGCACGGTGATGCTGTCGGCACCGGCGGCGGCGGACAGCAGGCCGGCCTCGACCGGATCCGGATAGGGGGTGCCGCGCGCCTGGCGGATCGTGGCCACGTGATCGACATTGACACCCAGTCGCAGCAGCGGCAGGACACGGGACTTGCGACGCAGGGACATGATCATTTCAACGGCCGGCTATCGGCAGGCGACGGATAACGGGGCGACATTTTAGAGTGTGTCCGGCGCGCGCGCGTCAGCCGCCCGGCCCGTCGGCGGCGGAGGGATCGACGGCCGTGGCGGCAGGCACGCTCCCGCGCATCTGCCGCAGCAAGCGCGGCGTCTGCAGGGGCTTGTCGCCGAGCTGCACCGCCAGCGCCGCCTGCAGCAGCCGGCGCGCATCGCCGCGCACGGCCGGTGTCGCCAGCTGCTCGTCGCGCAGCGCGATCAGGCTGGCACCGCGGTAGCTGCCGGCGGTGCCGGGCAGTGCCGGCAGCAGGCCCGCGCCGGGCTCGAAGCGGTAGCTGGCGTCGGCGTCCAGATCGTCCGGCAGCTCCAGCGCGTAGCCGATCTCGCCGAGCAGGTTCTTCTCGAACAGGCGCAGCGCCTCGAGCCCTTCGTCGGCATCGCCGCCCAGCCGCTGCAGGCTCACGGCATAGGTTTCGAACAGAGCGGCGTGGGCATCCTGACGCGGCAGCAGCCGCATCAGCAGCTCATTGAGATACCAGCCGTGAAACACGCGCTCGCCGCTCAGCGGAACCGCCGGACCGGCGGCTTCGGCGCCGTGCAGGGTGCCAAGCTCGCCGCCGGCGCTCCAGCCCAGCAGCAGCGGCGTGAAGTCCTGCAAAAGGCCGCGCAGCTTCGACTTGGGTCCGCGCGCACCGCGCGCAATCAGCCCGACGCGTCCATGATCGCGCGTGAACACTTCGAGCAGCAGGCTGGTATCGCGATACGGGCGTCGCGCGAGCACATAGGCCGGCTCGAACTCGACGCGCTGGCGCATTGCCGGCAGCGCTATTCCGGCGTCAGGCCGAACTGCTTGAGCGAGCGCAGATCGTCGCTCCAGTTCTCACGGACGCGGCACCACAGCGTGAGGAAGACCTTGCGGCCGAGGATCTTCTCCAGCTCGCGGCGCGCGGCGCTGCCCACCAGCTTCAAGGTGCCGCCGTCCTCGCCGATGACGATCTTCTTCTGGCCGTCGCGCTCGACCCAGATCACGGCGTCGATGCGATCCATGCCGCTTTCGTACTCGTAGCGCTCGACACTGACCGTCAGCGAGTACGGCAGCTCCTGATGCAGCGTGCGCGTCAGCTTCTCGCGCACCAGCTCGGAAACCAGGAAGGCATCGTCATAGCCGACCAGCTGATCCGGCGGATACAGCTGCGGTCCTTCCGGCAGGCGCGCGACGATCTCCTCGACCAGCGCCTTGACGTTGGCGCCCTTGAGCGCCGACAAGGGCACGACGAAGGCGAAGTCGTGCAGGGCGCCGCGTTGCTGCAGTTCCGGAAACAGCTTTTCCTTGTCGGCGACGCGATCGACCTTGTTGATGACCAGCCCCACCGGCGCGCCGCCGGCCTTGAGTCGTTGCAGCACCGCCGCGTCCTCATCGGTGAAGCGGCCGGTCTCGATCACGAACACCACCAGATCGATGTCGCGCAGCGCCTGCACGGCCTGCTCGTTCATGACTTTGTTGAGCTGGCGCGTGACGCGACGATGCAGACCCGGCGTGTCGACGAACACGATCTGCGCATCGTCGCGATTGACCACGCCCTGGATCTGGTGGCGCGTGGTCTGCGGCTTGTGCGAGACGATGCTGACCTTGCGGCCGACCAGGGCGTTGATCAGCGAACTTTTGCCAACGTTCGGCCGGCCGACGATCGACACCATGCCACTACGCATATCTGAATCCTTTGCTCATTTGACGGCCGCCGACTGCAAGGCGGTCAGCAGCTTCTGCGCGGCATCCTGCTCGGCCGAGCGGCGACTGCTGCCTTGGGCGTCGGCGCTGTCGTCGGCGTCGACGAGGCTGGCACGGACGTGGAAATTGCGCTTGTGCGGCGGACCGCTTTCCTCGATCACCTCATAGCGCGGCAGCGGCCGCGCACGCGCCTGCAGCCATTCCTGCAGGCGGGTCTTGGCGTCCTTGAGGCTGTCGGCATCCGGCAGATCGACGAGCAGGCCGGCGAACAGGCGCTCGCAGGCCTGCCTGGCGGCATCGAAGCCGCCGTCGAGATAGATCGCGCCGAGGATCGCCTCGAAGGCATCGGCGAGTATCGAATCGCGGCGGTAGCCGCCGGACTTGAGCTCGCTCTCACCGAGGATCAGCACCTCGCTCAGCTCCAGCTCGCGCGCCAGCTGCGCCAGCGTCTGCTCACGGACCAGGCTGGCGCGCAGTCGCGACAGCGCGCCTTCCTCGGCGCCGGGCTGGCAGCGGAACAAGGCGTCGGCGATCACGAAGTTGACCAGCGCGTCGCCGAGGAACTCCAGCCGTTCGTTGTTGAGCGAACTGGTGCTGCGGTGCGTCAGCGCCTGCTGCAGCAGCGCCTCGTCACGAAATCGGTAAGCGACGCGGCGTTCGAGCCGCGCCAGCGTGATCTGCCGGTTTTCGTTCAAGGCTGCACGTTGGCCAGCGGCACATCGTCGGCGAAGTGCACGATGATGGAGATGTTGTAGAACAGGTCGGCGCGCGCTTCGTAGTCGTAGCTGATGAAACGGCCGGCCTCGGTACGCTTGACCTTGATCTCGGCGACGCTGAGCTGCTCGACATCGTCGATGTCCCAGTAGCGCTGCAGCTCGCTGCGGATCGCGCTGGCTTCGGCCTGCGCGTTGTCGACGTCCTGGGCCACCTTGGACACTGCCGTCGCGACCTTCATCTGGTTGAGATACAGCGGCAAGGTTTTGATGACGATGATCGCCGCCAGGCCGATGATCGCCAGCACGAACAGCAGGCCGAACCAGCCAAGACCGGTCTGCGAACGCGGCGACGCTGCAAAGGGCTGGCGCATGGCGATTCCTGGTGAACGGGTCCGGATCAGGGATGCGGCCAGCTTAGCGGACGGCGTCGCCGATGCGCGAGAAGTTGACGCGGGTGCGCTCGGCGTCCCACGACATCCAGATCAGGAAGGCCTTGCCGACCAGATTGCCTTCCGGCACCGGACCCCAGCGACGGCTGTCGTCGGAGCCGTCGCGGTTGTCGCCCATCGCGAAATACTGGCCGGGCGGCACGATGTACTCGAAGTCGTCAGCGGGGCGGTCAGGGTTGATCAGCAGCTTGTGCTGCACCTCGCCGAGCTTCTCCTGCATGCGGTAGACCACCCCGGACGGCGTCATGCCGGCGGCCGTGTAGGCACCGTCCGGATCGAGAATCGCCGGCTCGCCGTTCACGAACAGCTGCTTGTTGCGGTAGACGATCTTGTCGCCGGGCAGGCCGACGATGCGCTTGATGAAATCCTTGGACGGGTCGACCGGCCAGCGGAACACGACGATGTCACCGCGCTCCGGCTCGCCGTTGGCGAGCAGCTTGGTATGGAACACCGGATCGCGCAGACCGTAGGCGAACTTGTTGACGAGGATGAAATCGCCGACCAGCAGCGTCGGGATCATCGACCCGGACGGGATGCGGAACGGTTCGGCGATGAACGAACGCAGCATCAGCACCGCGAAGATCACCGGGAAAAACGAGCGGCAGAAATCGATGAAGCCATTGGGCTTGTCGATGGCGTCGGCATTGAGCTTGGCGCGACGGCGCGGCCCGAACCATAGCTTGTCGAGCAGCCACACCACGCCGGTCACCAGCGTCAGCACCGTGAGGATGACGGCGAAATCCCAATGTATGCCTTGCATGCCTGCCCGCTCCGAAAACGTGGTTGCCGCTATTTCTTCTTGTCAACGCCGAGCACCGCCAGGAAGGCTTCCTGCGGAATCTCGACCGAACCGACCTGCTTCATGCGCTTCTTGCCCTCTTTCTGCTTCTCGAGGAGCTTCTTCTTGCGCGAGGTGTCGCCGCCGTAGCACTTGGCGGTGACATCCTTGCGCAGCGCCTTGACGGTGCTGCGCGCGATGATCTTGGCGCCGATCGCCGCCTGAATGGCGATATCGAACATCTGCCGATGAATGACTTCCTGCATGCGCTCGCAGAGGTCGCGTCCGCGCGGATAGGCGTTGTCGCGGTGGACGATCGAGGCCAGCGCGTCGACCTTGTCGCCGTTGACCAGCACGTCGAGCTTGACCAGGTCCGCCGCCTGGAAGCGCACGAACTCGTACTCGAACGAGGCGTAGCCGCGCGAGGTGCTCTTGAGACGGTCGAAGAAGTCGAGCACGACTTCGGCCATCGGCATCTCGACTTCCATCTGCACCTGGCTGCCGAGGTAGCGCAGGTTCTTCTGCACGCCGCGCTTTTCCATGCACAGCTGCATGACGCTGCCGACGTA
>CBINNP010000172.1:0-7860 GCA_966252075.1 uncultured Solimonas sp.
CAACGACTCGGTCACCAAGTCGAAGTTCGACAACCTCTCCGGCTGCCGCGAGTCGCTCGCCGACGGCATCAAGCGCGCGACCGACCTGATGATCGCGGGCAAGCTCGCGGTGGTGTGCGGCTACGGTGACGTGGGCAAGGGCAGCGCGCACTCGCTGCGCGGCTTCGGTGCGCGCGTGGTCGTGACCGAGATCGATCCCATCAACGCGTGGCAGGCGGCGATGGAAGGCTTCGAGGTCGCGCCGCTCGAGGACTACGTGTCCAGCGGCGACATCTTCATCACCACCACCGGCAACTGCGACGTCATCACCATCGAGCACCTGCGGGCGATGAAGTCCGGCGCGCTGGTCGGCAATATCGGCCACTTCGACAACGAGATCCAGATGGATGCGCTCAATGCCGAGCCGGGCATCTCGCGCGACACCATCAAGCCGCAGCTCGACAAGTACACCTTCGCCGATGGCCGCAGCATCTACGTGCTGGCCGAAGGCCGCCTGCTGAACCTCGGCTGCGCCAATGGCCATCCGAGCTTCGTGATGTCCAACTCGTTCTCCAACCAGACGCTGGCGCAGATCGACCTGTGGGCGCACAAGGACCAGTACGAGAAGACGGTCTACCGTCTGCCCAAGAAGCTCGACGAGGAAGTCGCGCGCCTGCATCTGGAGAAGATCGGCGTGAAGCTGACCACGCTGAGCGACAAACAGGCCGCTTATCTGGGCATCGATAAGGATGGCCCGTACAAGCCCGAGCACTACCGCTACTAAGTCACAGGACCGCCGCGGGCGCGCATAGCGCACGCGCTTTCGCACATGGCACAAACGATCCATTTCTCGTTCGAGTTGTTCCCGCCGCGTACGCCCGAAGGCGTCGCCAAGCTGCCGGCCACCGTCGCACGGCTGGCGGCGGTGCAGCCGGCATTCTTCTCGGTGACCTATGGCGCCGGGGGCTCCGACCAGGACGGCACCTACGACACGGTGATGCGCGTGGTCGGTCAGACCGGCATCGAGACGGCGCCGCACCTGACCTGTGTCGGTGCCACACCCGCCGGCATCGCTGCGCTGCTGGACCGCTACAAGGCCGCCGGCGTCCGCCGCATCGTCGCCCTGCGCGGCGATCTGCCGGCTACCGCGATCAGCAGCCAGGCACCCGGCGAGCTGCATTACGCCAACGAGCTGGTGGCTTTCATCCGCGAGCGTCATGGCGATCACTTCCAGCTGGAAGTCGCCGCCGACCCCGAGATGCACCCGCAGGCCGAAAGTCCGCAGGCCGACTTCGAGGCGTTCAGGCGCAAGGTCCAGGCCGGCGCCAGCGGTGCGGTGACGCAGTACTTCTTCAACGCCGATGCCTACTTCGACTTCGTCGAGCGCTGCACGCGCGCCGGCATTGCCGTGCCGATCGTCGCCGGCATCATGCCGATCACCAATTTCACGCAGCTGGCGCGCTTCTCGGCTGCCTGCGGCGCCGAAATCCCGCGCTGGATCCGCCTGCGGCTGGAGCAATTGCAGGACGACAAGGCAGCCCTGCAGGATTTCGGCCTGGACGTCATCACGCGCCTCTGCGAGCAGCTGTTGCAGGCCGGCGTGCCCGGCCTGCATTTCTACACGCTCAACCAGGCCGAGCCGACGCTGAAGCTGTGGAAGAACCTCGGCCTGCCGCTGCCGCAGGCCTGAGGCACGCCGGCTGCGCCGCTCAGGGCGCAGCCGGATAGCCGCACTACAATCGCGGCATGACCCTGCTGCGCATCCTTGATCTCGTCGGCGTCGGCGTGTTTGCCGTATCCGGCACGCTGGCCGCCGGACGCCAGCGCTTCGACTTGCTCGGCGTCGCCATCATCGCCGCCGTCACCGCCATCGGCGGCGGCACCCTGCGCGATCTGCTGATGGACCGCCCGGTGTTCTGGTTCACCGACACCGCCTATCTGCTGGCGATCTTCATCGCGGTGCCGCTGACGATGCTCTACGTGCGTTTCCGCCATCCGCCGGAAAAGCAGCTGGAGATCGCCGACGCGCTGGGCCTGGCGCTGTTCGGCATGGCCGGCGCGCAAATCGCCGAGACGGCACAGCTGCCGGCACTGATCGTGATCTTCATCGCCACCGTCACGGCGACTTTCGGCGGCGTGCTGCGCGATGTCCTGTGCAACGAAGTGCCGATGATCCTGCAGCGCGGCAATATCTACGCCAGCGCGGTGATCGCCGGCGCCGGCATCTATCTGCTGCTGCAACATCTCGGCGTACCGCGCGCCTACGCCTCGATCAGCGGCATGATCGTGGTGGCCGGCCTGCGGCTGGCGGCGATCTGGTGGCAGATCAGCCTGCCGGTATTCGACCTCGACCGTCATCGGAACCGTCCATGAGCCTGCGCCCCCAAAAGCGCCCGAACCAGCGTTTTAAGCAGCGCCGTTCCCCCTGGCCGCGGCGGCTGCTGTGGCTGCTGCTCGGCGGCCTGGCAGTGACTGTGCTGCCGGTGGCGCTGCTGCGCGTCATACCGCCGCCGACCTCTGCCTTCATGCTGCAAAGCCCGGTCAAGCCGGTGAAGTACCAATGGGTCCCGCGCGCGAGCATTGCCGAGACGGCGCGCCGCGCGGTGGTGGCGTCGGAAGACCAGAAGTTCTGGGAACACGAGGGTTTCGACCTGGAAGCCATCGAGAAGGCGCGCGAGCACAACAAGCGCTCCAAG
Organism: uncultured Solimonas sp.; assembly: GCA_966252075.1. GTDB lineage: Bacteria > Pseudomonadota > Gammaproteobacteria > Nevskiales > Nevskiaceae > Solimonas. Next base: position 2,676 of record CBINNP010000172.1, read on the forward strand.
CGCCGCCGCGGCGCCTCGACGATCAGCCAGCAGACCGCCAAGAACCTGTTCCTGTGGCCGGGCGGCGGCTATTTCCGCAAGGGCGTCGAGGCCGGCTACACCGTGCTGATCGAAACGCTGTGGCCCAAGGAACGCATTCTTGAGGTCTACCTCAACATCGCCGAATTCGGACCCGGCATCTACGGCGTCGAAGCCGCTGCGCAAGCCTATTTCAAGAAACCAGCCGCCAAACTCAGCGCCAATGAGGCGGCCCGCCTGGCGGCGGTGCTGCCGAGTCCGCGGCACTGGAGCGTGACGCGGCCGGGCGGCTTCGTCAGCTCGCGGGTGTCGTGGATCATGGGGCAGATGGGCTACGGCGGCCGCCGCCCGGCGGATGAGCCAGAACCGGAAATTCCGGCCGATCTGCAACGGCTGATCGACGCCGAGGAGCAGGGTCGCAGCCGCGCCGCGGAAGCCCTGCCGCCCAGCGAATGGCCGGCCGAGCCGGACGCGGTGGAACCGACCGGGCCAGCCGAGCCGCCGGAACCCGCGCTGTCGACCGAGCCGATGCCGGAACCTGGGGCGCCCCCGCCAGCGGAGCCTGCAGCGTCAACAGACCCCAACTAAGGCACCACGCGCAGCAGCGGCGCCGGTAGTCGCTCGCCGCCGATCAGCAGCTCCCGCTCACTGGCCCAGCCCAGCGCCTCGAAGATCGTGCGGCGGCTGACGCCCTGCCGCGGCAAACGACCGCTGGCCTGCGGCGGCCGCGCCAATACGGCATTCCAGTCCATGCCCGGCGGCCGCGCGAAGACCATCCAGTGCGTATTGGTGAGAATCGCCAGCCGCCGGCCGTCCGGCGACAGGTCCATGGCCGTCGCCGCGCCGCGATAGCGCCGCTCGCCGATGGTCTCGACCGGTGCGCCGGCTTCCGGCCACCAGTCCGGCAACACCGCGACTTCCTGCGCCTGCTGCTGCTCCGGCCCGTCCAGATCCAGCGTGTAGAAGCGCGCCGGCGGCCGGCACTTTTCCAGCAGCAGGATCTTGCCGGCGGCGGCATCGACCGTCATGGCCTCCAGATCGCGTGCGCCGCCGGGATAGCGGAAGTGCAGCGTCCGCGCGACCGGCACCGCGCCGTTCAGCGCTTCCGGCTCAGGCAACAGCAGAATGCTCACCTCGGATCGGATCGCGAAGTTGTCGCCGGTATCGGCGATCGCCAGCCAAGGCTGGCCCTGATCGACAAACGCGGCGATGTCCTCCCAATCGAGATTCTGCGCGCCCTGCAAATCGAGCCGCTGCAGCACGCGACCCTGCCCGCTCAGCGCGAAAAGGCGCGCGGGATTACCGCTGTCGTTATGGACCCAGAAGCGCTCCGGCAGGCGCCGCGAGGCCGCCAGCCCGGAGATTTCCGGAAGCTCCGGATCGCCGACCGTCATGACCGGACCGCCGGCCTGCGCCAAGCCAGTGAAAGCAGCGCAAAAAATGAGCGCGCCGCTCAGCCGGAGACGGCGGCGAGGTCTGCACATTTCACTTGAAGTACCACGTATAAGTTCATGCCATCACGCAAAAAACACGGTTTTGCCCACAAACTCTGTGGATATCTCTGTGCATGATATCTGTCGTATGGACTTAAGTAGCGGTAAGTGGGCTGTTTTCTGCCGTCGGAACACTTAGTGATCAACGAGTTTTTATTTTCTATATCATTGCCTTGCGTATTTCTTACGGCGTTTTGACAGAAAAAAGTCGTAATCAGTACCTCTCAGGATGCCCTGCGCCGGCACTGTGCATAAGATGTCGCAGTGCAGCGAAAAAAATCTGGCATTCCGACCGCGGATATGCATGTGCCCAGGAGAACCCGCTTGAGCCTCCCCGCCCGCCCTCTGGTGCTGTGCCTGTCCGGTCACGATCCGGGCGGCGGCGCCGGCATTCAGGCCGATATTGAGGCCATCGCCGCGCAGGACGCGCACGCGATGTGTGTAATCACCGCACTGACCGTGCAGGACACCTGCAACGCACTGCGCGTGGAACCGATCGCGCCGGAGCTTTTTGCCGCACAGATCGAACTGCTGATGGCCGACAGCCCGCTCGCCGCGATCAAGATCGGCCTGATCGGCTGCGTCGAGCAAATCCCGGTCATCGTCGACACCATCGCGCGCGCGCGCGTGCCGGTGGTCTGCGACCCGGTGCTGCGCGCCGGTGGCGGCTCCAATCTGAGCAGCGAGCCGTTGATGGAGGCGATGCGCCGCGACTTGCTGCCGCGGGTCGACGTCATCACTCCCAACGCCGCCGAAGCGCGTCGCCTGGTGCCGGAAGCTGCCGATTTGCAGGCCGCCGCCGCGGCACTGCAGCGTGCCGGCACGCCGCACGTGCTGATCACCGGCGGCGACGAACCCACCACCGAGGCCATCAACCTCTGGCATCGCCCGGACGGCGCGCCGCAGGCGTTCCGCTGGCCGCGCTGGCCGCAGGCCTTCCACGGCTCCGGCTGCACGCTGGCGGCGGCGCTGGCCGGCCGGCTGGCGCTCGGCGAGGACATGGGCACGGCGCTGGAAGCGGCGCAGCGCTACACGCACGGCGCGCTGGGCCGCGGCTTCGCTAGTGGCCGGGGGCGCTTGCTGCCGGAGCGGCTGAGCCGCCGCGCCGCCGCGCAGGGCCTGTCATGAACGGCCTGCGCGGTCTTTACGCGCTGACGCCGGAAGCGCTGCTGCGTGATCCGGCGCGGCTGCCGGCAGCGCTGGACGCGGCGCTCCGCGGCGGCGCACGGCTGATCCAGTACCGCGACAAATGGAGTGCGCCGGCCGAACGCGCGCCGCGCGCACGCGCCATCCTGGCGCGCTGCCGCGCGGCCGGCGCCAAGCTGATCATCAACGACGACGCGGAGCTTGCGGCGGCGATCGGTGCCGACGGCGTGCATCTGGGCCAGAGCGACGGTTCGCTGGCCGCCGCGCGCGCGCGGCTCGGCCCGGCCGCGATCATCGGCGCCAGCTGCAACGATTCGCTGGAGCGTGCCCGTGCCGCCATCGCCGCCGGCGCCAGCTACGTCGCTTTCGGCCGCCTGTTTGCGTCCAACACCAAGCCCGACGCGCCGCCGGCGCAGCTGGCAACGTTGACCGCGGCGCGCCGCGAGTTCGCGCCGCAGATCGCGATCTGCGCGATCGGTGGCATCACCCCGGCGCTGGCGCCGCAGGCCATCGCCGCCGGCGCCGATCTGGTTGCCGCGGTCGAAGGCCTGTTCGGCCCCGGCGCTGACGAAGCGCAGATCGGGGCGGCGGCACGCGCTTATGCCGCCGCTTTTCGCGAGAGCACCGGCGGCATCCCGTAAAATCGCCGGCCCGGGCTCGCGGCGAGCCCGCCCTATCGCTGCCACGGCCCATGCGGGCCATCCAGGAGTGCGTTGATGAGTCGCTCGGACACGCTGTTCGCCAGAGCCCAGTTGAGCATTCCCGGCGGCGTCAACTCGCCGGTGCGCGCGTTCCGCGCGGTCGGCGGCACGCCGCGCTTCATAGGCTCGGCCGAGGGCGCGTACCTGACCGACGCCGACGGCCAGCGCTATATCGACTACGTCGGCAGCTGGGGGCCGATGATTACCGGCCACCAGGACCCGGACGTGATCATGGCGATCCGCCGCCAGGCCGAGATCGGCGTGTCCTACGGGGCGCCGACCGAACTGGAAATCGAGATGGCGGAACTGCTCTGTGCCCGCGTGCCGGGCATGGAGATGGTGCGCATGTGCAACAGCGGCACCGAGGCGACGATGAGCGCGCTGCGGCTGGCGCGCGGCAGCACCGGCCGCGACTACATCGTCAAGTTCGAGGGCTGCTATCACGGCCACGGCGACGCGCTGCTGGTCAAGGCCGGTTCGGGCCTTTTGACCTTCGGCGTGCCGACCTCGCCGGGCGTGCCGGCCGATCTGGCCAAGTACACGCTGACCGCGCAGTACAACGACATCGCCTCGGTCGAAGCCTTGTTCAAGGATCACGCGGGCGAGATCGCCGCGGTGATCATCGAGCCGGTCGCCGGCAACATGAACTGCGTGCCGCCGCGCGAGGGTTTCCATCAGGCCCTGCGCGCGCTGTGCACCCGCGAGGGTGCGCTGCTGGTGATCGACGAGGTGATGACCGGCTTTCGCGTCGGTCCGCGCGGCGCCTGCGGGCGCTATGGCATCGACGCTGACCTGATCGCGCTGGGCAAGATCATTGGCGGCGGCCTGCCGGTCGGCGCTTTCGGCGGCAAGCGCGCGGTGATGGAAAAGCTGGCGCCGCTGGGCCCGGTCTATCAGGCCGGCACCTTGTCGGGCAATCCGCTGGCGATGGCAGCAGGCCTGGCGATCTTGCGCAAGCTCGATGATGCGGCGATCTACGCCAACCTGGAACGCACCACCGCCGAATTGCTGGCCGGCCTGCGCGAGCGCGCCGCCGCCGCCGGCGTGGCGTTCACCACGACGCAGGTCGGCAGCATGTTCGGCCTGTACTTCCAGGACGGTCCGATCGAGACCTATGCCGACGTCATGAAGAGCGACGCCGAGGCTTTCAAGCGCTTCTTCCACGCCATGCTGGCGCGCGGCGTCTATCTGGCGCCTTCGGCCTACGAGGCCGGCTTCGTGTCGAGCTGCCACGGCGAGGTCGAGATCGCGGCGACGCTGGACGCGGCTGCGGAGGCGTTCCGCGCGGCCTGATGACAGAAGCGCTGCAGACGCTTCTGGGCTGGATCCAGGCGCACCCGCACGGTGCGCTGGGGCTCCTGTTGCTGATCGCCTTTGCCGACTCGCTGCTGATCGTCGGCGCCTTCGTGCCGGCGGCGCTGCCCTTGTTCGCGGTCGGCGCGCTGGTGGCGCTCGGCGCACTCGATCTGTGGATGGCGATCGGCTTCGCCGCCGCCGGTGCGCTGGCCGGCGACGCCCTGAGCTTCTGGGCCGGCCATCGCTATCGCGAGCGCCTGTTCGCCACCGCGTTCTTCCGCAAGCATCCGGAGCTGCTCGGCAATGCGCAGCGCTTCTTCGACCGCTACGGCGCGCTGAGCGTGCTGCTGGCGCGCTTCCTGGGGCCATTCCGCTCGATCACGCCGGCGCTGGCCGCGGCCTCCGGCATGCGGCCCTGGCTGTTCCTGCTCGCCGACCTGCCGGCCGCCGTCGGCTGGGCCGCCGCCTTCATCATGCCGGGCGTGGTGTTCGGTGCCTCACTGGGTCTGGCGGCGGAAGTCGCCGGCCGGC